>DATHBF010000613.1:0-9480 GCA_035296285.1 Pyrinomonadaceae bacterium | reverse complement strand
CTGCGGGCGCTCGAACCCTTCGCGCGCCGCCGGATAGACCTCCTCAAGATCGAGAGCCGCCCCATCAAGGGAACGCCCTGGCAGTACCACTTCTATCTCGACCTGCGGGCCGGCGCTTCGGGCGCGCACCTCTCCGGCGCGCTCGAAGAGTTGCGCGAGCGCGCCGACAGCGTCCGCGTCCTCGGCAGCTACCGCTCGGCCCGCCCGCCCGAAGAAAGCCCGTCAGCCACCAGTAAAGGCAAAACTGATAACTGACAACTTCTTAAAAGCCATGATTCTCATTCTCAAGCCGAACATCGACCCCGAGGGCGAGACGTACCGCCAGCTCATGGCCCGCCTCCGAAGGCTTCCCAACATCACCGCCCGCGTCCACCGCGAGCAGGGCGCCGAGCAGTGTCTGACGGAGGTCTACCTGATAGGCAACACGGCCGCCGTCTCGCTCTCGGACGTGATGGACCTGCCCGGCGTCGAGCGCGCCGTCCGCGTCTCGGAGCAGTACCGCATCATCGGCCGCCACAAGCACGACGAACGCCCGACCCACTTCGAGTACCAGGGCGAACGCTTCGGCCAGGACACCTTCCACGTCTTCGCCGGCCTCTGCGCCGTCGACACGCGCGGGCACGTCGAGCAGGTGATGCGCGCGCTCCGGGACGCCGGGCAGGTCTGCACGCGCATGGGCGCCTACAAGCCGCGCACCTCGCCCTACTCCTTCCAGGGCCACGGCCGCGAGTGCCTGCCCTACGTCTTCGAGCTGGCGGGCAAGTACGGCGTCCGCGTCATCGCCATGGAGGTGACGCACGAGTCGCACATCGAGGAGATTCGCGGGGCGCTGGAGGCGACGGGGAACCCGACCGGCGTCATGCTCCAGATCGGGACGCGCAACACGCAGAACTTCGAGCTGCTGAAGATCGTCGGCCGCCAGCGCGAGTTCCCCGTCCTCCTCAAGCGCGGCTTCGGCATCACGCTCGACGAGTCTTTGCACGCGGCCGAGTACCTCGCCAGCGAGGGCAACCGCAAGGTCGTCTTCGGCCTGCGCGGCATGAAGACCAACATCGGCGACCCGCACCGCAACTTCGTTGACTTCGCCCACGTCCCGGTCGTCCGCCGCCTGACGCGGATGCCCGTCTGCATCGACCCCTCGCACTCGGTCGGCACGCGCGACCGCGGCCCCGACCGCATCCTCGACATCATGCACGTCACGGCGCAGGCGGTCGTCGCGGGCGCCAACATGGTCCTCGCGGACTTCCACCCGGCGCCCGACGCGGCGCTCGTTGACGGCCCGCAGGCCCTCACGCTCCGCGAGCTGCCGCACTTCCTCGAAGACGCGGCCCTCGCCCGCGAGACCTACCTCAAGCGCGTCGCCCTCGCCGAGCACCACACTGAAAAGTGATGATTTAAGGGTGACTGTCTTCGTCGGCACTTCCGGTTGGAGCTACGCGCACTGGGAGGGCGTGCTCTACGCGCACGGCACGCCGCCGCGCGGGCGGCTCGACGTTTACGTCCGTCACTTCCGGACGGTCGAGGTCAACAGCACGTTCTACCGCTGGCCCGGCGCGCGGGCCTTCCGCTCGTGGTTCGAGCGCACGCCCGATGAGTTCCTCTTCGGCGTTAAGGCCCCGCGCGGCCTGACGCACGGCTCGAAGCTCTACGCGCCGGAGAGGTGGGTGGGGCGCATCGCGCGCGACCTGTCGGGCTTGCGGCACAAGAGGGGCGTGCTGCTCGTGCAGTTGCCGCCGGCCCTCGGATACGACCACGCGAGGCTCGCTTACTTCCTCGCGTGCCTGCCGGCAGGCTTGCGCGTGGCCGTCGAGTTCCGCCACCCTTCGTGGCACCGCGAGGAGGTCTTCGCGCTGCTCGAAAGCCGCGGCGCCGCCTACTGCGTGATGAGCGGGGCGGGCCTGCCGTGCGTCCTGCGCGCGACGGCCGGGTTCGTCTACGCGCGCCTGCACGGCCCCGACCGCGGGCACCTCTACGGCGGCTCCTACACGGACGACGACCTGCGCTGGTGGGCCGCGCGCGTGCGCGAGTGGGAGGCGCAGGGGCGCGACGTGCTCGTCTACTTCAACAACGACGGCGGCGGCAACGCCGTCCGAAACGCAGGGCGGCTCAAACGGCTCCTTGCGCTATAATCCGCGCGTCTTTATGGACGCCAGGAGGAATCCTTCATGACCTACAACGTCTCGGGAAAGGTCGTGCTCATCACGGGGCCGGCGCGGGGCATCGGCGCGGAGACGGCGCGGCAGTTGGCGGCGCGCGGCGCGCGACTCTCTTTGGTCGGGCTTGAGCCGGAGCGGCTGAAGGCGCTGGCCGCGGAGCTAGGCGGGGGCCACGTCTGGTTCGAGTGCGATGTGACGAAGCAGGAGACGCTCGAACGCGCCGTCGCCGGCACGGTCGAGGCGCTGGGCGGCGTTGACGTGGTCATCGCCAACGCCGGCATCGCCTGCAACGGCACCGTCGCCGTCACGCCCGTCGAGGCGCTCGTGCGGACCATCGAGGTGAACCTGATCGGGGTCGTGCGGACGGTGAGCGCGACGCTGCCGCACGTCTCGGCGCGCGGCGGCTATTACCTTCTGGTCTCTTCGGCCGCGGCGCTCGCCCCGCTGGCGGGCATCTCGACCTACGCGGCGGCGAAGAGCGGCGTCGAGCAGTTCGGCAACGTCCTCAGGCTGGAGGTGGCGGACAGGGGCGTGGCGGTGGGCGTCGCCCACCCCTCGTGGATTGACACGGACCTCGTGCGCGACGCGAAGCGGGACTTGCAGAGCTTCAACGAGGTGTTGAAGACGCTGCCCGGCCCCTTCGGCAGGCTGACGCCGGTGGGCGAGTGCGCCGCGGCGTTCGTCCGGGCGATTGAGAGGCGGCAGCGGAAAATCTACGTCCCGAAGACGCTGGGGCCGCTGGCGTCGGTCCGCCAGCTTTTCGCGAGCCCGCTGATGGAGTACGTCTCGATACGGCGCGGGCGCCGGCTGCTCCCGCAGGCGGAGCGCGAGGTGCGAGCCCTCGGGCGCCACTTCGGCGCGCACAGCATGGGCATGGCCGACAGGGGGGACGACGAACGGTGAAGGATGAGCGACGAATTACACATCCGTCGCCCCCCTCCGTCAGACCTACGGCTTCTTCGGCGTCTCGTCGGGCAGGTCGCCGGGGTCGCCCTCCTCGATGACGCGGACCCTGCCCTGGAACCTCTTGTATTCGGTGTAGCGGACGACCAGCCTGATGTGGACGGCGTGGCCGTTCTTGAAGACCAGCTCCTCGTCGGCGGAGGTGTAGACGGGGAACCAGAACTTGCCGTCTATCTGCTGGCGGTAGGTCTCGAAGGTCGGGAACCGCTGCTTGCCCTCCGGCACGCCCTTGCCGCGCACCTTCACGACCTGCAAGTCCTTATCGTCCACCCAGACCCGCCCCTGGAAGAAACGCTCGCGCTCGCTCTTCGGCATGACCTTCGGCCCCACGTCGAAGACGTAGGTGTCGAGCTCGTCAACCTTCTCGCGGCCGACGTAGCTGAAGTTGTAGCGGTCCATCTTCGAGGCTTCGAGGGCGAAGGGCTGGATGCCGCCGAGGTCTTCGAGGTCTTCGTTCGTGAAGGTGATCTCGGTGAGCGTCGGCACGGGGAAGTGTGTGATGCGCTCGTTGCGCGTGCCCTCGGCGTCGAAGGTGAACGAGGAGGAGCGGCGGTACTCGCCCGTCACCTGCCCGCCCATGCCGATGGTCTGCATCACGGCTTCGCGCTTGAAGGTGTACTGGTTGAGCGCCTTGCGGAACTCCGTCTCCTTCGCCGTGAAGGCGCGGACGACGGCCGCCACGTCAACCTTTTCGGCGGTCTGGCCCAGCGCCGTGGCCTGTAGGGAAAGCGCGAGCAGCGCGCCCGCGAATAATACAAGGAATCGTTTCATGACAGCGGCCCACCCTTCAAGGTCGTTTGATGCGTGCGGCCTTTAGATGCCGCGCCCGCGTGCCCCGTGTAGAGATTGAGTCCTATTTTTGTAAAGTTTTGTAAGGCGTGCCGGGGGTTGACTCGGCTTAAGCCCAGGGCTTCTTGAAACGGGGGGGGACGGCGACGGCGAAGTGCGCCCGCTCAAGACTGAGGTTGGGGTTGTAGTAAGGGTCGTTGAGCAGAACCTCGCCCCAGCGGCCCTCGATGCGGGCGGCCTCCTCCTCCTGCCCTTCCGGCGGCGCGGCCGTTCGGGCGCGGCCCGGCGTCTCGTACAGCTCGGCGTAAGGGGTCCAGAGCACGCGGTAGCCGAGGCGCCGCACGCGCAGGCAGAAGTCCACGTCCCAGTAGAGCCGGGGCAGGCCGGCCGCGTCGAGGCCGCCCGCCTCGTCGAAGACCGCGCGGCGCGTGACGAGGCAGGCGCCGCTGACGGCCGAGAAGTTCTGAGTGACGCGCGTGCGCGCGTTGTGGCCGAAGCTGTGGCCGAGGAAGCCTTCGTGCGCGGGTGCGGCCACGCCGCCGGCCCCGAGTATCAGGCCGGCGTGGCTGATGGTGTCGTCCGGGCGGAGGATTTTGGCGCCCACGGCCCCTATCTCCCGCCTGAGCGCCTGACCCGCCAACTCCCGCAGCCAACCGCCGTCGGCCGGCCTCAGGGGCTCGGCCATCACGCACAGCAGCTCGCCCCGCGCCCCGGCCGCCGCCGCGTTTATCAGGGCGGGCGCGGCCTCCTCGATTAACGACACCTCGACCGCTTCGTAACGGGTCCGCGCGAGAAGCGCCTCGGCCGCGTCGCCGGCCCGCGCCACGAGAATCACGCTGACGAGCGGCGGCGGCGAAGCGACGGGGTAGACGACCCTGTGAAGCACGCCGGGGCCGTCGGCGGCTTCGGCCTCGACGCCCTTGCGCTCAAGGTGCGAGGCGATGGCGCGGCGCGCGGCCGAGTGCGCGTACTGTTTCTCGCCGGCGCCGAGCGCCACAGAGCCGGGGATGCGTCGCCAGTGATAGAGGACGTGGGGGACGTGGCGGACGTGCGACGCGGGGACGCGCTCGGTGACGCGCAGCGCGAGGTCGTAGTCCTGGCTGCCCTCGTAGCCCTCGCGGAAGCCGCCGATGTCTCGCAGCAGCGAAGTCCTGTAGACGCCGAGGTGCGAGATCATGTTGAGCGAGAGGAGGAAGTCGGGGCTCCAGTCGGGCTTGAAGAAGGGGCTGACGCGCGCGCCGTCCTCGATGATGTCCTCGTCGCTGTAGACGAGGTCCGCCTCGGGGTGGGCGTCAAGCTCCGGGCGACGAGGTAGAGGGCGTGCTCGGCCAGCTCGTCGTCGTGGTCAAGGAGCGCGACGTAGTCGCCGCGGGCCAGCCCCAGCGCCGTGTTAGAGGCGCGCGAGATGTGCCCGTTCTCTTCGCGGAAGACGACGCGCACGCGCGCGTCCCTGGCCGCGTACTCTTCGAGCACGCGGCGCACGTGCGGCCTCGTCGAGCGGTCGTCGGCCACGCACAGCTCCCAGCGCGTGTAGAGCTGCCGCAGCACGGACTCCAGGGCGAGCCGCAGCCAGACCTCGTCCACGTTGTAGACGGGCATGAGGATGGAGATGAGCGGCTTGCGCGGCAGCGCCTCGGAGAGTTCGGCGATGCGGCGACGGTCGGCGTCGGTCAGCGTGTCGTGCTGTTCGACCCAGGCGCGGTAGGCGGCGCGGTCGTGGTACTCGCGCAGCCGGTCGTCCATCCAGAGCTTGAAGCCGCGCGCCCCCGACCTGCGCCAGACGCGCACAATCCTCCCGCCCAGATTGCGCAGGGAGGGCGGGTGACGCCACAGGGAAGACAGCAGCCGCCGCGCGGCGCTCGGCACAGACACTTGTTCGGGGTCGCCCGTCGAGGTCGGCATAAGTTTACGCGGCCGGGGCCGGCGTCAGCGGAGAAGGTCGAGGGCGGCGCTCGAAAGCCCCTTCGAGTAACGGTGGTAGCGCAGCGTCAGCAGCTCCTTCAGGACGAGCGGCAAACGCTCGCGCCTGCGCTTCAGGACGACGCCGCGCACGCGGTAGTGGGCCGCCAGCTCGCCCGCCCGCTTGATCTGCGAGTCGAGCGGCGGGCGCAAGCCCTCGCACAAGCCGCGTGCGGCCAGCAGCCTCTCGCGCAGCCGCTCAAGCTTCTCCGCCTCGCCCGCGTAATAGCACGCCCGCCCGGCCGGGGCGTCGTCACGCGACGCCCCGGCCGCGCCGAGCCCTATCTGCTGGCCCGCGTGCTGCCGGTATTTGATGAGCGGCTCGGCCAGAGCCTCGACCTCTGAGACGGCCGAGACGGTCAGGGCGATCCAGCCGTCGTGGATGCAGGCGACGTGCGAAGGGATAGGCAGCGCCAGCTCGCGGAAGCGCGAGCGGAAGGCCATCGTCGCGCCGGTGACGACGTTGCGCCGGGCCAGCACGTCGAAGGCCCGGCCTTCTTTCATCAGCCGGCGCGACTCGGGGTCGAAGGTCGCGTCCCAGAGGCGCGCGCCCGTCGGTCTCAACCGCTCGTCCACCACCTCCGCGTCCGTGAAGACGAGCCCGACCGAGGGCTTTGTCGAAAAGACCTCCTCGTAGCGACTGAGCTTGCGCGGGTGCCACACGTCGTCCTGGTCGCAGAGGGCGATGACTTCGCCGCGGCAGAGGCCGACGGCGCGGTCGAAGTTGCGCGTCGAGCCGACGTTGTCGGGGTTCGCGTGCAGGTGGACGGGGAACGGCGCGCGCGCGGCGAAGTCGCGGACGATGTCGGGCGTGCGGTCCGTCGAGTGGTCGTCGCAGACGACGAGCTCGTCCGGGGTCCGCGCCTGCGCCGCCAGGCTGTCGAGCTGTTCCGCGAGGTACTGCTCGCCGTTGTAAGTACACAAGGCGACGGACAAACGCATTGCGCCATTATAAGCCGTCCCGGCAGCCGCGGGAACGTCGCGGCCGCGCTCACTTCACTTCGCCGCCGCCGGCCGGCAAGTTCAGGTCGCGGTAGAAGGCGGCGTCGAGCTTCTTCGCCGACTCAAGCCTCTCGGCCAGCGGGGCCGGGTAAAGCACCGGGCAGAGGCCATCGCCGCCCGCGAGGTAATACGACCTGACGCACTCGACGCCTTTCAGCCTCCCCGCGTGCTCGACCCTGTAGTCTCTGAACCTCCAGTTGTTCAGGAACGCGGCGAAGAGGGCCGCCCAGAGCATGATGAGGAGGTCGGCCCCCATCCTCTTGTTATGCCGCAGCAGACCGGCCCACGAGACGGCCGCCAGCGGGACGAGCACCATGCCGAACTCTGCGTAGCGCGAACTCTTCGCCTGCGCCGCGCCGAAGGCCGCGCGCCCCGCCGCCACCGACGCCAGCACGGCCAGCAGGCACGCCGCCGTCGAGAGAGCGGCCCACCTCTCCGGCGACGACTCCGCCCCCCCCTTGACGAAGGGCACGCAGACCGGGGTCAGCACGACGACGAGGCAGACGACGCCGGCCGCCTTCGAGAAAGAGTCCACGCCGAAGCAGAAGGAGAGGACGTTGAGGAAGTAGTCCCAGAACTCCGCGCCGAACGGCCCGGCGAGCCGCGGGTGTTGCGGGGGCTTCGCGTAACCCGCCAGCCAGAGCGCGACGGCCCCGCCTATCGCGGCCGTCACGAGCAGCAGTTGCAGCAGTTCCCTCCCGCGCGCCGCGCCTCCCCCCGACCCGTAAGCGCGCGAAGCCTTGAACAGCGCGAAGCCGGCGAGGAGCACGACCGACGAGACGACGCCCGACGCCAGCGAGTAGATGGAGAGCACGGAGGCCGCGCAGCCCGCGGCGAGCGCCGCCGTCCTCTGCGAAGCGTCGAACAGCGCCCGCGCCGAGACGAGGAAGAACAGCAGCCAGAAGTGGAAGGCCGACTGGTAGGCCATCGCGTGGTTCTGGATGCCGGCGGTCGAGAGGAGGAAGACGGCGAAGCACGGGGCGACCCAGTCGGGCGCCTCGGGCGAGAGCTTCGTGGTGAAGTAGATGACGAAGGCGACGAGGGCGCCGTAGAGGATGAAGTTGAGCACCTGATGCGCCGCCACGTCCCAGCCGTTGACCTGATACAACGACCAGATGAGCAGCTTGTTGGTCGCCATCCGGTGCTCGTTGTGCTGCGCGAAGAGCCAGCGAAGGCTGAGCCCGGCCGGCAACTGGTCGGGGTTGAAACTCTCCCACTCGTCGAAGTAAGGGACGTTGACGGCGTACCGCCACACGAAAGAAAGGTGGAAGAGGTAGAGGCCGGCGCACAGCGCGAGGGCCGCTTTCGAGAAGCGCGATTTAAACATCCTTGCGCTCTTCAACCAGTCACCGCGAGGGATGTCAGAACCGCCCGACTATATACCAGAGTTCGCGCCACTCGCGCGCCCAAAAAGTTTTGCGGGGGCTTCGGAGGAGTGTCAAGGCCGTGAAGCCGGGCCACCCCTCCGAAGCCCCCGCCGGGGGAACCTCGCGTGCGATTCCTTCGTGATTACTGCTCGCCGTCGGGCCTGCCTTCGCGGCGCTGGCCGCGCTCCCGGCGGCGCTGCTCGAACTGCTGGCGCAGCTCGGCGAGCTTGGCCTTCTGCTCGGCCGTCAGGACGGCGTAAACCTGCGACTGCGCCCTGGCGCGCGCCACCTCAAGCTCGACCTGGGCGGCGGCCCGGGCCTGCGCGGCGGAGCGCACCGCGGCCTCGTCGAACTCCTTCAGGCCGTCGAGCGGCCCGCCTCCGCCGCCCCTGGCGAACAACCGCCCGCGCAGGTCGAGGCGCTGATGAGCGCGCAGCGCCGGCTGCTGCGCGACATCTCGCACGAGCTGCGCTCGCCGCTCGCACGCCTCTCCGTGGCGCTCGACCTCGCGCGCAAGCGGGCCGGCCCCGAGGCCGCGTCCGCGCTCTCGCGCATCGAGCTGGAGTCGAAGCGCCTGAACGAGATGATCGGCCAACTGCTCACGCTCTCGCGCTGGGAGGCGGGCGCGGGGCCGGTGCGGGACGCGCCGCTGGACCTCGCGGCGCTCGTCCGCGAGGTGGCGGAGGACGCGGACTTCGAGGCGCGCGCACAGGACCGCGGGGTGAGGCTGGGGGAGTGCGATGCGTGCGAAACGTCGGGGGCGGCGATGCTTCTGCGCAGCGCGTTCGAGAACGTCGTGCGCAACGCCGTCCGGCACGCGCCTTCGGGGACGGCCGTCCGCGTCTCCCTCGTTTGCAGGCGCGAGGGCGGGGCGGGCCGCGCCGTCATCAGCGTCCGCGACGAAGGGCCGGGCGTGCCCGAGGAGGCGCTTTCAGACATCTTCCGCCCCTTCTACCGGGTGGACGACGCGCGCGACCGCGAGACGGGCGGCACCGGCCTCGGCCTCGCCATCACCGAGCGCGCCGTCCGCCTCCACGGCGGCACGGTCACGGCCGCCAACATTCCGGGCGGCGGGTTCTTAGTGGAGATCAGCCTGCCCCTCAGCCCCGAAGGAACGGTAGATAAAAGCCCTTGACCCCGAAGGGGTCGCCGACTATAGCCGGGGGTAAGCGGAGGCGCGCAAGCGCCGCAGCGCCACCCCCGGAACAGGGGAGAAAATTTTCGACCCTGAAAGGGTCG
This sequence comes from Pyrinomonadaceae bacterium, assembly GCA_035296285.1. Classification (GTDB taxonomy): domain Bacteria; phylum Acidobacteriota; class Blastocatellia; order Pyrinomonadales; family Pyrinomonadaceae; genus QHXN01. The sequence goes on along the minus strand of DATHBF010000613.1, from coordinate 5 downwards.
CACCT
>DATHBF010000612.1:0-2718 GCA_035296285.1 Pyrinomonadaceae bacterium | reverse complement strand
GCGGGCGCGGCCGTCGGGATGGGGACGGGGGTCGCCGCGTCGTCGGGGACGCCCGCCGGCTTGTCGGCGCCGGCCGCGGGCGAGGAGGCCGACTTGAGCACGGCCGTCGAGGCCCACTTGATGTGCTTCACCAAAGCCTCGGGGCTGTTGGCGGCCAGCGGCTTCAGCTCCGGGTGGCCGATGAATTTTTGCAGGACTTCGTTGTCAACGTCGCGGCCGATGGAGATGGCGATGCGGACGGCCTTCTTGCCCCAGGGCTCGTTCAGGAGGGCCTTGAGTCCGGCGTCGAAGTCGTCGGTCGGCTGGCCGTCGGAGACGAGGACGAGGACGGGCGGCAGCGCGCGCTCGCTCATCGGCGGCATCTTCAACTGCTCGGCGACGAGCCCGAGCGCCTTGCCCATGTCGGTCTCGCCCTCGGCCGCGAGGTCCGTCCAGGCGAAGTCGGCGACGGGCGTCGGCTGCGAGATGTGCCACTGCGCGCCGCTCGAAAACTTGACGGCGCGGACGAGGACCTGCGCGTTCGGGTTGTCCTCGGCCACCTTGCGCATGTGCGGGATGGCCTCGCGGATGGCCGTGTTGAGCGCCTGAATCTTCCCGTCCTGCTCCATCGAGCCGGAGCTGTCGGCGATCCATATGAAGTGGAGCGGCCTCGAAGCCAGCTCGCCGCCCGGTCGTCTGCTCATAACTCTTTTCTCCTCCCGAAAGTCTGTTCGATTAATAAAGCTCTTACTGCGTCCGCACCGGCGGCGGCTCGACGCCCTGCTGTTCTTCTTGCAGCACGGTGACCACGTAAGGCACAGCGAACGTGAGCGCGACCGCGAGCATGACGAGCAGCACGCAACCCATCAAACATCCGCGCCACTTCCCGCCGCCCGGCCGCGGGTCCTGCCTTTGATGCTGCGGCTTCGTCGTGACGACCGGCGGCACGGGCGCCGGCTGCCTCCCGCCCGCCGGCCTGACCGCGGGCGGCGAAGGCCGCTGCTGCTGCTGTAGAGGCGGCGCAGCGGGCGGCTTCGGGCGAGGCGGAGCGGGCGGCCTCTGAGTGGGCGGCGCGGCCGTCACCGTCGGCTTCCGCGCCTCCTCCGCCTTGCGTGTCTCCTCCGCCCTCCGCCTCTCTTCCGCCCTCTTCTTCTCGGCCTCCTGCTTCTCTTCCGCCTTCCGCTTCTCGGCCTCCGCCTCGTCCCTCTCCGACAGTTCCGCGTCGGTGACGACGCCGAGGGCCAGCGCCCACGAACCCACGGCCCAGCGCGCGGCCTCGGCGGTCAGCGCGAGCTGGTCCTCCAGACGCTTCGACAGGCGCGACAGCAGGAGCCCGCGCGGCATCGAGCCTTGGCCCGCCAGGAGGTCGAGCGGGACGCGCTCGTCAAGCGCGCCCATCAGGATGTTTATCTCCCTGCGGTGCTCGCCGCAGTGGTCGCGCAAAAGTCCCTCGCAGCGCCGCGCGTCGCTGCACAGCCCCGCCCCGTGCCTCGCTATCAGTTCGCGCAGTGTCCGGCGCGACACGTCTTCGCTCATAGGCCGCCTACCTGCGCCGCCTCAACAGCAGGTAGAGCACCACGGCGACGATTATCAGCGAGACGAAACTGCCCGGCCAGACCCACCACCCGCCCTCGTCGCTGTAGCCCCCGACCACGACGCAGGACGTTTGCAGCGCCCCCAGCAGAATGACGACGGCCGACGCGCTTCTCATGTTCACTCAGGACGCTCCCCGTACACACAGTCTCCCCCGCATGAGGCGGATGCAACCGACGAGCCAGATGCCTCCCCGCCAGTTTCCGCGCGGGGAGCCGTGAATTTGAGGGAGGTGCATACTAAAACGGTACAGGCGGCGAAAAATAGAAGGCGCGCGGCCCCGAAGGCCACGCGCCCGCCAATCCCTTCCCGTCTTCTACTTACCTACCGCCGCGACACTGTCCGCACTGGCACTCGTCACCCATGCCCGCCCACCTCGACTCTTAAATTTCAGCGGGCGCACTCTACAGTAACCGCCGCCCGACGGCCAATTGATTATTTTTACCCCCGCATAAATAGATTTAACCCGGCACGCCCCCGTAAATCTTGACAGTTTTTCGCGCCCCTCCCTACTATGTTCGTCGGCATGAGCGACGCACGCTTTTATGATTTCGCCTTTACTTACCGCCCCCTCTACGCGGAGGGACGGGCCGGGCGATGCTGCGCGAGCGTGCGGCGCTGAGTTAAGCGAAGCGCACACGGAACTGGAGCACGAGGCCGGCCGCGACCCCCTTCGAGCAAGGAAGTCGCGGCCGGCCCCTTTTCGGGCCGGAGTTTGACGGGAGCCGAGCTGATGACCATCGAAGACTGGCGGGTCGAGATAGACAAGATTGACGAAGAGCTGCTGCGCCTGCTGAACGAGCGGGCGCGGCTGGCCGTCAGCGTGGGCGAGTCGAAGCGCGTGGCGGGCCTCTCCGTCTGCGACCGCGAGCGCGAGCGCGAGGTAATCCAACGCGCCTGCCGCGACAACCGCGGGCCGCTCGACGACGGCGCGGTCGCGCGCCTCTTCCGCGCCGTCATACGCGAGTCGCGCAGGCTACAGACGGAGGCGCGCTCCACGGCCCCCGCGCCGGAGAGGTGCGCGCCCGAAGCGCCGGCCCGCAGGTCGAGATAGAAGTGGTACTGCCAGGGCGTTCCCTTGATGGGGCGGCTCTCGATCTTGAGGAGGTCTATCCGGCGGCGCGCGAAGGGTTCGAGCGCCCGCAG
>DATHBF010000611.1:0-4253 GCA_035296285.1 Pyrinomonadaceae bacterium | reverse complement strand
CCGTTCCTAGCCTCCGAAGATGCACCCGAGCGACTACCGCCGCGACTACTCCGCCTACCACTCTGCCGCCGAGCGGCAGCGATTCGACAGCCACGCCGGAATAACCCGCGAGCCGGATTTGCGCGCGGTCGAAGACCGCTACGCGGACCTCTGGACCGCCGAAGCGATTGAAGACCTGCGACGCCCGCTCGAAGAGACGCCCGACCAGTACGGGACTGAGCGCGCGGGCTTGCGCGCGCTCGTCGGCGCGGCCGAGTCGAAGCACGCGGAACTGCGCGCGGCCGAAGTCTCCGAGGAGTTGAAGCGTTGCGCCGCCGCGAGCTTCGTCGAGTGGGGCGGCGGGAGGGTCTCGGCGCAGGACGTGCCGGACCTCGTCGCTTCCGAGACGGACGACGCGCGGCGGCGCGAGCTCGCGCGGCGGTGGGAGGACGCGGCCGGCGTGTGCGAAGACCTGCGGTCGGCGCGTCTCGACGCCCTGTCGGAGGCGACGCGCGGGCTGGGGCGTGAGGGCAGGCGTGCGCTCTACGAGGGCTTCACGGGCGCTGACCTCGGGCGGCTCGCCGCGGGCGCCGAACTTTTTCTTGAAATGACCGAGTCGGTTTACATGTCCGCGCTCGCGCGTTGGGCGGCGCGGGCGCTGCCGCCGGGAACCGGGCGCGAGCAGGGTCGGGCGGAGGAGTTCTTCTTCGCGCGCGCGTCGCACCTGGACGCGTACTTCGGGGCGGGCGATTTCCCGGCCGTCTATAAAGAGACGCTGGCCGGGCTCGGCGTGCGCGTCGAGTCGCAGAAGAATCTGCGCGTGGACTCGGGGGAGCGTGCGGGGAAGTCGGCGCGGCCGGCGTGCTTCGCCGTGAAGCCGCCGGAGGACGTGCGGCTCGTGCTGGACCCGCGGCGCGGCGGCGTGAGTTTTTACAGGCGCGCACTGCGCGAGGGCGGGCGGGCGCAGATGTTCGCGTGGGCTTCCGCCGAGCAGTCCGCGCGTTACCCGGAGTTCGTTTACCACCCGGACGGGGCGACGGGCGAGGGGCACGCCCTGCTTCTCTCGTCGCTCCTGCGCGACGCGGGTTGGGTGGGCGCGCACAGGCGCGTGCGGGCGACGGAGGCCGAGGAGGTTGTGCGCGGCGTCGCGCTCGTCGAGCTGTACGAGGCGCGGCGCGAGTGCGCGGCGTTGAAGTACGCGCTCTCGCTCGACGCCGCGCCGGACTCGCGCTCGGCGCAGCTCGCCGAAGAGTACGTCTCAAGCTTCGGCGCCGCGACGGGCTTTCGCCACTCCGCGTCGACGCGCCTGCTCGACGCGGACGCGGACTTCGGCGCGGCCCGCTCCTTACGCGCGCGCCTCTTCGCGGCCGGCTTCGCCGAGCATTTGCGCGGGAGGCACGGGCGGCGCTGGCATCTTTCGCGCGCGGCGGGAGACGAACTGATTGACGTTTGGAACACAGCCGCGCGCTACGCGGTCGAGGAGCTTGCGAGACTCGTCTGGGGGGGCGAGTCGGGGTTCGAGTTGTTAGCCGAAGACTTGACGGGAGTGCTGGAAGGCGGCGATGTCGTCTGACGAAGGCTTGCGGAGCGTGCCCGTGCGTCTGAAGGGCGGGGCGGGTTACGAGGTGCGCGTCGGCTCCGGCCTGCTCGCGCGCCTCGGCGAGTTCGCGCGCGAGGGGCTGGGAGGGCGCGCGCGCCGCACGGCGCTCATCTCGAACGCGCGCGTCTTCGGGCTCTACGGCGGCGAGGCCGTGCGGGGTCTGCGCGGCGCGGGCTTCGAGGTCTCGTCGTGGCTGATGGGCGAGGGCGAGCGTTTTAAAACTTTGAGGACGGCGGAGCGGGCGCTGACCTTCCTCTCGGAAACGAAGCTCGAAAGAGGCGACGCGGTGGTCGCTTTGGGCGGCGGGGTGGTGGGCGACCTGGCGGGGTTCGCCTCGGCGCTCTACCTGCGCGGCGTGGCCTTCGTGCAGGCGCCGACGACGCTGCTCGCGCAGATAGACTCGTCGGTCGGCGGCAAGACGGGCGTCAACACGTCGGCCGGCAAGAACCTCGTCGGCGCTTTCCACCAGCCGCGCGCCGTCGTCGTTGACACGAGGACTTTAAGAACACTGCCCGCGCGCGAGTTGACGGCCGGCTGGTGCGAGGCCGTCAAGCAGGGCGCCGTCGGCGACCGCAGGCTCTTCGAGCGGACGCGAAATTTTCTCGCGATGGGAACGCGCGCGGAAGAGTTTGAGAGGGAGGACGAGCTGGCTTCCATCATCGCCGCGCAGTGCGCCTTCAAGGCGCGCATAGTCGCGGGCGACGAGCGCGAGTCAGTCTCCCGCACCGACGCGCGCTCGCGCCGCGTCCTGAACTTCGGCCACACCGTCGGCCACGCGCTCGAAGCCGTCACCGCCTACAGGCGCTTCCGGCACGGCGAGGCGGTCGGCTACGGGATGCTCGCGGCCGGCGAAATCTCCGTCAGGCTAGGTCTGCTCGACGCGGCGGAGTTAGAATACCTGCGCGACGCGGTGCGGCTCGCGGGCCGCCTGCCGCGCGCGAGCGACCTCGACGCCGCGGCGCTCGCCCGTGCGCTCCGCGGCGACAAGAAGTCGGTCGGCGGCCACGTCCAGTGGGTGCTTCTGGAGCGCCTCGGGCGCGCGCGAATCGTGGACGGAAGGGAGGTTCCGGGCCGCGCGGTCGTCGAATCCATCAGGGCCGTGCTTCGTTGAAGCCGAGCCATCCCGCACGTCCGAGAGGCCAACCACAACATGAGAACCCCGACAGAGCCGCGGCCTGCCTGCCGCCCGCGAGGCGAGAGGGGCGACGCGCGACTCAACTTCCTGATCGTCGCCGCCGTCATCGCCCTCGTCGGCTACGCCGCCTACAACTACGCGCCCGTCGCCTACAACGCCTACCTCTACAAAGACTTCATGCAGCAGACCGTCAACAAGGCGGCCTACCCGCCGGCGCAGACGGCCGAGTGGGTCGAGACGCAGTTGAAGGCGGCGGCGCGCGAGTACGACCTGCCGGCCGAGACGCAGGTCTCGGTGCAGAACGAGGCCGGGCGCATGGCCGCGCGCGTCCGCTGGGAGCGCCCCGTGTCCATGCCCTTCTACGTCTACCAGTACAAGTTCGACCACACGGCCCGCAGCAGCGGCTTCATCAACGCGCAATGAGTTCTTAGGCGTGCGCGGCGGCGGCTACTTTGCGTCCGAGGATGGGGACGAGGGCGGGCGGGGCGGCGGCGAGCCAGGTGGTGGGGCAGACGCCGCAGCGCGTGCAGGTGTCAACGGAGGGGCAGGGGGCGGTCGAGCGAGCGATCTGCGCGCGCTCGTGCTCGCGTTCGAGGAAGGGGCGGCCGAGTCCGGCGTCAACTATCTCCCAGGGGAGGATTTCTTCGTAGGCGCGGGGTCGCGCGGTGTGGAAGCCGGCGTCCACGCCCGTCTCGCGCAGCGCCGCCGGGAGGTCGCCGCGCAGGCGGGCCGCGGCCTCGATGACGCGCGAGACGCGGCGGTCGCCAGAGGAGAAGAGCGCCTGCTCGTGGGCGACGCGCGCGGACATCACGCGCACCTCGACGTTCGGGATGCGCGCGAGGTTTTTAGAAAGCCACTTGAGACGGCGCTTCAGTTCGCGCTCCTCGCAAATCGGCTCCCACTGGAAGGGCGTGTTGGGCTTCGGCACGAACCCGTTCAGGGCGGGGATGATTTTACCGGCGCGGCCGAAGCGGCGGCCGGCTTCGAGCATCCGGTCCTTGATGCGCGCGACGAGCGTGACCATCTCTTCGAGGTCTTCGTCGGTCTCGGTCGGCAGGCCCGCCATCAGGTAGAGCTTGACGGTGAGCATCCCGCGGTCGAAGACGGCGCCGCAGATGTCCACTATCTCGTCGTTCGTCAGGTTCTTGTTGATGACCTTCCGCAGCCTGTCCGAGCCCGTCTCGGGCGCCACCGCTATCTGCTGGTCGCCCGACTCGACGAGCGCGTCCAGCAACTCGTCCTCGATCTGGTCGAGCCGCAGACTTGAGACGGAAATCTTGTAGCCCATCCCGCGCAGGCCCGACAGAATCTCGCTTATCTCCGGGTGGTCGCAGACGGCCGTCGAGACGAGCCCGATCTTGTCGGTGCGGCCGCGCCACGCCTCGGCCTTGGCGAGGATGTCGCGCGCCGGGACGACGCGCGGCGGCCAGTAGTTGAAGCCGGCCCAGCAGAAGCGGCACCCCTGCGAGCACCCGCGCGAAATCTCCACGAGGAAGCGCTCGCCCATCTCGGCCTCGGGCGAGAAGATTACGGTCGAGG
>DATHBF010000610.1:0-16891 GCA_035296285.1 Pyrinomonadaceae bacterium | reverse complement strand
AAGCCGCTCTCGATGCGTGCGAAGGAGGCGGCGTCCTCGTCGTAATCCTCCTCGTCGTCGCCGCCACCGAAGGCGCCGGCCACGCAATAGCCGAGCAGCGCTCCGCCTGCGAAAGCCCCGACGGTGAAGGGAATTGGGCGGCGCCGGTACTGCTCGCGCCAGTCGAGCGTGTCGCTGATGGTGTCTTTCACCTGCTGGTACTGTTGGGTCACGGTGTCTTTAATCTCCGTCACGGTCTGTGTAATGGATTCGCGCGCCTCTTCCATCCGCCGCTGAAGCTCGGCCTTGGTGGCGTCGGGCGCGTCCGTGTCGTCGTCGCGGCGCGGCTCGGCGGCGCGCGCCAGCCCTACATTTCGTTCTTCAGCCATTGCTTATCCTTTCTGATCTCTTCGAGCGAAGTGGTCGGAGCCGGGTTGTAGCCGCTGATGCGGTTCACCATCAGGTAGGCGATGACGCCGCCGATGACGAGGTAGACGAGGCCCGTGATCAGGAAGCCCAGCCCGTAGGCGCTCGGGCCGTAGCGTTCCGTGACCACGCCGGGGCCGTCGTTGCCGAAGAAGCTGCTGATGAAAAAGGCAATCGCCACGTTGACGAGCGCGAGGCCGACGAAAGCGATGCCGGCGCCGACGGCCGCGACCGCGCCCGCCTTGGCGTAGAACGAGGCGTCTTCCTTAAGCTCGACCTTGATCAGGCTGAGCTTGGTGTCCACGAGCTGCATGACGTGGTCGCCGAGGCGGCCGAGCAGCGCGGGCAAGTTCTCGATGTCTGCGGCGGGCTGCGCCGGGGCGGGCTGGGTAGCCGCCCTCCTCTCAACTTCGGCCATCGCGAAACCTCCTTCCGGTCGGCGCCCGAAGTCCAAAGTCGGGAGTCACGGAAGTCAGGCCGGAGCCGACTTCCGCCTTCCCGAGCTTTGGACTTTGGACTCGGTGCCTTACGAGCGGCGTCCGCCGCGCAGCAGCAGGCCGATGACGAAGCCGGCGGCCGCGGAGATCAGGATGGCCTGGCCGGGGTTCGTCCGCGCGTACTGCTTGGCCTCCTCGGCGATCTGGCCGTAGTCCTTGTTGCGCAGGTCCTGGAACTTGTCGCCCACGACCGAAGCCTTGTCCGACAAGTACTCCTTCGCCTGCTGGCCGTACTCGGCCACCTGCTGGCCGTACTCCTTGGCCTTGGCGCTGATGCCCTGGCCCTGGGCGGGCGCCGCGGCGGCGCCGGTGGCGGCGCCGGTCGAGCCGCCCGAGGTGGCGAGGGTGGTCGAGCCCGTGTCGCGGGTCGTGCCGGCGTCGGTCGCGCCGGTGCCGGCGGGGAAAGCCCCGCCCGTATTGTTAGCCGTGTTGTCGAAATTCTGTGACATTTCTACTTTTCTCCTTGGTCCATTTTTCAAGCCTGACGCCTAAATGAAAGCGCGCGAGTTCGCTTCCCGGAAAAAGCTTTTCCCGACGCTCATGAGCAAGAGCCGTGCCGGCTCCGCCGGAGCGCCGCGAGGGAGTTTAAAGACGGCAGGAATGACGCCATCACGCGCGCCGAGGACGGCCGCCCGGGAAATCGCTTTTGTTATGAAATTGTACGCGCCAAATGTAGCACAAGGCTCGTAACAATACATCCCCAAAATACCCGGAACCTGCTTGACACTCCCCGCGTTCTGAGGTAAGTAAGCACTTACTTTTATCACGTTCGGAGACAGGGGAGGCAAGATTTGAGCAGAGCCACGACCAGAGACGGGGGGGCCGGCGCGGCCGCGCCGCCGAGTCAGGCGGCGCAGACGGCGCCGGCCGGCGGGCGCATGGCGGCCGACGAGCGCCGCCTCCAGATCGTCCGCGTCGCCGTCCGCCTCTTCTCCGAGCGCGGCTTCCGCGGCACCACGACCAAGGAGATCGCGCAGGCCGCGGGCGTCTCCGAGGCCATCATCTTCCGCCACTTCGCCACCAAGGACGACCTCTACGCCGCCATCATCGACTACAAGGCGTGTGCGAGGACGGGCGCCTGCCCCTTCGCGCCCGAGACCGAGCAGCCGCCCTTCGTCGAGGCCGTCCGCCGCCCCGTCGAGGAGGCCATGCGGCGCGGCGACGACCGCGCCGTCTTCGAGGCGCTGGCGCTCACCATGATGCAGCACCACCAGGACGACCCCGAGTTCCTCCGGCTCCTGATGTTCTCGGCGCTCGAAGGCCACCAGCTCGCGCAAATCTTCTGGGACAAGAACGCCCGCGTGCTCTACGACTTCCTCGGCACCTACATCCGCGAGCGCCAGCGCCGCGGCGCCTTCCGCGACGTGGACCCGCTCGTGGTCGTGCGCGCCTTCACGGGCGGCGTCACGCACCACTCGCTCGTCAACAGCCTTTGGGACCCCGACCCCGCGCGCCGCATCCTCCACATCACCAACGAGGAGGCGGCCCGCGAGTTCACCGAGATACTTTTGCGCGGCATCTCCGCCGACGCTCCCGCCGTCAAGCCGGCGCGCGAGCGCAAGCGCACCGCCGCCGTGAAGAAAGGCAAGAAGAAGTAAACCGTCATGAGTTCCCGTCCAACACTCCAGACTTTTGTCGCGGCCCTCGCGCTCGCCGCGCTCTCGTTCGTCTCCGCCTCCTGCGGCGGCTCGCGCGCGGAGGCCAACAAGAAGGGCGAGGCCGCTTCGGCGACGCCGCAGGCGCCTGCGGCCGTTGACGTGACGACGGCGCCGGCCATCACGCGCAACCTGCCGCGCTTCATCGAGGCTACTGGCAGCCTCGCCGCCGACGAGCAGACGGACGTGGCGCCGACGGTCGGCGGCCGCGTCGTCGCCGTCGGCGTGGACCTCGGCAGCTTCGTCCAGAAGGGGCAGGTCATCGTCCGCCTCGACGACGCCGACGCGCGGCTCCGCGTCGAACAGTCGCAGGCCGCGTTCCAGCAGGCGCAGTCCTCCATCCGGCAGGCGGAGGAGCGCATCGGCCTGCGCTCGGGCCAGCGTTTCGACGCGACGCGCGTCGCCGAGGTCGGGGCGTCGAAGGCGGCCCTGGACCTCGCCGAGAAGCAGTTGCGCCGCTTCGAGAAACTCATAGAGTCGGGCGACATTTCGCGCGCGGCCTACGACCAGCAGCGCGCGCAGCGCGACCAGTTGCGGCAGCAGTACGAGGCGGCGATGGCGCAGGCCAACCAGTCCTACGCGGGCGTGCAGACGGCGCGGGCGGCGGCCGAGGCGGCGCGCGTCGCCGTCGAGCAGGCGCGGAAGGGCGTCCGCGACGTGGTCGTCTACGCGCCCATCAGCGGCTACGTCGCCGACCGCCCGGCCGACCTCGGCGAGTACGTCTCGACCAGCTCGAAGGTCGCCACCATCGTCCGCACGAACCCCCTGCGCGTGCGCATCGACATCCCCGAGCAGTCCATCGGGAGCATCCAGCCCGGCCAGAGCGTGTCGGTCGCGGTGAGCGGCTACCCCGACCGCAACTTCGCCGGCCGCGTCGCGCGCATCTCGCCGAACGTCTCGGCCGAGTCGCGCACGCTCACGGTCGAGGCCGAGATCGAGAACGGCGAGAACCTGCTCAAGCCCGGCCAGTTCGCCACCATCCGCGTGCTCCTGTCGCAGTCCGACCCGGCCGTGCTCGTCCCGGCGCGGGCGGTCCGCACGGACGGCGGCACCAGCCGCGTCTTCGTGATTGTTAACGGCGTCGCCTCCGAGCGCCTCGTCGCCACGGGCCGGCAGGACGGCGACCTCGTCGAAGTCCGCGGCGCGGTGGCGGCCGACGAAATCGTCGCCACCTCCAACGTCGAGCAGTTGGCCGACGGCGTCCCCGTCAGACAGTAATCAGTTATCAGTTGTCAGCGGAGCTTGTATGCAGAAGCTAGCCGAAATTTGCGTCCGCCGGCCCGTGTTCGCGACGATGTTGATCCTGTCGCTGACGGTCGTGGGCCTCTTCTCGTTCTCGTCGCTCGGCGTTGACCTCTTCCCGAAGATCGACCTGCCGACCATCACGGTGACGGTCGTCAACCCCGGCGCCGGCCCGCAGGAGGTGGAGACCGAGATCACCGACAAGGTCGAGGCCGCGGTCAACACCATCAGCGGCATCGACGAGCTGCGCTCGACCTCGGTCGAGGGCGTCTCGCAGGTCTTCGTCACGTTCATCCTCGACAAGAACGTGGACGTGGCCGCGCAGGAGGTGCGCGACAAGGTCGGGCTCATCCGCGGCGACCTGCCCGAGACGGCCGAAGACCCCATCATCCAGAAGCTCGACACCGACGCCGCGCCCGTGGTGCGCATCGCCGTCTCGGCCAACAAGTCTCTGCGCGAGGTCACGGACATCGCCGACAAGGAGATCAAGGAGCGCATCGAGTCCATCAACGGCGTCGGCAACGTCGAGATCATCGGCGGGGCGACGCGCGAGATACACGTCTGGGTGGACCCGGACAAGATGCGCGCCTACAACGTCACGGTCTCCGAGGTCGTGGCGGCCGTGCGCTCGCAGAACATGGAGGTGCCGGGCGGGCGCGTGGACGAGGGCGCGAGGGAGCTGACGGTGCGCACCATGGGGCGCATCACGAACCCGGCGGACTTCAACAACATCGCCGTCGCCACCCGCGGCGCCTACGCCGTCAAGATTTCCGACATCGGCTACACGGCCGACGAGTCCGAGGAGCAGCGCACGAGCGCGCGCCTCAACGGCCAGCCGGCGGTGACGCTCGTCGTCTCGAAGCAGTCGGGGCAGAACACCGTGCAGGTCGCCGACGCGGTGAAGGAGAGGCTGGCGGAGCTTGAGCCGGTGCTCCAGAAGAAGGGCGTCAAGACGCAGCTCGTCGGCGACCAGTCGGTCTTCATCAAGGCGGCGCTGGACTCCATCAAGACGCACCTCGTCGAGGGCGGCCTGCTGGCGGCGCTCGTCGTCTTCCTCTTCCTGTGGAACGTCCGCTCGACGTTCATCGCGGCCATCGCCATCCCGACCTCCATCGTCGCCACCTTCGGCCTGATGGCGGCGATGGGCTACACGCTGAACCAGATCACGATGCTGGCGCTGACGCTGATGGTCGGCATCGTGATTGACGACGCCATCGTCGTCCTTGAGAACATCTACCGCTTCGTCCAGGAGAAGGGCTACGCGCCCTTCGAGGCCGCCATCCAGGGCACGAAGGAGATCGGGCTGGCCGTCATGGCGACGACCCTGTCGCTGCTCGCGGTCTTCGTCCCCGTCGGCTTCATGGGCGGCATCGTCGGCCGCTTCATGTCCTCGTTCGGGTTAACGTCGTCGTTCGCCATCGCCATCTCGCTCATCGTCTCCTTCACGCTGACGCCGATGCTCGCCGCGCGGCTCATCAAGCGCCACGAGGCCGCCGAGGGGCCGGGCACCGCGAACGTGGCTTCGGAGGGCGATGCGCCGTCGGCCCTCGCCGACGAGTCGAAGGTCGCGGCGGGCGAGCCCGCCCGGCAGTTCACGTCGCAGGAGACGGCGACGCAGGAGACGGCCGACGCGCCCGCCTCGGAAGAGGTCGCGGCGCCGGGGGACGGCGCGCACCAGGTCGGCGCCCCGAAGAGCTCGAAGGAGTCGCGCTGGTACAGGCCCATTGACCGCGGCTACGCGGCGATGCTCAGGTGGTCGATGGCGCACCGCTGGGTGGTCGTGCTGGCGTGCGTGGCCACCGTCCTCAGCATCGTGCCGCTCTTCATGCTCGTCGGCAAGAACTTCCTGCCCGTGGACGACCAGTCGCAGTTCGAGGTCAGCGTCCGCGCGCCCGAGGGCTCGACGCTGGCGGCCACCTCCGCGCTCGTCGAGAAGGTGGCGGCCGACATCCGCCGGCTCCCCGGCGTCACCGACACGCTCGTCACCATCGGCGGCGGGGAGCAGCAGACCGTCAACGCCGCCTCCATCTACGTCAAGCTCACCGACATCAAGGAGCGCGAGCAGACGCAGGACGACCTGATGCGCGACGCGCGCGAGATTCTGGCGCGCTACCCGAAGGAGCTGCGCACGAGCGTCCAGCAGGTGGCGGCCATCTCGGGCGGCGGCTTCCGCAACGCCGACATCATGTACGTCATCGGCGGCCCCGACCTCCAGAAGCTCATCGGCTACTCGCAGCAGCTTCAGGAGAAGATGAAGACCATCCCGGACGTGGTTGACGTGGACTCCACGCTCATCGTCGGCAAGCCGGAGGTGCGCGTCCACATCGACCGCGCGCGGGCGGCCGACCTCGGCGTCAGGGTCGGCGACATCGCGCAGGCCCTCAACGTGCTCGTCGCCGGCCAGGAGGCTACGACCTTCAACGCGGGCACCGACCAGTACGAGGTGCGCGTGCGGGCCGTCGGGCAGGCGCGCACCAGCCCGCGGTCGCTCGAAAACCTCTTCGTGCAGTCGTCGAAGGCCGGCTGGACGAACCTCTCGAACCTGGTGCGCATTGAAGAGGCGACCGGGCCTTCGGCCATCGACCGCCTGAACCGCCAGCGTCAGGTGACGCTGCTGGGCAACGTCAAGCCGGGCGGCTCGCAGGCGGCCGTCATCGAGCAGATGGACGTGTTCGTCCGCGAGCTGAACGTGGACCCGTCCTACACGACGGGCCTCGCCGGGCGCTCGAAGGAGCTGGGCAAGGCGGGCTACTACTTCATGCTCGCCTTCGTCCTCTCGTTCGTCTTCATGTACATGATTCTGGCGGCGCAGTTCGAGTCGTTCATCCACCCCGTCACCATCCTGCTGACGCTGCCGCTCGCCATCCCGTTCGGCATCCTCAGTCTGATTCTGACGGGGCAGACGGTGAACATCTTCTCGGGGCTGGGCCTGCTGCTGCTCTTCGGCGTCGTGAAGAAGAACGCGATTCTACAGATCGACCACACGAACGAGCTGCGCTCGCACGGCATGGAGCGCCTGGAGGCGATCATCCAGGCGAACCGCGACCGCCTGCGGCCCATCCTGATGACGACCATCGCGCTCGTCGCCGGCATGCTGCCGCTGACGCTCTCGACGGGGCCGGGCGCGGGCACGAACCGCTCCATCGGCGTCCTCGTCGTCGGCGGGCAGTCTTTGTGTCTGCTGCTGACGCTGCTCGCCGTTCCCGTCTTCTACTCGCTCTTCGACGACCTCGGCCGCAGCCGCGTCTGGGGCCGCTCGTGGGCTCTCGCGACGGCGCCCATGGCTTGGGCGCGGCGGCGCGTGAAGGCCGGGGGGCTCAGGAGCCTCTTCGGGATGTTCAGCAAGCATTGAGTCGGAACCCAGGTGGCAAAGGATATGCACGAACGCATTCATAAATTAACGGGCGGGCTGCTGTTGGCGGCCGTGCTGTTCGGCACGGTTGCCGCGCCCGTGCGCGCGCAGCAGTCGGGGCAGAAGCAGGACGAGCCGCGGCCTAAGAGGGAGTTCTCGGGCTCGCTGTTCGGCGGCGCGAAGGCGGAGAAGAAGGGCGGCGAGGTGAAGGCGGAAGCTCCCGACGAGGCGCCTTTGCCGTCGTCGGAAGGTTACGTCATCGTCGTGGCGAAGGTGCGTTCGCCCGAAGGCGAGGCGGGCGGGCAACAGCCGGCGCCAGCGCCGAACCCGCCAGCGCCCTCGGCCAACAACCCGCCGCAGGGCACCGCGCCCGCGCAGGGTCCGCAGACCGCCTCGCCCACGCAGTCGCAGACGCAGCAGTCAACGAACCCGGCCGCGCCCGCGCAGGGGCAGCAGCCCGCGCAGCCTTCCGTCCCCGCGACCGCCCCGGCCAACCCGCCCGCGGGCCAGGCCGCGCCGGGCGTGCGGCCCGCGCAAGGGACGGGTCAGCCCGCGGTCACTCCTTCGGGGGAGGTGACTTCGCCGCAGGGTCCGCAGGCGCCGGGCCGCGAGAGCGTCGTGCCGGCCTCGCCGCAGGGGCCGCAGCTCGAAGTGCCGCAGGTCGCGCCCGACTTCCGCGCCGCGGAGGGGCCTTTCCCCGTGCTCGACCGCGTCGGCGTTGACATGGGCGAGCAGCGCGCGCTCTCCGTGCGCGAGGCCGTCGAGATGGCGCTCGCCAACAACAAGGACATCGAGGTGGCGCGCGACAACGTGCGCGCCGCCGAGTTCGACCTGAGAGCCGCGCGCGGCGTCTACGACCCGCGCTTCCTGACCAACACCTACTACGAGCGGACCGAGACGCCGGCCGCCAGCTTCCTCTCCGGCAGCTCCTCGGGCGCCGTCACGCAGTCGGGCGTCTTCAGCTCCTCCTCCGTGCAGGGCCTCACGCCGCGCGGCGGCGGCGGCTACCGCCTCGACTTCGTCACGAACCGCGTCTCGACCGACAACCAGTTCGCCGCGCTCAACCCGCAGTACCCGACGGCGCTCACCTTCAACTACACGCAGCCCATCCTGCGCGGCCGCGCCTTCGACCAGAACCGCCGCCAGATAGAGATCGCCAAGAAGAACCTCAGCCTGACGGACGCGCAGTTCCGCCAGCGCGCCATCGAGACCGTCACGTCCGTCCAGCGCGCCTACTGGGATTTGGTCTACGCGCTCAGGAACCTGCAGATCCAGCGCGACGCCGTCGGCGACGCCCGCGCGCAGCTCGAACACAACAAGCGGCTGGTGCGCGAGGGGCAGCTCGCGCCGATAGACATCGTCGCCGCCGAGGCGCAGATTTCCGGCTTCGAGCAGAGCGTCTACACGGCGCTCGACGAGGTGGGGCGCTCCGAGAACAACCTGAAGAATTTAATCGCCGAGAACCGCGAGGCGCCGCTCTGGCGGGTGGCGCTCGTGCCGGCCGACTCGGTTGACGTGGCGCCGCCGCAGGTGAGTCTGGACGAGGCTTTGGGCGTCGCCCTCAGGAACCGGCCCGAGCTACAGTCCTCGGACGTGGCGGCGGCCGTCAACGAGATAGAGCAGCGTTTCGCGCGCGAGCAGGCGAAGCCGCAGGTGGACCTCGTCGCCTCCTACGGCGCGGTCGGCCTCGCCGGCCCTGTGAACACGGCGGCGGGCGACAACCCCTTCACGGCTTCGAGCGCGCAGCTCCGGCAGCGCATCAACGAGCTGTCGGCCATCAGCGGTTTGCAGCCGCTCACAGACCCGCCGGTGCAGACGCTGCCCGACGCGCTGGTCGGCGGCTACGGCCAGTCCTTGACGAATCTCGCGGCCAACCGCTTCACGAACTTCCGCTTCGGCCTCTCGGTCAACCTGCCGTTCCGCAACACGACGGCCGAGGCGCAGCTCGGGCGCACGCTCGTCGAGCGCGACCGCATCCGCACGCAGCGCGAGCAGCTCGAACAGCTCATCCAGGTTGACGTGCGCAACGCCCTCCAGCTCGTCCGCACGGCCGAGTCGCGGCTGCGGGCGGCGGCCTCGGCGCGCTCGGCCTCCGAGCAGCAGTACGCCTCCGAGCAGCGCAAGCTCGACGCCGGACAGTCCACGGTCTTCCTCGTCCTCGAACGCCAGACGGCGCTCGCCACCGCGCGCGGCAACGAACTGCGCGCGCAGACCGAACTCAACAAGGCGGTCGCCGACCTCCAACGCGCCACCGGCAACGCCCTCGAACAGAACCGCGTGGAGATTGTTTTGAAGTAGCAGGCTTAACTAAAGCCTGTTCGTCTATCCCCGCAGGGGATACCGACAATAGCCGGGGGTAAGCCGCTGGCGCGACAGCGCCGAGGCGCCACCCCCGGAAAGGTATAGAAAGAGTTCCGACCCTGAAAGGGTCGCACCGCCGCGTCGGGGTGCGACCCTTTCAGGGTCGGATTCATGTTGCAATGCTGACCGGGGGTGGCGCTCGGATGCTGCGCATCCTCACTAACCCCCGGCTATTGTCGGTATCCCCTGCGGGGATAGACGAACAGGCTCTCAACGCTCGTCGGTGTCGGCCGTGGCCGGCTTCTTTTCGAGCTTGACGGTGGCCCAGAGGGGCCAGTGGTCGGAGAAGCCCACCTCGCGGTCTATGCCGAAGCTGACCGTCTTCATGCCGCGCAGCCAGAGCCAGTCGAGCTTGAGCTTGACGACGAAGGTCTTCCAAGTCGAGCGGTCGTCGGGGAAGGGGGTCTCGAAGCCGGCCTCGGAGAAGAGCCGGCGCGCCGCCTTCACGTCCTTGCCCTTGATGGTGTTGAAGTCGCCGAGGACGACCGTGTGGGCGACCGCCTTATGGTGCGCCAGGTCCTCGATGACGGCCCGCCAGTGGACGACCTTCTTCTCCAGCGGCATCCGCGTCTCGGCGTGGACCGAGTAGGCGCGCACGTCCGCCTCCCCGATTCGCACGGTGGCGCCGAGCGCGACGCGCCGCCGGCTGCCCGGCCCCTCGTGCGGCAGGAGCAGGCGCGTCACGTCGCGCAAGGGGTAGGGGCTGAGGACGGCGACGCCCGTCTCCTCCTCGCCGCCCTCGGCGCTCGGCGGCGCGGCCCACGCGTAGTGCATCCCGAGCGCGTCGGCGATTTGGCGGGCCGTGTTGACGTTGCCGGTCCGCTTGCGGTTGCGGTCAACCTCCTGGAGCCCGATGATGGAGGCGCCGCCCACTTCCGGGTCCGTGCGCAGCACCGCTATCAACTGTTCCAGCTCCTCGCCGGCGCGGTAGCGGATGTTGTAGGAGACGACTTTGATCTCCGACGGCGTTTGCTGGCCCCCGCCGACCGGCCTGGAAGGCGTGCCGACTTCAAGGAGCTTCTCCGGCGCGTCCTGCCGGCCCCGCTCGCGCTTCTGCGCCGTCGCGTAGACGCCGGCCAGCAGCACCGCGGCGAGCGCGACGCCGACGGCCCGCTTCATCTTCCCGCTTCGAGACTCAGTAGCTCTCATCTCTTAATCAGCAATCGTTCAGATTTCCAGCCGCAATCCGTCTTCCGCCGCGATGACCTCTCCGCCCCAGAGTTTGCCCGCCTCCCGCGGGATGTCAACGCCGTCCCACTCCGGGTACAGGTGCGCGAGCATGACGCGGCCGGGCGCGGCCAGCTCGGCGAGCCGCATCGCGTCCGCAAGCTCAAGGTGCGTCTCAATCGGCTTCGAGCGGAAGAAGGAGCACTCCATCAGGAAGAGCCCGGCGCCGCGCGCGAACCCGGCCAGAGACTCCGTGAAACCCGTGTCGGACGTGTAGACGAGCGACGAGCCGCCCTCCTCCTCCACACGCAGCGCGAGGCTTTCGCCCGTGTGCGGGGTCGAGAAGGCGCGGGCCGTCAGCCCGGCGAAGATTTCAAACTCCTCGCGCGGCGCGACCTCGCGGACGCCGAAGGGGAAGGGCTGCTCGAAGAGCTTGTAGTCGCCGGCCTCGTCGAATCTTCTCAGAAGCTCTTCCGTGCCGCGCGGGCCGTAGACGGTCAAGGGCTTCGCGCGCCCGCGCATCGGCGGCGCGTACTTCGTGCCGAAGAGGAAGGGCGCGAGGCCGCCGACGTGGTCGAGGTGGAAGTGGCTGACCCAGACGGCGTCGAGGCCCGCCCAGTCGAGCCCCTCCTCGGCCGCGCGGTGGACGGCCGGCGCGCTGATGTCGAGCATCAGCGTCCCGCCGCGCGCCTCCAGCCAGTGGGCCGACGACGAGCGCCGCGCGTGCGGCACGCTCGTCCCCGACCCGAGCACCGTCAGCCTCATCTCCGTCTCAAAGCCTTTCCGGGGGGAATGTCAAAGAGGCTACCAACGAAGCGCCGAAAAGGCAACAGCCTCCCAACTTGACCGCGGGCGCGGCTTCGCGCAACATCAGGGGCGAAGTTCTGAAGCGAGATTCGGCCGCGGCGAGAGGGGCACTGTCTCTAAGATGCAGGGCGTTGTGACGCTGCTTGACGACCGGCACTACGCGCGGGTCCAGGCCATCTGGGAAGAGCTTGAGCAGAAGTTCGAGGTGCGCGGCATGTTCGTCACGCAGTTCCCGCACTTCTCCTACCAGGTGGCCGAAGCTTACGACGACCTGGCCTGCGAGGCCGGCCTGCGCGAGCTGGCCGCGCGCACGCGCCCCTTCCGCGTCCGCACCGCGGGCCTCGGCATCTTCAACGTCGCCAACCCCGTCCTCCACGTCCCGCTCGTCCGCAGCCCCCAACTCTTCGAGCTGCACCGCGAGATTTGGCACGGCCTCGGGCACCCCACGCCGAGCCCCGTCACGCACTACTACCACCCGGACGAGTGGGCGCCGCACGTCACGCTCGCGCAGGGCGACATAGACGCCGACCGTCTGGCCGAGGTCGTCCGCTTCCTCGGCCGCCGCAACTTCCACTGGGAGATAACCGTCGGCAACCTCGCCATCATCTACGACACCGGCAGCGAACAGGGCGTCCGCTGCCGCTTCGACTTCGAAGGGGAGTAGGGCAGACCGTCACCGAACATGAGCACACCGGACGAGCAACTTGAACTCGACGTGCTGGCCGTCTTCTCGCACCCGGACGACGCGGAGCTGACGGCCGCCGGCACGCTTCTCAAGATGAAGTCGCTGGGCTACAGGACCGGCGTCCTCGACGTGACGCGCGGCGAGATGGGCACGCGCGGGACGCCCGAGGGCCGCGCGCAGGAGGCCGCGGAGGCCGCCCGCATCATGCGCCTCGACGTGCGACTCAACCTCGAACAGCCCGACGGCCACGTCTGGCCGACCGAGGAGGCGCGCACCGCCCTCGTCCGCGTCATCCGCCGCCACAGGCCGAAGGTCCTCCTCACCGCCCACTGGGACGACCCGCACCCGGACCACGCCAACACGGCCCGCATCGTCCGCGAGGGCGCGCGCCTCGCCTCCATGCGCCGCTACGACGAGGCCGCCGGGCAGCCTGCCGTCAAGATGCCGATGCTCGCGCATTCGGCCTACTCGCGCCTCGTCGCGCCCTCCTTCGTCGTGGACATCTCGGACTTCATCGAGGACAAGATGCGCGCCATCCTCGCCCACCGCTCGCAGTTCTACGACCCGGCCTCGGAGGAGCCCGTCACGCGCATCAGCGAGAAGGGTTTCCTACAGCAGCTCGAACACCGCTGGCGCTACTACGGCTCGCTCATCGGCGTCGCCGCGGGCGAAGCCTACTACGTCCGCGAGGCCCTCAACGTCGAAGACCCCGTCGCCCTCCTCTCCCGGCCGATGAACATCTACTCGTAAAGTAGTCACTTCTTCCTGCTCAGGTAGTAATGCCAGAGGATGCGCGCGGCGGCCGCTCGGTATGGCCGCCACGCGTCGCCCACGGCTTCCAGCTCGGGCGGCGTGGGGGGCGCGGGGAGGCGCTTGACTTCGCGGACGGCGACGGCGAGGGCGAGGTCTTTGGCGGGCCAGGCGTCGGGGCGGAGGAGGGCCATGAGGAGGTAGATGTCGGCCGTCCATTCGCCCACGCCCTTGAGCCGGAGCAGGACGGCTTTGGCCTCGTCGTCGCCGAGGCGCGCGAGCGCGGCGAGGTCGAGCGAGCCTTCGTCGAGTGCCTGGGCGAGCCCGCGGGCGTAGGCCGTCTTCTGGCGGCTGAAGCCGGCCCGACGGAGCTGCGCGTCGTCGAGGCGCAGGAAGGTCTCGGGCGTGAGCGGCGATGCGAGCGCGCCGAGGCGGTCGAAGGCGGCGCGCGCCGAGGCCAGCGAGACCTGCTGTTCGAGGATGACGTGGACGAGAGTCGGGAAGCCCTGCTCGCGCGCCCACAGCGGCGGCCACCCGTACTCGGCGACGACGCGCGCGAGGTCCGCGTCGCGCCGCGCGAGCAGCCCGACGGCGCGGGCGAGGGTCTTCTCGTCGAGCGGGGCAGGCGGGCGCAAGCGTCAGTCCGGGTACTCGTCCGAGCCCTGGACCCAGATGAAGGATTGGAGGTCGATCATGTCGCGGGGCTTCAGGTCGCGGTTGTCGCGCCTCACCTGCTCGGCGAACTCAAGGAGGTTCGAGTAAACCTCCCAGGAGGGGCGCGACTCGTAGCGGAAGTCGAACTCGTATCGGGCCGCCGCGCGGCGCGTGACGTTCGGCTTGAGGAAGAAGTGCGCGTCGGGCTGGGCGATGAAGCCGAAGACGGTGACGAGCGGCCACGTCAGCACGCGCGTCTGCCGGCGCGGCAGCGACTCAATCGCCTCGACCCAAGCGTTGAATCTTCTTTCGGGCGAGCCCGCGCCGTGCAGGAACTCGTAGAGCCCTTCGGTGAAGGTGCGGGCGCCCTCCTCGACCTTGACGGCGTCGCGCAGGGCCATCTTCTCGAAGGAGAAGAGCATGCTGTGGCGGCTGCGCTGCTCGACGCGGACGGCGCGCGCGGCGACCTCCGCGAACTGGCGCGCGCGCAGCAGCCTCCGGAACTCGTCGCGGCCGAGCGACTCCTCCCAACGCTCGTGCGTCTCCCACTTGTAATCGCGTTCCCATTCCAGGTACTTCGCGTCCTGGAACCCGCCGCGGAAGTGGCGCAGGAACTTGCGCCGGCATCGCTCGGCGCCGGCCGTCGTCGTCTTAGCCATTAGAAGGGGCTCTCGTCGGCCGAGGGGCCGTAGACCGCGGGCACGGGCACGTCGTTCAGGCGCAGGTAGACGCCGAGCTGCGCGCGGTGGTGGATCAAGTGGTTCATCACCATGCCGCGCAGGACGCCCGCGCGCGGCTGCGAGAAAATCTGCTGCCCGTTGGCGAAGAGCGTCCACGACCCGGCCATGCGCCCGTCGTCGGCCCCGGCGATTGCGGCGCGGGCGGCGGCCGCGTTGCGGTCGAAGATTTCCACGGCCTCGGCCGCCGACCTGACCGGCTCGGCGCGGACGGGGACGCCGCCCGGCGCGATGTCAATCGAGTCCTTCTCGATGGTGTGGACGGCCCAGCTCAGGAGGTTCGAGAGGTGCGTGGCGAGGCCGCCCATCGTCGTTGACTTCTCGTGCGGCTTCCAGTCGAAGCGGTCGTCGGGCACGCGCTCAAGGGTCTTGCGCGTGGCGGCCACCTCGCGGTCGAACTCGGGCAGAAGCATTTCGGCTATCGTCATCGTGGGCCTCGCTTATTTGTGGGAGACGATGAGGTGCTGGGGCGACGCGGGCAGCTCGTGCAGCTCGCTGCGCGAGAAGCCGGCGTTGGTGAACATGCGGTCGAACTCCTTGAAGGTGTAGGCGTCGCCGGACGGGGTGCCGCCGAGCATCATCATGCTGAAGGCGGCCGGGATGGGCGGCGAGACGCGGTCGTCGTTGGGCACGAACTCAAGCGTCAGGACGCGCCCGCCCTCTTTCAGCGCGGCGCGGACCTTGCGCAAAAGCGACTCGCAGGTCTCGGGGTCGAAGTGGTGCAGGAAGTTCGTCAGGAGGACCACGTCGTAGTCGTCGCCGTAGTCGAGTTCGAGGGCGCTGCCTTCGAGAGTCGAGAAGCGGTCTTCGACGCCGGCCCGGCGGGCGTTCTCCTTCGCCACTTCGAGCACGCTCGGCCAGTCGAGAGCGACGACGCGGGCCTCCGGGTTGGCTTGAGCGATAGTGATGCCGAAGACGCCGTGGCCGGCGGCGATGTCGAGCACCTTCTGCGGCCGGCCGGGCTCGGCGACCAGCTCGGCCATCGCCCGCGCCGGCATCGTTACCATCGGCACCATCGCCCGCGCGAACTTCACCCAGACCGGGTTCTCGGGCGAGACGGTCCCGCCCCCCTCGTTCGTCACGGTCCCGCCCTTGCGGACGACGGCCGCGAGGTCGGAGAAGCCGGCCGTGAGCATGTCCGAGAGCATGAATTCCGTGACGCCGCCCATGTAGGCGGGCGAGCGGCGGTCGAGGAAGACGGCCGAGTCGCGCGTCAGGCCGTAGGAGCCGCCCTCCTTCGTCAGAAAGCCGATGATGACGAGGTAGTCGCAGAGGATGCGCAGGCCGCGCTCGGACGCCCGGCAGCGTTCGGCCAGCTCGCGCGGTCGGCGTGCGCCCTCGGCGACGGCGGTGAACACGTCCAGCTCGATGGCCGCCTTGATGGCGGCCGTGCGCTGGTAGGCGTTGACGGTCTCGAAGAAGTGTTCGGGGGAAGGCTGCGGCGTCTGTTCGGGCACGTTCGGGGCTTCTCCTCGTGGGCGCGGGCTTCGCTGGCAGAGCGGCCGAATGATAATCCGAAGGGGCGCGGCGGGCAAAGGCGCGGCCGCTTTTCACCTCAGCGCGTCGCGGAGCAGGGCGTTGAAGCGGACGGCGTGCTCCTCCTGCGGCATCTGCCGGCAGCGGTCGAAGACTTCGAGGCGGGCGCGGGGGTTCAACCTCAAAAGGAGTCCCGCCTGCTCGATGGGGTTGGCCTCGTCCTGCTTGCCCCAGGCGAGGTGGACGGGCTGGCGCAGTCGCGCGAAGGGCTCGCGGATGTCCGTGTTGAGGTAGCCGGAGAGGAAGGCCGTGGCGGCGTACTGCGCGCCGGGCAGGTGGCTGACGGCGTAGTAGTGGGCGACGAGGCGCGGCGTGGCGAAACGCTTCTCGTAGAAGAGGTGCGTGCGCGCGAAGTCGCGGACGCTGCGCTCGCTCGTCATGGCGTTGTAGAAGGAGGTGCCGAGGACGGGCGAGTGGAGGAGGCCGTAGAAGGCGGCGCCCGTCACGCCGGGCCGCGCGTTCAGGTGGTAGGCGCCGGTCGGCGTGACGAGGACGAGCGAGCGGGCGAGTTCCGGGTGCTCGTCCGCCACGCGGACGGCGAAGGCGGCGCTGAGCGAGTGCGCGACGAGGGCGGCGGGCGAGCCCGCCACGTCTTTTATGAAGTCGGAGAGGAGTTCGACGTAGAGGTCGGCCGAGTAAGGCGCCGTCGGCGGCTTGTCGGAGTAGCCGAAGCCGAGCAGGTCGAGGGCGTAGACGCGGAAGGCGTCGGAGAGCGGCTCGAAGTTGCGCCGCCACATGAAGGAGCGCGCCCCGGCGCCGACGCCGTGGACGAAGATGACGGGCGGGGCGCCCTCCGGCCCCGCCTGCCGGTAGAAGACGTGGCCGTGCTTCCAAGGGTAGCTGCCGGCCTCGCCGCCGAGCGCGCCCGTCTCCGGCTCCGGCCGGTCGCGCGCCACCGACGCGTTGACGGCCGCCAGCGCCGCCACCACGCCCGCGCCCCCGGCCAGCGCGCCTTTGAAGAGGTTTCGGAGCTTACCCATAGGAAAGTAGGCGCCGGGTGTCGGGCGACGGGCGACGGGGAAGAGCTTGTCTCTCCCGTCGCC
>DATHBF010000609.1:0-9671 GCA_035296285.1 Pyrinomonadaceae bacterium | reverse complement strand
GGGTGGCTGCACGATAACACAAGGGGCCGCCGGGCGCCACGCGTTTTATCCCACGCCGGGCGGTGCGATAAACTGTCGGCGTAAACGGTAAGCCGAGAAAAGGTGCGAGGCGTTGACGCTCGAAGAGAAGCTGAAGAACCTTCCCACGTCGCCCGGCGTCTACATCCACAAGGACGAGGGCGGGCGGGTCATCTACGTCGGGAAGGCGAAGAATCTGCGCAACCGCGTGCGCTCGTACTTCCAGTCGGGGCGCGGGCACGACCGCAAGACGAGGGAGCTGGTCCGCCGCATCAGCGACCTTGAGTTCATCGTCACCGACACCGAGGTCGAGGCGCTCGTCCTCGAATCCAACCTCATCAAGCGCCACAAGCCGCGCTACAACGTCCTCCTCAAAGACGACAAGCAGTACCCGCACCTCAAGCTCACCGTCGGCGAGCCGTTCCCCCGCGTCATGATCACGCGCCGCATCCAGCGCGACGGCTCGCTCTACTTCGGCCCGTACCTGCCGGCCTCGCTCGCGCGCCGCACCATCGACCTCATCAACCGCACCTTCCAGCTCCGCACCTGCGACATCGAGATAGACGGGAGGCTTCCGCGCCCCTGCCTCGAATACCACATCAAGCGGTGCCTCGGCCCCTGCGTCAAAGACCTGTGCCGGCCCGACGAGTACGCCGAGTCGGTGCGCGACGTGCGGATGTTCCTCGAAGGCAAGAACCGCGAGCTGGCCGACGAGTACGAGCGGCGGATGACCGAGGCCAGCGAGGAGATGCGTTTCGAGATGGCGGCCAAGTACCGCGACCTCCGCAAGACCGTGCTCGCCGTCTCCGAGCAGCAGAAGATGGCGACGACGGCCGACCGCGACGTTGACATCTTCGGCTTCTACCGCGAGGGGCCGCGCCTCGCCCTCCAGCTCTTCACCATGCGCGAGGGTAAGATCGTCGGCCGCCGCGAGTTCTTCTGGGAAGACCTGCCGGAAGATGATTCCTTCGACCCGGCCTCGTTCCTGAGCGAGGTGCTGACGCAGTACTACTCGACCGACTACGTCCCGCGCGAGGTCCACGTCCCCGTCGATTTCGAGGACCGGGCGCTTCTGGAGAAGGCCCTGACGGAGAGGAAGGGAAGGCGCGTCCGCATCCTCGACCCGCAGCGCGGCGAGAAGCGCGACATGATAGAGCTGGTCGAGAAGAACGCGCGCATCGCCTTCGAGCAGCGGTTCCGCGTCTTAAAGCCCGACATGGAGCGCGTGCTCGAAGAGTTGCAGGAGGTCCTTGAGCTGCCGCGCTTCCCCGCCCGCGTCGAGTCGTTCGACGTGTCGAACATCTCGGGCGCCGAGAACGTCGCCGCGATGGTCGTGTGCGAGAACGGGAAGATGAACCGGCAGGAGTACCGCAAGTTCCGCATCAAGTCGGTCGAGGGCTCGAACGACCCGGCCTCGATGGGCGAGGCGGTCCTCAGGCGCTACCGGCGACAGCTCGACGAGGGCAACCCGCTGCCCGACCTCGTCATGATCGACGGCGGCAAGGCGCAGCTCTCGTCGGCGGCGGCCGCGATGCGCGAGCTGGACCTCGAAGCCGTGCCCGTCATCGGCGTCGTCAAGCCGCCACGCCGCCACAACGAAGTCTCGCACCTGCTGCTCAAGGGGCGCGAGAACAATCCCATCTACCTCGACTCGCACTCGCCCGTCCTGCGCCTCATCCAGATGATCCGCGACGAGACGCACCGCGCCGCCGTCACCTACCACCGCAAGCGGAGGGAGCTGCGCGACTTCACCTCCGAGCTTTCCGACATCCCCGGCGTCGGCGAGAAGAGGAAGACCCGCCTGCTCAGAAACCTCGGCTCCATCCAGCGCGTCGCGCAGGCCGGCGTCGAAGACCTGGCGCCCTTCGTCGGCCGCAAGACGGCCGAGGAGATAGTCGCGCACTTCGGGCGCCAGCGCGCGCTGGCCGGGGTCTCAGAGGCCGCGGACGCGCCCGCCCCGGAGCCGGACGACCCGACCGTCATGACGGACGAGATCATCGGCGGCGAGCACGTCGAGACCCGCCTCGTTGACCCCGAGGGCGAGGCCGAAGACTTGCAGCCCATCCGCTCCGTTGACCACGAAGGGCGCCCCCGCGAGCGCCGCAAGTCAACCCGCAAGCGCGGCGAACGCTCCACCAACCCGCACGGCGTCCGCCGCGAAAAACTCTCCGACGAGGACAAGGCCGAAGGCCCTGAGAATTAAAACCTTCAGACGCTCACATGCTCGACTACTTCGCGATGGTCGTCGTACCGGCGTGCATCGTCTACAGGCGGGTGAAGAGGGAGAAGCCCGCGGCCGCTTAGGGGTAAGGTCAGCGACTCGGGCGCAGCGCGTTGTACTTCTTAAGAATCTCGACGGTCCTGTCTATCGGCAGGGCCTCGACGCGGGCGCCGCCGCGGCCGTTGACGGACGTGGCCTTGAGCAGAGAGTTGTAGACGGCCTCTTCGGTCGCCTCGACGCAGGCGAGGAAGAGGGGCGAGACGGCGTCGTTCGGCAGCAGCTCGACGCGGCGCATGGCCGTCTCGCCGTGGCGGATGCGGAGCGCGGCGGCGGTGCTGAAGGCGATGACGTAGTCGCCGCTGCCGTTCGTCGCGGCCGAGCCGGTGCGGCCGAGGCCGAGCATCGCGCGCGAGGCGAGCCGCCGCAGGTTGCGCGCGTCCAGGGGCGCGTCCGTCGCCACGACGACGATGACGGAGCCGTCGGCGCTCGCGTCAGGAGCACCGGCCGCGCCGACCCGCCCCGGCTCCACGTCGTCCTTCAGGTAATACTTCCCAAGCTCGCGGCCGACCGGCGCGCCGTTCATCGTCAGCACGCCGCCGTAGTTCGTCTGCACGAGCACGCCGACGGTGTAGCCGCCGTGCCGTACGGGCACGACGCGCGAGGCCGTGCCGATGCCGCCCTTGAAGCCGAAGGCGACGGTGCCCGTCCCCGCCCCGACCGAGCCTTCCTCGACCTCGCCGCCCTTCGCGTTCTTTAACGCGGCGAAGACCTCCTCGCGCCCGACGTGGCGGCCGCGGATGTCGTTGAGCGTCCCGTCGTTGGTCTCGGCGACGACGGCGTTGACGGAGCGCACGTCCTCGTTGCCGGGCAGCGCCAGCATCCAGTCGAGCAGGGCGTCGGCCGCGCGCGGAACGTTCAGCGTGCTCGTCAAAAGAATCGGCGTCTCAAGCTCGCCCAACTCCTCGACCTGCGTCGAGCCCATCAGCTTGCCGAAGCCGTTGCCGACGAACACCGCGGCCGGCACCTTCTCCCGAAAAAGGTTCCCGCCGTGCGGCACGACGGCCGTCACGCCCGTCCGCACGTCCGCGCCCTTCATCAAAGTCGTCTGACCGACCTTCACGCCCGCCACGTCCGTAATCGCGTTCAAAGGCCCCGCCGGCAGCACGCCGACGACGAGCCCGATGTCTCGCGCGCGTGGCCGCCGCTGTTCGCTTCCGGTCTGCGTCATGTGCGGAAGGAGGAGCAGGAGCGCGAGGGAGGCTGTGAGAGCGTTGTTCAGCATCACTGTCTCGGTAAACGACGAGTGACGGACGAGAGACACGCTGTCTCTCGTCCGTCACTCGTCGCCCGTCATCAAGTCAACGCTTCCGGCCCGCGCCCTTCTTGCTGCCGCCCTTGCGGCCGCCGGAGGCGGCGGACCTCTTCGGGGCGCTGCTCTTGGCGTCTGAGGCCGCGCGGCGGGCCGTCTGCTGGGCCGAGCGTGACGCCTGCTTGACGGACTCGGCGGCGCGGCTGCCGGCCTTGCGCGCAGACTTGGTGGCCCGGCCGGCGTCATTCAGGATGCGGCCGGCGGCCTTGCGCGCGGACTTCGTCGCCTGCTTCCCCTTCTTGCTGGCGGGCTTCTTCGCCGCGTTCGAGACCTTGCGGGCCGAGCGCGTGGCGGCGCCGCCCACCTCCTTGGCGGCTTTGGCCTGCGTGCGCGCCAGCTTCTTGTTCTCGTGGGCGGCCGTGTCGATGGCCTCGTGCGTGGACTCGCTGGGCCGGATCATCTCGGCGGCCGTCGGGCTGACCGCGCCGACGGCGCCGACCGCCGTTTCGGCAACCGTCCGCGCGGCGTCTGACGCCCGCTCGCCGGCCTGCCCGACCACGTTCGAGGCCGTGTCAACCACCTCGCCCGCGACGCGGCGCACGGTGTCGAGCACGCCGCCTCCCTGCCTGTCTTTCTTCGCCATGCCAGTCTCCTCTCGAAATTAAATGTTTAAGGCTTCAGATGACCTGCCCGCCGGCGTCGCCGCGCGCCGAGCTGTGCGTCAGCGAGTTGGGCGCGTTCAGGTGCGCGCCGTCGTCCACGCCGACGCCGAGGCGGTCCACGAGCTCGCCGCCGAGCCACCCCGTCACGCCCGCCAGCGCGAAGCCGGCGAAAGACAGGACGAGCGCGAGCGTCGTCGGCTGGTGCGCCGGCAGCGGCGACGTGTTGCGCAGCCAGAGGCTCAGCGCGAAGAGCACGAGGACGACGAGGTTGCCGACGCCGTGCAGCAGCCCGACCGACTTGGCGCGCGTCCCCTTCGGGATGGCGAGCCAGTCTATGAGCCCGAACGGCGAGGCGACGAGCCCGCCGACGATCCCGGCCGCGACCATCCAGAAGGCGACGAGCGCGAAGATGTGCGTGCGCGGCAGCGTCGTCGTGAACAGCCACACGATATCAAAGATGACGGAGGTCGCCAGCAGCCCGAACGGGAAGGGAATCAAAATCTGGTGCGCCGGGTGCCCCAGAATCTTGGCCTTGCTCTCCATTGTTTGCTCCTTCTTCTATGACTCACGGTTTCCGAGGAACGTTGCGAGCGCGAGGCCCGCGCCGAAGACGAGGGCTCCGGCGACGAGCGGGTGCAGGGCGGCCTTCGTGTAGAGGCTCGACTCGGCGACGTGGCCGGGGTAGTCGCCGCGCTCCTCGCCGTCCTCCGAAGGCGCGTAGAGGCTGTCGGCGCGGTACTCGCGCGCCGGCTCGTCCGCGCGCTGCTGGAGGCCGAACATGGCGGCCTCCATCACCTTGTCCGTCAGGCGCGGCGCGCGCTCGCCCATCTCCGAGAGGAACTTGCCGCCGCCTCCGACGTACACGTCGCGGCGCGGGTGCTCGGCGCAGAAGAGGATGGCCTCGGCCACGGTCTCGGGCGCGTAGACGGGCGGCGGGTTCAGGGGCTCGACGGGCATGAGGTTGCGCGCGTGCCGGATGTAGGGCGTGTCAATCGCGCTCGGCTTGATGGTGGTGACGGAGACGGGCGCGTTGTCTTTCTCAAGCTCCATGCGGAGCGCGTCGGTGAAGCCCTTGACGGCGTGCTTGGAGGCGCAGTAGGTGCCCTGCAACGGGATGGCGCGGTCGGAGAGGACGCTGCCTATCTGGATGAGCGCGCCGCCCTTCATCCTCAAGTGCTCGACGGCGATGAGCGTCCCGTGGACGACGCCCCAGTAGTTCGTCTCGAAGAGTCGGCGGTGGTCTTCGACGGGCTGGTCCATGACGCGGCCGTAGATGGAGACGGCGGCGTTGTTGACCCAGGTGTCGAAGCCGCCGAAGCGTCTGAGGGCCTCGTCCGCGACGCGCCGCACGTCCTCTAATTTCGACACGTCGGCGGCGACGGCCAGCGCCTCGCCGCCCGAGGCGTTAATCTCGTCGGCGATGCGCGAGAGCGCCTCCGCGTTACGCGCCGCGAGCACGACCTTCGCCCCGCGCTTCGCCGCCGTGCGCGCCGTCACCAGCCCGATGCCGCTCGACGCGCCCGTTATCACCAGCACCTGCTCCGACAGCCTCTTCAAACGCAAGCCCATCTTTCTTACACCCCCTCGCCGCCGCAGAAATTTCCGGCCGCGCCGCCCGGGGGAAGGCGCGCGCGCCGCTCGGAATCGGGTTAAGGGGAAGCGGCTTAAAGATACTTCGTCGGGCGTGCGGGTGTAAAGACTCTCGGCCTCATAAATCTCGCCACGCGCGCGGCATCTGTTGTAATGTGTCGGGCCGGGAGGAAAGACACACCACATGAGCAGAAAAGCACCACCCGCGGCGGCGCCGGACGAGCCCGCGCGCGAGCCGACCAAGGACGAGCTGCGCCGGCAGATGGAGGAGACGCGCGAGAACATCAGCGAGACGGTCGCGGAGATCAAGGATGTCGTGACGCAGCAGTACGAGGAGGTGCGCGAGCGCGTCGAAACGGTCAAGGAGGGCGTCGAGGAGGTCGTTAACTGGGGCGAGCACTTTGAAAAGAACCCGCTCGTGTGGGGCGCGGGCGCCGTCTCCGTCGGCATCCTCATCGGGCTCGGCCTCGCCCGCGTCTTCGACGACGAGGACGAGATACGGCGCGGCCGGAAAGGCTACCGCAAAGGCACCACGGGGGAGCTTCTGACGGGCGAGCTGACGGGCCTGGCCGACGCCGTCCTGCCCACCATCTCGACCAAGATCAAGGAGATGTTCGGCCTCGACCTGACGGCCTACCTGAAGGAGTCGCGGCGGCTGCCGGAGGGCGAGGTGGCCGTCGTCGCCGTCGCGCGCCCCCGCCGCGCCCCCGCGAAGAAGAAGCCGGCCGCGCGCAAGGCCGGCGCGAAGAAGAAGGCGGCCAAGTCGTCGAAGAAGAAGAAGTAAAGGCCGGCGGAAGTTTTTTCAACGGGAGGGGGCACGGAGACGGTTAAATCTCCGTGCCCCCTCCCGTTGAGGATTCGTTGCGCGCGCGTGGGGGCGGTGTTAATTTCTAGGCGGACGGGACCCCCTTCAACACACGATTTCTAACCCATGTGCGGGCGCGCTCGGCCGGCGCCCCGCAGTCCGCGGAGGTGGGGTGATGAGCACACAGGAGGGCGGGAAGCATTTGGAGTTCGCGTGCGAGTGCGTCTCCGCGCGGGGCGGCTACAGCGACCCCTGGGCGGGCCTGTCGCAGAGGCGGCTGCTGCCGGCGGGGACCAAGGAGGAGATACTCTGCTCGCTGGCGTCGGCGCCGAAGACCATCGCGCAGCTCGCGCGGGAGTTGGGCCTGTCGGGGCCTTCCGTCTTCACGCACGTCACGGAGATGGCGGCCTCCGAGCTGGTGCGCGAGGCCGACGACCAGCGGAAGCGTTACCCGGCCGAGAGGTACTACGAGCCGAACTTCCCCGTCGTCAGCCGCCAGGAGCGGCCGTGCTTCGAGGGCGTCTGCGAAGAGCTTTCAAACGAGATGGCCTCGCTCTTCGAGCGGCGCCTCGGCCAGATGCGCGAAGCCTTCGAGCGGACCACGCTCTCCCGGCGCGGCTGGGCCTTCGAGGACTTGACGCACTACCTCTTCGCCCGCGCCCAGCGCGGCGCCCGCGCCGCCCTCGAAGACCGCGGCACACTCCCGCCCCGCTCCGCCCACCTCAACGGCGTCGAGTGGGTCTTCTGGGCCGAGGAGTGTCAGGAAGAGGATTGAACGACTTTTACAAAGGGGGCTTTGATTCATGGAGACAGACTCTGGCAGGACTACTTCCGTCTGGATGGCGACGGCCGGGGAGGCCGAGTCTGAGCGGCTCGCGGGCGACGCGAGCGCGGACGTGTGCGTCGTGGGCGCAGGCATTGCCGGCCTGAGCGTGGCCTATCACCTTTCGCGCGAGGGCAAGTCGGTCGTCGTCCTCGACGACGGGCCGGTGGCCGGCGGCGAGACGGCGCGCACGACCGCGCACCTCGTCAACGCGCTCGACGAACGCTACTACGAGATCGAGCGCCTGCACGGCGAGCGCGGCGCGCGCCTCGCCGCCGAGAGCCACACGGCCGCCGTTGACGCCATCGAGAAGGCTATCGAGGAAGAGGGCATCGAGTGCGACTTCCGCCGCCTCGACGGCTACCTCTTCGTCGCGCCCGGCCGCGAGAACGACGAGCTGGGCGAGGAGCTGCGGGCCGCGCACCGCTCCGGGCTGACCGAGGTCGAATACGTCGGCCGCGTCCCCTACGACGGCTACAACTTCGGCGCCGCGCTCCGCTTCCCCTACCAGGGGCAGTTCCACATCCTCAAATACACGGCCGGGCTCGCCGCGGCCATCAGACGCAGGGGCGGCCGCGTCTACACGCGCGCCCACGCCGACGTGATAGAAGGCGGCCCCGAAGCGCGCGTCGTCACTTCCGAAGGCTTCACCGTCAGGGCCGGCTCAATCGTCGTCGCCACCAACTCGCCCGTCAACGACATCGTCACCATCCACACCAAGCAGGCGCCCTACCGCACCTACGTCGTCGGCGTCAGAGTGCCCGCGGGCAGCATCCCCCACATGCTCCTCTGGGACACCGAAGACCCCTACCACTACGTCCGCCTGCAAACCGTGAAGGACGACGCGGGGCAGGCCCTTCATGACGTGCTCATCGTCGGCGGCGAGGACCACAAGACGGGCCAGGCCGACGACTACGACGAACGCTTCCGGTGTCTGGAAGAGTGGACGCGCGAACGCTTCCCCGAAGCCGGCGCGGTCGAGTACCGCTGGTCCGGGCAGGTGATGGAGCCGGTGGACGGCCTCGCCTTCATCGGCCGCAACCCCGGCGACGCCGACAACGTCTACATCGCCACCGGCGACAGCGGCAACGGCATGACGCACGGCACCATCGCCGGCCTGTTAATCACAGACCTCATCCTCGGGCGCGAGAACGAGTGGGCCACGCTCTACGACCCGTCGCGCCTCTCCTTACGCTCGGGCGTCGAGTTCGCGCGCGAGAACCTGAACGTGGCGGCGCAGTTGACCGACTACGTGACGCCGGGCGAGGTCGCCTCGGCCGACGAGGTCGCGCCCGGCTCGGGCGCCATCCTCCGCCGCGGCCTCAAGAAAGTGGCCGTCCACCGCGACGAGTCCGGCGCCCTCCACGAGTTCTCGGCCGTCTGCGTCCACCTGGGCTGCATCGTTGACTGGAACGACAAGGAGAAGACCTGGGACTGCCCCTGCCACGGCTCCCGCTACTCTCCCACCGACGGCCACGCCGTCAACGGCCCCGCCATCAGCGGCCTCGGCGCGGCGGAAGAGTGAGGCGATGGCGGATTTGCCGCGGGGAGAGCCTCAAACATTTAGCGCCCTGGCGCCTTTGCGCGAGATATTCTCGCAAAGGCGCCACGGCGCTAAGTGTTTGAGCATTCAACTTGCGCGGACTCCGCAATCCGCAATCCCAAATCCGCAATCGAATCAGCCCGGCGGCGGCGCGTCGCCCTTCGAGCCTTTGAAGTCGTAGGTGACGTGGAGGCGGAGCTTGCCGTCCTTAGCCTCCTCGCGCACCTCGCGGGCCTGGGCGCGGAGCGTGCCCCCGGCGGCCTGGACGGGGATGTTGAGCGTGAGCTGCTGGCCGCGCATGAGGACGAGCGGGTTGACGCGCTGGTTGATGGCGCCCTGCACGAAGGCCGTCAGCGGGCCGCTCATGAGCGGCGACAGGCCCTCGACGTTGACGCCCGCGACGTTGAGCTGGCCGTAGAGCGTCTGCTCGTCGGGCGCGAAGCGGAAGTCTATCCCCGCCTCGGCCGTGCCGCGCATGTTCTGGCAGCCCATCAAATTGTACGTCCCGCTGAAGGCCAGCGGCACGGAGACGCGGCCGTCCCTCACGAGCACGCCCGTCTGCACGTCGCCCGCCGCCGGCTCTATCACGACCTGGTTATGGCAGCCCTCGCCGGCCACGGGCGGGAAGGCCGGCTTGTTGAGGTCGCGGAAGATGGAGTCGAGCAGGGTCTTGAAGAACTGCTCGTCCAGCTCGACGACG
>DATHBF010000608.1:0-5307 GCA_035296285.1 Pyrinomonadaceae bacterium | reverse complement strand
GAACCCCGCCAGGAGGGCGAGCGGCGCGTCCGCGTGCGGCGCGGGGGCGAGTTGCCGCTCGTGCAGCTTTCCTTCCGCACGCCGGCCGCGCTCGGGCAGACGCGCGTGCTCTCGAACGCCGAGCTCGCCGCGCGCGCGCTCAACCCGCCCGACGAGAACGACATCTTCCCGCTCGCCGTGTTCGCCTCGATGCTCTCGCAGGGCGTGACGAGCAGGCTGTATCAGTCGCTCGTCGAGACGGAGCTGGCGGTCGGCGCCGAGGCCCGCGTTGACCAGTTCCGCGACCCCGGCCTCTTCAACGTCTACGCGACGCTCAGGCCGGGCGTCGAGCCGGCGCGGGTCGAGGAGGCCATCCTCGGCGAGATCGAGCGCGCGGGGCGCGAGGCGGAGGCCGCCGAGGTCGAGAAGGCGAAGCGGCAGATCGCGGCGCGCGTCGCCTACCAGCGCGACGGCACCTTCAACGTCGCCTCGCAGATGTCGGAGGCCGAGGCCGTCGCCGACTGGCGCTTCTACAACGACTACGCCTCGCGCGTCGCCCGCGTCACGACGGACGACGTGCGGCGCGTCGTCGGCGACTACTTCAAAGAGGACAACCGCACCGTCGGCCACTTCATCCCGAAGAACTCCGGCGGCAACGGCTCGCAGGCCCCCGGGCCGGGCGCGCCCAGCCCGGCCTTCGAGCCCCACGGGCCGAGGTTTCATCACGAGCCGGAAGGCGGCGCCCGAATCTCGGCGCGCGTCGTGCGCGAGGAGCTTGGGACGGGCGCCGTGCTGCTCGCGCTTGAGAACCGCGCGACGCCGACCGTCTCGATAAGGGGGAGCCTCCGGGCCGGCTCCTACTTCGAGCCGCGCGGCAAACCGGGCCTCGCGCGCCTGACGGCCGACATGCTTGAGCGCGGCACGCGGCGGCGCAGCAAGCTTGAGCTGGCCGGCGACCTCGAACGGGCCGGCGCCGAGGTCGAGTTCTCGGCCGACCCCTTCGCCGTGCAGCTCGCCGGGCGCTCGCTCGCGGAGGACTTCCCGCTGCTCCTGGACACGCTCGCCGAGATGCTGCGCGAGCCGGCCTTCCCCGAGGACGAGCTTGAGAAGCTGAAGCAGCAGACGGTGGCCGCCATCCGCGAGCAGCAGTCGGACACGCGCCTGCGCGCCTACGAGCGACTCTCGCAGACCCTCTTCGACGAGGAGAGCCCTTTCTACACGCACGCGGCCGACCGCCTCGTCGAGAGCGTCGGCTCGATGACGACGGCGGACGTGCGCGGCTTCTACGAACAGTTCTACGGCGGGCGCTCGCTCATCCTTTCGGTCGTGGGCGACGTGGACGCGCGCGAGGCCGCCCGCCTCTTCCGCGAGCGGTTCGGGGACTTCGCGGGGCCGGAGCGCGCCGACGTTACCGTCAGCGACCCCGAGCAGCAGACGGGCACGCGGCGCGAGCTGGTGGTGTTGCGCGAGAAGGCGAACGTGGACGTGCTTATCGGCTCGGCCGCGCCGCTCAGGCGCGACGCGCCGGACTACTACGCGGCCGTGCTCGCCAACGGCGCGCTCGGCGAGTCAACGCTCTCCTCGCGCCTCGGCCTGCGCGTGCGCGACGCCGAGGGGCTGACCTACGGCATCGCCTCGCGCTTCCGCTCGCCGTCCCTGGCCGCCGGCCCCTGGTACATCGCCGTCTCCGTCAACCCGTCGAACGTCGAACGCGCCATCGAGTCGGCGCTCGGAGTGGTGCGCGAGTACGTGCGCGACGGCGTGCGGCCGGAGGAGTTGGAGGACGAGAAGTCGTCGGCCGTCGGCGCCTTCAAGGTCTCGCTCTCGACGAACGCCGGGCTGGCGGGCGCGCTCTGGAACGCGGAGTTCTACAGGCTCGGCCCCGACTACGTTGACCGCTACCCGGAGCTGATCCGCGGCGTCACCATCGAGGAGGTCAACGCGGCGGTGCGCAAATACTTCCGCCCCGACCACCTGACCATCGTCATCGCCGGCGACGTTCAGCCGGCGCAGGCCGAGGCGGCTCCCATCGCCTGAGGCCGCGCCCCGCTCGGCCGAGGCCCTTAAAAGTATCGCCCCGGCCCTCGAAGCTTCGAGGGCCGGGGCGATACTTTTTGTCCGCTGCGGGGCGCGGCTTAGGAGCCGAACCTCTGCCGGTACTCGGAGGACGAGATGAACGCCTTGACCATCTCGGCCTGGACGAAGTTGCCGTTGAAGGCGTTGAGCTGGCCGAGCCAGTGGTTGAAGCCGGGCGTGTCGGGGTCGCGCCGCAGGTAGCCGAAGTACTCCATCGCCACGAAGATTCGGGTGAACTCGTTGTTGGTGAACTCCTCGGACTCCGCGATGCGGCGCAGCACGTCGGCGCGCGTCAGCGAGCCTCCGTTCAGGCCGGCGATGAGCGAGTCGCGGAAGGCGGTCGAAGAGGGGATGTTGCCGCGAATCTCGCCGCCGGGGAACTGCACGGTGTGGAAGTTGACGTAGGCGCGGCCGTTGCGCAGGTTGTCGAGCTGCGCGGCGAGCGTCGTGTTGTTGCCCTCGGGCGCGTCCCACTTGGCGCTGACCGTGGCGCCGACGCCGGGGGTGAACGGCGTGACGCGGGAGTCGTTCGGGTTGTTGTCGTTGAAGGGCGAGCCGATGAAGCCCCAGACGACGCCGGCGTTGGTCGTCGGCGTGACGGTGGCGCTGGCGTGGATGTGCGCGTTGGTCAGGTTGTCGTTCGCGTCTGGGGTCTGCGCGCCGGTGAAGTCGATGTTGACGACCGTCGCGTTCAGAGTCAGGGCCGTGAACGTCTGGTTGAACTGGAGCCGGGCCGTGCCGGACGACGGCAGGCGGGACAAGCCGCCTGAGGTCGTCGGGTTGGTGACGGGCGGGTTCTCCTGCGCGTTCGTCATCTGGAAGACGAAGAGGCGCTGGTTGGCCGGGTCGATGCCGGCCGCCGTCAGCAGGTCGTTAACGTACTGCTCGTTCGTCCTGGCGTTGAACCGGGCGACGAACTCGGGCCGCGAGACGAAGTCCGAGAAGTAGGACTGCTTGTTGGCTTCGAGCTGGGCCTCGAAGTTCGGCTCGCCGAACACCAGGTTCCTCTGGAGCATCTGCGTGTCGCGCATGAACTGCCCGTAGAGGACGGGGACGGGCGAGTTCGGGGCGTTCGGCCCGAAGGCGGCGCGGTTCGTCAGGTAGGCGAGCACGCCCGTGCGCTGGAACTCGATGGAGAGGAAGAAGGCGGCCGAGACGTTGATGCGGTTGACCTCGCGGCACTGCGCGTCCGAGCCGCACGACTCGATGACGTTGGTCCAGAAGGCGAGGCCCGAGGGGTCGGGCTCGCGGTTCAGGAAGTCGAGGTAGTGCTGGCGGACGAAGAAGGCCGACTCGTCAATCGGGTTCGCCGTCGTCGCGGCCACGTCGTTGTCGATGAGCGTCAGCACCGACTCCGGGTTCCCGAGCGCCGCGCCGGTCGGGTTCGAGAGGTAGAGTTCGACGGCCTCGTTGCCCTCGACGAACCTGTCGTCCACGACGAGGAGGCGGAAGGTCTTCGAGGTCTCGCCGGGGTTGAAGGTCAGCTTGCCGAGGGCGATCTCGTAGTCGGACTTCTGCGTGGCCTCGCCCGGCCGGGGCGTGGGCTGCGGGGCGGGCGGCGGCGCCGGGGCGGCCAGCCTCGGGTCGAAGGTCGCGTAGTTGACGGTGGCCGAGCCCGAGGCGTCGCCCGCGCGCGTGACGGTGATGTCGATGTGGCCGCTGCCCTCGTTGATGGCGAAGGTGTCGGTGGCGAACTGGACGAGCGAGGTGGCGGTGGCGGTCGTAGGCCGAAGCGAGCCGAAGAGGCCGTGCCGCTCGTCGGCGAGGCCGGCAGCGAAGTAGAGCGTGTTGGGGTCGCCGCCGTTGCCGCCGTTGCCGAAGGTGATGGCCCAGAGGCCGTCGTTCTCGATGGGCAGGCCGGCCTCGTTCTGGAGCGTGCCGAGGAAGGCGCCGGTCGTCCGGTTGAAGGCGTTGATGCGGCCGCCGCGGAAGTTGCCGACGAGCAGGGCGTTGGAGAAGAGGCCGAAGGAGGCGGGCGCTATCGCCACGCCCCACGGCGCGTTCAGGCTGTTGTGCTCCGTGACGACGCGGCGCAGGAAGCCGCCGTCGGCGTTGAAGAGGTTGACGATGCCGTTGCCGGGCGCGTCCAGCTCGCGGAACGTCACGGGGTCAATCTTCGTGTAGGTGACGTAGATGTCGGTGCCGAACGCCTGGACGTTGTAGGGGACGTAGCCGGGCGGCAGGGTCGGGTCCTGGAAGGTGCCGGAGACGGCGGCCGGGTTGAAGGCGGCGTCGAACACATCGATGTGCCCCTGCGCCACGTCGGCCGCGTAGAGGTAGGTGCCGGTGCTGATGGTGGAGATGGCGAGGCCCGTCCAGACGTGGCCGGGCATGCTGCGCACGATGACGGCGTCGGCCGAGACGTTCGGGTTCCAGGCCGTGATGTTGCCCGAGATCGAGACGAAGATGAAGCGCGCCGGGCCGCTGTTGGTCCCAGAGGTGACGGGGAAACCGACGCCGGGGGCGGCGACGGTGCCGGTCGGGAGCCCGCCCTGAACGTTGATGCGCGACAGGCCGGGGTTAGGGACGAGCGGGCTGCCGCCCACGTCGCCGCGGTAGAGCGAGGAGGTGCTCGTCCCCGTGTTAGCGACCCAGAAGGGGCTGGTCGAGGTCATCGAGATGCCCCAGGGGTTGACGAGGAACGGGTCCTGGACGAAGGCCAGGCCGGGCGCGTCCGAGACGAAGTTCGTCTGCCTGTAGGCCGAGCCGGGGGCGATGGTGGGAATCTGCTCCAGCGCCCCGGGCGCCTGCGCCGAGGGCCGGACGGCCAGCGAAGGAAGCGCGACGAGTGCCAACAGGTAAGACAGCAGGATGCTTGTGAGCCTGGTGCAGGATTTCCTTTGAGTGAGACGCATGACGCTTAACTCCTTATGCGACGAGAGGGCCGCCGCCGGGCGCCGGCGGGTCTGAAGGTCGCCGGCGCCTGGGTGGACCGGCCGCGCGGGGAGATTTTACTGAGCCGCCCGGGATGGGCGCGGGCACGCCCGGGGGCTGTGGACCGCTTCGGAAATTGTTGGGCCGAAAGGGTGGAACCGACGGACTTCTAAAATGTGCGGCGAAACTCTATGGCGAAGGGGCCGGCCTGTCAAGATATTTCGCGGGGGCCGGGATGGGGTAGTGGCCCCGTTACGTTGGGGATTGAAAAGAGGAAGGCGAAGTGGGGACAGTGTCGGCTGTCATGGCTCGACACAAGACCCGTCATCCTCCGCCTTCCCTGCGCTGCCCCCATTGCCGGGGGCAGGCGCGCGACCT
>DATHBF010000607.1:0-9561 GCA_035296285.1 Pyrinomonadaceae bacterium | reverse complement strand
CAGCACCGAGCCGTCCTCGGGCGCGAGCTTTGGACGCACGCCTGGGACGCGCTCTACACGGACT
Source organism: Pyrinomonadaceae bacterium (assembly GCA_035296285.1). Lineage (GTDB taxonomy): Bacteria > Acidobacteriota > Blastocatellia > Pyrinomonadales > Pyrinomonadaceae > QHXN01. The sequence continues at coordinate 9,497 of DATHBF010000607.1, read as the reverse complement.
CGACCGGCGACGGGCCGCGCGCCACGCCGACGTGGCACGACGGGCGGCTCTACGCGCTCGGCGCTTTGGGCGAGCTGCGCTGCCTCGACGCGCGCACCGGCAAGCTCATCTGGTCGAAGAACATCCTGAAGGAGAACGGCGCGTCGAACATCCCGTGGGGCATGGCGGCCTCGCCGCTCGTCGTTGACGACAAGGTGGTGGTGATACCGGGCGGCCCGAACGGCAAGTCGGTCGTCGCCTACAACGCGCGGACGGGCGCGCCCGCCTGGGGGGCGCTCGGCGACCCGGCCTCCTACACCTCGCCCATGCTCGTCACGCTCGCGGGGCGCCGTCAGGTGCTCGCCGTCACGGGCAGGAACGTCGCGGGGCTCGCGCCCGAGGACGGCTCGGTGCTGTGGGTCTACCCGTGGTCTAACTCCAGCGGCATCAACGTCGCGCAGCCCATCGTCGCCGGCCCGAACCGCTTCTTCATCTCGGCCGGTTACGGCAAGGGGGCGGCGCTCGTCGAGGTGGCGGGCGGGGCGGCCGGCAAGCTCTCGGCCACGGCGGTCTGGGAGCGGCCCTCGATGAAGAACAAGTTCAACAGCTCGGTGCTGCACGAGGGGCACATCTACGGGCTGGACGAGGGGATGCTGACGTGCGTGGAGCTGGCGACGGGGCAGCAGAAGTGGAAGGCGCGCGGCTACGGCTACGGGCAGGTCGTCTTGGCCAGCGGCCACCTCATCGTCACGACCGAGGAGGGCGAGGTCGCGCTCGTCCGCGCCACGCCCGCCGGCCACACGGAGCTGGGGCGCTTCGCCGCCCTCCAGGGCCGGACATGGAACAACCCGGCCATCGCGGGGGGCCGCCTCCTCGTCCGCAACGCCACGCAGATGGCGTGCTACAAGCTGTCGGACTGAGGCAGTCTGAAAATCCCCGAAGGGGATAAAGGTAATAGCCGGGGGTAAGTGAGGGAGCGCCAGCGACCGAGCGCCACCCCCGGTAAAACACGGCAACACGGAACGACCCTGAAAGGGTCGCACATCAACGTTGATGTGCGACCCTTTCAGGGTCGGATTCTTGTTGCGATGCTTTCCGGGGGTTAGTGCTCGGTCGCTGGCGCTCCCTCGCTCTAACCCCCGGCTACTGTCTTTATCCCCTTCGGGGATTTCAGACTGTTACTTGAGCGACAGCGAGGCCAGCGTCTTCTCGTCCTTGACGAGTATTTGGTCGCCGAGGAAGACGGGGTGCGCCCAGGTCTGCGAGGTGGCGACGGTGTACTGCGCGGCCGGGGCGAACGAGGCCGCGCCCGCGGGCAGGACGTAGAGGACGGCGTCGTTCGTGAGCGCGAGCAGGGTGCCCGACAGGTTGAGTATCGAGGCGTTCTCGCCCATCCTCCCCGGCCCCTGCCAGAGGGTCTTGCCCGTCGCCGCGTCCACCGCGAAGAACTGCCCCTTCTTGCGCGTCGAGAGCCCGTAGAGCGTCGAGCCGTGGAGGACGGGCGTGTTCATGTACAGCTCGTTCTCCTCGTTGCGCCACACCTCGCGCGCGGCCCACTTCCCGCCCTCGCGCGCGGGCCGCAATGCGACGAGCCCCTGCCCTTCGAGCGAGACGACGACCGTGTCCCTGTAGACGACGGGCGTGTTGCAGTTCGTGTCGTAGTGGGTCTTCGCGGGAAGCTTCCAGAGCAGCGCGCCCGTCGAGGCCGACACGGCGACGAGATCCTTCTGCGTGAAGGTGACGAGCTGGCGCTCGCCGCCGGCGGTCAACACGACGGGCGATGAGTAGGCGGGGCCGTCGCCGTCGTAGGACCACTTGACCGCGCCGGTCGCGGCGTCGAAGGCGGTGAGGGCGCCTTTGTCGTGGCCGCCGACGTGCGCGATGAGAAGGTTGCCTTCGACGACGGGCGACATGGACGTGCCGTAGAGCGGCGAGGTCGTGGGGTACTGCTTCGAGAAATCCTTGCGCCAGAGGAGGCGGCCCGTCTTCGCGTCGTGCGCCGAGAGCAGGCCGGCGATGCCGAGGGTGAAGACGCGGCCGCCGGCCACGACCGGCGTTGACTTCGGCCCCTTGCCGTGGCCCGTCGCGGCCGGGTTCATCGTGTAGGGCGCCGGCACGGCGCCGGCCCGCCAGACCTCCCTGCCCGTGGCCGCGTCGAGCGCGACCAGCACCTCGTCCTCGCCCTGCCGCGCGAACTGGTAGACGAGCCCCCCGCTCACGACCGGCGAAGCGTGGCCGACGCCCACCTCCACGCGCCAGCGCGGCTTCAACTCCTTCGGCCACGCCTGCGGCGCGGCGGCCCCCGCCGCCTGCCCGTCCCTGCCCGGCCCGCGCCACTGCGGCCACTCGGCCGCCGCTCCCACGCCGGCTTTCCCGCCGACTTCGCCCGTCGGCGTCGGGCTCGCGGCGGCGTCGGGCGTGGGCGTCGGGGCGGGCGCGGCCGGCGCGGCCGACGACGAAGCGGACTCTTCAGCTTTGCTATTCGTGACGGCACGCGCGGCGGGCTGGTCGGCGGCGCCTGCGGCGCAGGCCGCGAGGGCGTTCACGAGAAGTAAAGTCGCAAGCAACAAGGCTCGGCGGGTGCTCTTTGTCGTTCTCATAAGTCCTTAGAAGAGGAGCTTCGCGCCGAACTGGACGTGGCGCGGGTCGCGCGCCGAGGTGACGCGCCCGAACGTGGGCGAGCCCAGGAAGTTGTCGGGCAGGTTCAGGTTCGGGTGGTTGAAGAGGTTGAAGAACTCGGCGCGCAGTTGCAGGCTCAGGCTCTCGCCCAGGGCCGTGTTCTTGACGAGCGAGGCGTTGACGTTCTGGTAGCCGGGGCCGGTCAGGACGTTGCGGCCGGCGTTGCCGAAGGTGCCCGGCGCGGGGAACGCGAAGGCCGACGTGTTGAACCATTGCTCGGGCGTGCGCGGCCCCGCGTTCGGGTCGCCCAGGAGGTTCGGGCGGTCGTTGGCGCCGAAGCCGAGCGACGAGCGGCCCGTGCCGCTGTTGTCGAACTCCTGGATGAGCGCGACGGTGAAGGGCCGGCCGGTCTGCGCGGTGATGACGCCGAAGGTCTGCCAGCCGCTCACGACCGTCGTCAGGAAACCGCGGTCGGCGAGCAGCGCGCGGCCGCGCCCGAAGGGCAGGTCGTAGGAGTAGCCGAGGGAGAAGCGGTGGCGCACGTCGAAGTTCGACAGCGCGCGCTCGGCCCGCAGGTCGTAGGAGTTCTGCGGGAAGTTCGGGTCGCCCGCGCTTGAGAAGAAGTTCGAGGCGTCGTCGATGGACTTCGAGAAGGTGTAGGAGCCGAGCACGGCGAGGCCCGCGGAGAGGCGCTGCTGGAAGCGCGCCTGTAGGGAGTGATAGCTCGAAGAGGCGCGCGACTCGATGAGGTTGATGTCGTCGAACTGCGCGACGGGGCGCGGGACGAAGGGCAGGTTCGGCGGCAGGATGCCCGGCTGCGGCTGGTTGATGTCGCGCGCCGAGAGCAGCTTCGTCCCCTTCGAGCCGACGTAGGCCAGCTCGACGACGCGGCTGCGGCCGAGCTGCCTCTGCACGTTCACGTTCCAGTGCTGCATGTAGGGCGTCCGCAGGTCGCGCTGGATGGCGAGCGCCGAGTCGGGCAGGGGGAACGGGAAGTTCGAGGGGAAAGGGTTGTCGAGCGTGAGCGGGAAGCCGAACTGCGGCAGCGGGAAGAAGAGGTTGAAGTCGAAGTAGGGCCGGTTGAAGTAGAGCGCCTCGCCGGGCGCGAGCGGCGACTGGTCGTAGTAGACGCCGTAGCCGGCGCGCAAAACGGTCTCGCCCTCCTCGCCTATCGTCCACGCGAGCCCGACGCGCGGGGCGAAGTTGTTGCGGTCGGGCCGGAAGCCGGAGCGCGGGACGCCGCCGGTGCCGACGGGGACGAGCATGCGAGTCGCGGGGTCGTAGACGTTGGCGCGGTCTTCGGCGTCAACGGGCGGCGAGTTGTACTCGTAGCGCAGGCCGGCCGAAAGGGTCAGGCGCGGCGTCACGCGAATCTGGTCGTTGACGAAGAAGTGATAGCTCTCGGAGCGAAGGTGCTGCGCGTTGTCCACGCGCGCGCCGCCCGTCACCGTCGGGAAGCCGAGCAGGAGGTCGGCGAGCGAGTTCCCCGTGTAGGCGAACGGCGTGAACTGCAAGAAGCCGCGCGCCTGCACGTCGCGGAAGGCGTTCTGCTGGACGGCGCGGAGGTCGGCGCCGAACTTCAGGAGGTGGCGGCCGCGCGTGTAGGTCGCCGTGTCGAGGAACTGGAAGGTGTTGGTGACGCTGTTCTGCGGGTTGTTGAACTCTTCGCCGAGGGGCGAGAAGCCGGTCACGGTGATGAAGCTCAGGCCGGCGTCGCGCGGGTTCGGCGAGAAGTCGGGGAGGCCGACGCGGCGGTTGACCGACGCCGCGCGGTTCTCCTGCAAGACGGCCGACGCGACGCGGTTGAAGGCGACGCGCGCGTCGTTGACGAGCGCGGGGCCGAGCACCTTCGTCCAGCCGGCCATCGTGTTCTGGCTGCGGCGCAGCACGTCGTTGCCGTAGCCGGGGACGGCCGCGAAGGTCGGGCCGGCGAAGGGCTCGTACAGTGAGCGGTCGCCGAAGCTGTAGCGGAAGGCGAGCGTCGAGCCGCCCGAGAGCAGGTGGTCAACGCGCGCGTCGAAGTGGTCGTTGCGGTCGCGCTGCGTGGGCGACGAGACGAAGTTGGCGAAGGGGGTGGCGCGGTTCGGGGCCGGGTAGAGTGCGGCGATGCGGCGGCCGACGGCGCTCTGGCGGTCGAGCGGGACGACGTTGCCGGGGAAGCAGCCCGCCTGGCTCTGCGCGTTGCAGGGGAGCGGCTGGAACGTCGAGGGGTCAACGCGGAAGGGGTCGCGGACGAAGACGGGTTGGCCGAAGAAGTCGAACGAGTGCGAGAAGTCGCCCGCGCGCTCGGCGAGCGTCGGGACGTTCGTGACGCGCGTGATGCCCTCGCGCGAGCGCGTGCCCTCGTAGTCGGCGAAGAAGAAGGTGCGGTCCCGGCGGAGGGGGCCGCCCGCCGTGAAGCCGAACTGGTTGCGGATGTACTTGGGCGCGGGCTCGTCGGCGGGCGCGAAGAAGTTGCGGGCGTCCAGGGCGGCGTTGCGGTGGAACTCGTAGAGCGAGCCGTGGAAGTCGTTAGAGCCGGACTTGAGGACGACGTTGACCTGCGCGCCCGCGCTGCGGCCGAACGAGGCGTCGTAGGTCGAGGTCAGCGTCTCGAACTCGCGGATGGCGTCCACGGGCGGGCGCACGCCGAAGGTGTTGAGCTTCGGGTCCACGTTGTAGACGCCGTCGAGGAGGAAGTTGTTCGAGTCCTCGCGCGCCCCGTTGACGGAGAAGGCGAAGTCGCCGCGCACGGAGCCGGCGGAGCCCTGGGCGGGCGGCGCGGCGCCGGGCACGAGCAGGGAAAGCTCGTAGAAGTTGCGGCCGTCGAGCGGCAGCCCCTCGACGTGCCGGTTCTCGATGACGGCGCCGAGCGAGGCCGAGTCGCGCTTCAGCTCGCCGGGGCGCGAGACGATGTACTCCACGTCGTACGGGTCGCTGACCCCCGCGACTTCGAGCGTGGCGTCAACGCGCACGTCCTGGTTGACGCTGAGCGTGAACTCACGCGGGAGCGTGGCGAACCCCGCCGCGGCGAAGGTCAGGCGGTACGGGCCGGGCTGAAGCGACGACAGCGCGTAGTTCCCTTCCTCGTCGCTCGTCGTGGTCCGCGTCTCGCCGGTCTCCCGATTCGTCAGTTTAATTTCGGCGCCGCGGACGACCGCGCGGTTCGGGTCGTAGACCGTGCCGCGCACAGAGGCGCGGTGGGTCTGGGCTAAGGCCGGGGCGGCGCAGAGGAAGATGGATAAAAGGGCGAGTGCCTGAAGTTTTGGCCTCAAGACTGATTCTCCTGAAGAATGGGTTCGCGCGACGGGCACTAGTTGAAACGTAAGGGCTCGCCGGTTGTTTCGGCATTATCGCCGAAAAGGGGGGCCGGGGTGTAAAGATGCTGTAAAAGTACGGCGCGGGCCGCCGAATCCGTCGCCGGGCGCATCACAACTCTGAAACCGCCTGCTAGAATCGGGAGTATAAACGGTCACGGGACTGAGCCTTTCCGAACTGGAGTAATACGCCTTCATGCGACAACACGTTTCTCTTCCTTCCCGCCTCGCGGCGAAGCTCGCCTCGCTCGTGCTCCTCCTATTTCTTACCGCGCCCGCGCTCGCGCAGACGACGAGCACGCTGACCGGCGACGTGAAGGACGCGACCGGAGCCGTCATCCCCGGCGCCTCGGTGACGGTCAGGAGCCTTGAGACGGGACGGTCGAGCACGGCCACGTCCGACGCCGAGGGGCGCTACGTCTTCGCCGGCCTCCCCGTCGGGCCTTACGAGGTGCGCGCCGAGAAGGCGGATTTTAAGAACTACGTCTTCGGGCGCGTCGAGCTGACGGTGAACGAGACGGCCACGCTCGACATCCTCATGGAGGTCACGGCCCTCGCCGAGCAGGTCACGGTCACGGACGACGCCGGCATCGTCAACACGCGCACGCCCGAGCTGAGCTTCCTCGTCGGCGAGCGGGCGATGCGTGAGCTGCCCCTGAACGGGCGCAACTACACCGACCTCGCCTTCCTCCAGCCCGGCGTCGTCGCCTACCCGCACCGCGACACCGGCTCCGTCGTCGCGCACGGCGTCGGCATGAGCATCAACGGGCAGGACCCGCGCTCGAACGTCTACCTGCTGGACGGCACGCCGCAGAACGACTTCACCAACGGCCCGTCGGGCAGCGCCGCCGGCACCTCTCTGGGCCTGGAGACCATCCGCGAGTTCCGCGTCGAGACGAACGCCTACAGCGCCGAGTTCGGCCGCAACTTCGGCGGGCAGATCAACGCCGTCTCGAAGTCCGGCACCAACCAGTTCCACGGCTCGCTCTACGAGTTCCACCGCAACGACAACCTCGACGCGCGCAACTTCTTCGACCCGGCGCGCAAGCCCGAGTTCCGCCGCAACCAGTTCGGCGGAAGCGTGGGCGGCCCCATCCGCGAGGACAAGCTTTTCTTCTTCGCCGGCTACGAATCCCTGCGCGAGAACCTCGGCCGCACCGTCCGCACCGTCACGCCCGACCTCGACGCGCGCGAGGGAATAGTCACCCGCTGCAACATCACGCCGGCCGCCGGCCAGGACTGCCCCGCCGCCAACATCGTCCGCACCAACGTCGGCGTCAACGCGGTCGTCCGCCCCTTCCTCGACGCTTACCCGCTGCCGAACCTCGGCCCCTCGCGCGTCGTCGGCAACCTCGCCTCCTACAGCTTCGGCTTCGACCAGCAGGTCCGCCAGCACTTCGTGCAGGGGCGCGTGGACTACAACCGCAGCGACCGCGACCAGTTCTTCGCGCGCTACACCTTCGACGACGCGGACCAGCTGCTCCCGACCGACTTCCCGCAGTTCCCGCGCACCTTCTTCTCGCGCAACCAGTTCTTCACGGGCGAGTACCGGCAGACGCTCTCGGCCGCGACGCTGAACACCTTCCGCCTCAACTTCAGCCGCACGAGAGTCGGGCAGAACGTCGAGGCGAATCTGACGAGCCCGCTCCCCGAGTTCGTGCCCGGGCGCGGCATCACGGGCGACATAGACATCGGCGGCATCCCACGCTTCGGCCCTCAGTCCTCGGGCAACCTGCGCCTCGTCCAGAACGTCTTCGGCGGCGAGTACGGCCTCACGCACAGCCGCGGCCGTCACCTGATTAAGGCCGGCGCGCTCGTCGAGCGTTACCAGGACAACATGGTCAACCCGACCTTCAGCAACGGCATCTACACGTTCGCCTCCGTCTCCGACTTCCTACAGAACCGCGCGCAGCGCTTCGTCGGCCTCACGCCCGAGGCGCAGTTCGACCGCTACTGGCGCTTCACGCTGCTCGGCTTCTACGCGCAGGACGCTTGGCGCGTCCACCCGCGCCTGAGCCTGAACGCGGGGCTGCGCTACGAGGCCGCGACGATGCCCGTGGACGAGGGCGGACGCGACGTGTCGCTCCGCAACCTGAGCGACCGCACGCCGACGCCGGGGCCGCTCTACCGGAACCCGACGTTGAAGAACTTCGCGCCGCGCGTCGGCTTCGCCTGGGACATCTTCGGCGACGGCCGGACCTCCCTGCGCGGCGGCTACGGCGTCTACTTCAACACGAACAACCAGCAGAACCTCATCGTCACGGTGACGAACCCGCCGGCCACGCCGCGCCCCGTCATCAACAACCCCTCGTTCCCCGTCCCCAACTTCGTCGGCTCGCTCTCCATCCGCCCCGTCCAGTACGACCTCGACAACCCGTACTTGCAGGTCTGGAACCTGAACCTCCAGCGCGAGCTGTGGTTCGACACGGTCATGACCGTCGGCTACGCGGGCTCGCGCGGCGTCCACCTCCTGCGCAGCAACGACGTGAACATCCCCGCGCCCGTCATCCGCGCCGACGGCACGCCCTTCTGGCCCGTCGGGCAGGCGCGACCCAACACCGCGTTCACGACCATCGAGCTAAAGTCTTCGGACGGCAACTCCTGGTACAACGCCCTCGTCTTCGAGGCGCGCAAGCGGTTCACGCGCGGCGTCTCGGCCCAGGCTTCCTACACCTTCGCGCGCAACATCGACACGACGCAGGCTTCGACCTTCTTCTCCGACGCGACGAACGGGACGACGACGGCCTTCCCGGAGTTCCCCGGCCTCAACTACAACAAGGGGCTCTCCGACTACCACGCCAAGCACAACTTCGTCGTCAACTTCACCTGGCAGCTTCCGCTCGGCGGCGAGCGGAGCGGCCTGGCGGGCCTTCTGACGAACGGCTGGCAGCTTTCCGGGATAGGGCAGATGAGGAGCGGGAACCCCTTGACGGTCTTCGTCGCGCGCAACCGCTCGCGCTCGCAGTGGTCGCCGTCGCTGGCGCCCGGCATCGGCTTCGACCGCCCGGACTTCGCGCCCGGCTTCACGGCCGAGACGGCGGTCCTCGGCGACCCCGACCGCTACTTCGACCCGGCGGCCTTCCGCCTGCCGGCGGCCGGCACGCTCGGCAACGTGGGCCGGGGCGCGCTCATCGGCCCGAACCTCCGCGTCTTCGACCTCTCGGCGGTCAAGAACACGCGCTGGGGCCTGCTCGGCGACGAAGGGTCGGTGCAGTTGCGCCTGGAGGCTTTCAACCTCTTCAACCGGGCCAACTTCTCGCCGCCCAGCCTCATCGTCTTCACCGGCGCGGCAGACAACGAGCAGCCGCTCTCGACCTTCGGGCGCGTCCGCTCGACCACCACCTCGTCGCGCCAGATTCAACTCGGGGTTCGACTGACGTTCTAAAAGCCCTTTTCCTTCGAGGTCACTAAATGCTCTGGATCATCTTCGCTCTCGGCGCGGCGCTCGCGTGGGGGCTGTACGGGCCGGTGCTGCACCAGGGGCAGGCGGCGTTGGGGAGCCCCTTGCGGGCGCTCCTGTGCGTCGGCGTAGCCTACTTCCTCATCGGCGTGCTCGTCCCCGTCGTCGGCCTCTCGTCGCAGGGGGGGGTCGCGGCCGGGTTC
>DATHBF010000606.1:0-19222 GCA_035296285.1 Pyrinomonadaceae bacterium | reverse complement strand
GTGCGTGCTCGTGCTGGAGCCGCCCGCGCCGGGCGGTCGGGCGAAGACGGCGAGGAAGGGGACGGGGCTGTTCACTCTGACCGTCGAGGGGCGCGCGGCCCACGCCGGCCTCGAACCCGAGAAGGGCGTCAGCGCCGTGCTTGAGATGGCGCGGCAGATAGAGCGCCTGCACACTCTGGCCGACGCTTCTCTCGGGACGACCGTCAGCGTCGGCACCGTGAGCGGCGGCACGCACGCCAACGTCGTCCCGGCCGAGGCCCGCGCCGAGATAGACGTGCGCTTCTCGACGGCCGAAGAGGCGGGCCGCGTCGAGCGAGCCATCAAGGCTTCAGAGCCCTTCGACGCGCGCGCGCGCCTCAACTTCGGCGGCGGCATCAACCGCCCGCCGCTTGAGAGGACCGACGCCGTCGCCTCGCTTTACGAAAGGGCGCGCGCCGTCGCGGCGAAGTTGGGAGTAGAGCTGGGCGAGGCGAGCGTCGGCGGCGCGTCTGACGGCAACTTCGCGGCTGCCGCGGGCGCGGCCGTGCTCGACGGCCTCGGCGTTGACGGCGACGGCGCGCACGCCGCTCACGAGCACATCATCGCCGACCGCCTCCCCCTGCGTGGCGCGCTGCTCGCCGCGCTCGTCGCCACGCTGTAGGCTTTAACGAAGGATGAAACTGACTCAGGCCGAGACGCCGGGGCAAATTGAAGAGGCGCAGCGACTGTTCCACGAGTACCAAGCTTGGCTCGGGCTCGACCTCTGCTTCCAGAACTTCGAGCAGGAGTTGAAGAGCCTGCCGGGCGACTACGCCCCGCCGTCGGGACGACTGATTCTGGGGGAGGAAGGCGGGGCGACGGCCGGCTGCGTCGCGCTCAGGCCCGCGGGCGAAGGCGTCTGCGAGATGAAGCGGCTTTACGTGCGCCCGGCCTTTCAAGGGACGGGCCTCGGCCGTCGCCTCGCCGAGACCATCGTCGGGGAGGCGCGCTCCTCGGGTTATGAAAGGATGAGGCTCGACACCATGCCCGGCGTGATGGAAAGGGCCGTCCGGCTCTACCGCTCGCTCGGCTTCGTCGAGACGGAGCCTTATTATCACAGCCCGGTCGAGGGCACGCTCTACATGGAGCTTCGGCTCCGCTAAAGAGAATGGAGTCACACGCCATGTCAGGTGGAAAACTGTTAGCGAAGTCGCTGCTCTCGCTCCTCCTGCTCTTCGCGCCACTCGCGCCCTTCGGGCCTGTTACGACTCCCGGCGCGCGTGCCTACGCCGCCTCGCGTGAGCCCGTCAGGGCGAAGCACGGGATGGTCGCCTCGACGAGCACGATTGCGTCGCAGGCCGGCGTTGACGTGTTAAGGCGCGGCGGCAACGCCGTTGACGCGGCCGTCGCCGTCGCACTCGCCCTGGCCGTCACGTACCCAGCGGCCGGCAACCTCGGCGGCGGCGGCTTCATGATGATTCGCCTGAAGGACGGCCGCGCGACCGCCATCGACTACCGCGAGATGGCGCCGGCCGCCGCGCACCGCAACGTCTACGTTGACGAGAAGGGCGAGCTGATAAAGGGCGAGGGCTCCTCGACGCTCGGCTACCGCGCCTCGGGCGTCCCCGGCACGGTCGCCGGCATGGACCTGGCCCTCAGGAAGTACGGCTCCGGCAAATTCACCTGGGCGCAGCTCGTCGAGCCCGCCCGCCGCCTCGCCGCCGAAGGCTTCGCGATGCCGCACAACCTCGCGCGCTCTCTGAAGAACAACAAACAGCTCGGCCTCTATCCCGAGACGAAGAAGGTCTACCAGAACAACGGCCGCTTCTGGGACGAGGGCCACGTCTGGCGCCAGCCCGAGCTGGCCCTGACCTTCGCGCGCCTCAAGCGTTTCGGCCCGCGCGAGTTCTACGAAGGGCGCACCGCCCGCCTCATCGCCGACGACATGCGGCGTCACGGCGGCCTCATCACCGTCGAGGACATGAAGAACTACGTGGCGAAGGAGCGCGTGCCGCTGCGCACCACATACCGGGGCCACGAAGTCATCTCGATGCCGCCGCCCTCTTCCGGCGGCGCCGTGCTCATCGAGATGCTGAACATCCTCGAAGGCTTCGACCTGCGCAACCTCGGCTGGTCCTCCTCTGAGCGTTACCACCTGATGGCCGAGTCCATGCGCCGCGCCTTCGCAGACCGCGCCGAGTACATGGGCGACGCAGACTTCGTCAACGTCCCCGTCGCCGGCTTGATCGATAAGGCTTACGCCGAAAAATTGAGGAAGGGAATCAAGCGCGAGCGCGCCTCGACTAGCGCCGAGGTGAGAGCCGGCCGCCCCTCGGGCGCCGAGTCCGAGGAGACGACGCACTTCACGGTCGTGGACGCCGAAGGCAACTGCGTGTCGAACACCTACACGCTGAACGACAGCTTCGGCTCGAAGGTCGTCATCGCGGGCACGGGCATTTTGATGAACAACGAGATGGACGACTTCGCGGCCAAGCCGGGCTCGCCCAACGCCTACGGGCTGATACAGGGCGAGCGCAACGCCGTCGCGCCGCGCAAGCGTCCGCTCTCGGCCATGACGCCGACCTTCGTCATGCGGCAGGACGGCACGCTCTGGTTCGCCGTCGGCTCGCCCGGCGGCCCGACCATCATCAACACCGTCCTGCAAGTCATCACCAACGTCGTGGACTTCGACATGAACATCCAGCAGGCCATAGACGCCCCGCGCATCCATCACCAGTGGATGCCGGACGAGCTTACCTACGAGCCCTTCGGGATGTCGGCCGACACCTTCCGCGCGCTCGAATCGCGCGGCCACCGCTTCGCCGAAAAGCCCCGCTACATGGGCGACGCGCAGGGCATCATGATCGAGGAGAAGACCGGCGTCCGGCTCGGCGCCAGCGACCCGCGCAACTTCGGCGAGCCGGTCGGGTATTAATTGAAGCCTTCGAGGGATAAGGAGTAATAGCTTTGAAGCCGAATAAGTTGTTCGCCAAGTTTCTATTGATTCTCGCTGCCGCCTCCCTGGCCGGCGGCACGGGTGCGACCGCGAAGAACGGCGCGCCGGCCCCCGCACAGTCCGTCATCCGCGAGGCGCCGCCCGCGCCCGTCTTCAGGGACGAGGAGCGCGTGGCCGAGCTTGCCGCGCGCCGCGCCCGCGTGGCCGAGCGAATCGGCCCCAAGTCCGTCATCGTCCTCTTCAGCGCCGAGCCGCGCCTCTACACGAACGACGTGGACTACGAGTTCCGCCAGGAGAACAACCTCTTCTACCTGACGAACCTCAACCAGCGGGGCGCCACGCTCGTCATCGCCCCCGGCAGCACACCGCGCGAGATTCTCTTCCTCCCGCGCCGCAACCCCGCGCGCGAGACGTGGGACGGCTACATGTACAGCCCCGAGCAGGCCCGCCGCCTCTCCGGCGTCACGGAGATTTGGGACGCCAGAGAGTTCGAGCCCTTCATGCGCGCCGTCCGCACGCGACAAGGGTACCGCCCGCAGGGAGACTCCGTCCTGCTCTCCGAACAGAAGCAGGGGCCGGCGCTCGACCCGCTCTTCGCCGCGATGACGCAGAGCGACGCCTCGCTCTACCTCCTGCTCCCGCCCGGCGACAACAGCCGCGAGTTCCGCCAGGAGCAGGATTACGCCGCCACCTGGGCGCGCGCCGCCACGGGGCTCAACGTCCGCTCGGCCTGGCCCATCTTCGTCGAGCTGAGGTCGCGGAAGTCGCCGCTGGAGCTGCGCATACTCCAGCACGCCATCGACATCAGCATCGAGGGCCACATGAGAGCGCAGGCCGTCGCGCCGCGCGCGAAGACCGAGTACGAGGTCGAGGCCGAGATTGATTACACCTACCGCCGCCGCAACGCCGACAACTGGGGCTACCCGAACATCGTCGGCTGCGGCCCGAACGCGACGACGCTCCACTACAACGAGTCGCAGGGGCAGGTCCGCCCGAACGACCTGATACTCATCGACTCCGGCGCCGAGTACCAGCACTACACGGCCGACGTGACGCGCACCTTCCCGGCGGGCGGCAAGTTCAGCCCGGCGCAGAGCGACATCTACAACATCGTGCTGGCCGCGCAGGAGGCTTCCTTCAAGGCCATCAAGCCCGGCGCCTCCACCATCGGCGACGTGCACAACGCCTCGGCCGAGGTCATCAGGGACGGCCTGCTCCGCCTCGGCCTCATCACCGACCGCAACTCCGACCAGTTCCGCATCTGGTTCATGCACGGCACCTCGCACTGGCTCGGCATGAACGTCCACGACGTAGGGATACGCGCCGCGCCGCTCGAAGCGGGGAACGTCTTCACGGTCGAGCCCGGCATCTACATCCGCGAGGACGCGCTCGAACACCTGCCGAAGACGCCCGAGATGGAGAAGTTCGTCGCGGCCGTCCGCCCCGCCTTCGAGAAGTACAAAGGCATCGGCGTGCGCATCGAGGACGACGTGGTCGTGACCGCCGACGGCTACCGCAACCTCTCGGCCGCCCTCCCGCGCACGATTCCGGAGATCGAAGCCTTCATGGCCCGCGCGCGCAACGAGGTCCGGGCCGAAGCGAAGCCGTACGACGGCGACCGCCGTCACTTCCACGCCTTCGTCGGCACCGCGGCCGAATACTGGGCCGCCGGGCGCTAGGGCCGGCGCCGGGCGTCTGTGGCAGACCTTTTGCTTACTAACGTGGCAAGTGCATTAGAGTGTCACGGAAACAGTACAGCGGGAGGATAAGAATATGGGATGGATTGCTTACATCATTTTGGGACTGCTCGCGGGCGTCATTGCGAAGGCCATTATGCCGGGGCGTGACCCGGGCGGCCTCGTCATCACGACGCTGATCGGCATCGTCGGCTCGGTAATCGGCGGCTGGGTCGGCAGCATGCTGTTCGGCTACGGCGGCGTCAACTCGGCCGGCGACATCGCGCGGCCGGGCTTCTTGATGAGCCTCGTGCTGGCCGTCGTCGGCGCGATCATCTTGCTCGCCGTCTACAGGCTCATCCGCGGCCGGGGCGTGACGACCGGCTCTTAAACCGAATCACAAACCACGAGGGCCGTACCACTCCCGACGAGAGTGGTACGGCCCTCGTGCGTCTCAAGACTTGTTCGACTACTCGTAGCTCAGGGCCTCGACAGGGTCTTGCCGCGCGGCGCGTAGGGCGGGGAAGAGCGCGCCGAGCGTGCCGCCGAGCAGGCCGATGAGCAGCGCGAGGCCGAGCCAGTAAGGCTCTATGTCAACGGTCAGGGACGTGAGGCGCATGACGAGGAAGCGCGCGCCGAGCGTGAGCAGGACGCCGAGCAGGACGCCGAGCAGGCTGACGAACAGCGCCTCCTGCTCGATGACCCACGCGACGCCCGCGTTCGACATCCCCAGGGCCTTCAGGATGCCTATCTGCCGCGTCCGCTCCGTGACGGTCGTGTACATGGCGAGCAGGATGACGAGCATGCTGATGACGGCGGCGACGCCGACCACGACCTTGATGAAAACGTCCAAGGCCGGCACGCTCGACGCGTACATCTCGGGCAGGTCGCGCGTGAAGATGATCTGGTCCTCGCCGAACATCTGGTGGATGCGCTCGGCCACCGCGTCCTGCTCCTTCGGGTCTTTGACCGAGACGAGCACGCTCGTGCAGAAGGCTCCGTCCTCGACGCCCGCGTTCTCCTGCGCCGTCGAGAGCGGTATCTTGAGGCGCGCGCCGCCCGGCGGCTCGTAGACGCCGACGACACGGAAGGGGCGGCCGAAGACCTTCACCTCGTCGCCCACCTTCGCCTTCCGCTGCTCAAGCCAGACGGGGTCCGAGATGACCTCGTCTGGGGCGGCGAAGGCGCGGCCCTGCACGATGCGCGTGCCGGCGAGCCGCGCGTAACGCTCGAAGGGGACGCCGTCCACGATCCTCACGCCCCAGCCGGCGTCGCTCTCGTCGCGGCTCTGCGTGATGGGGACGGCGGCGCGGACGCCCTCGATCTTCTCGATCTCGTCGGCGCGCGAGACGGGCAGGTTGAAAGTTTGCATCCCCGTCAGCCCGGTCGAGCCCGAGGCGCGGATGAGGATTTCGGCGCCGACCTCGCCCTCGCGCCGCCCGCGCTCGCGCAGGACGCCGTGGGCGAGGCCCACCGTGAAGGCTATCAGCAGCACGCCGACCGCCACGCCCAGCACGCTCACGAAGGTGCGGGCCGGGCGGTGCGTCATGTTCGAGAGTACGAGATTGTCCATAACCTCACGCAGCCGCGGGTAACGCTCGATGAGCTTGCCGGCCGCGCCCGGCACCGTCCGCCGAGCCAGCGCTAGCAGGCCGATGACGGCCCAGACGATCATCGTAGCCTTCCGCACGATGCCGAGCGTGACGCCCGCGGCGGCCGCGTAGCCCAGCGTGTGCAGGATGAAGCCGGTCCCGCCCTCGTAGACGCCGATGGTGGCGGGGACGAAGGAGAAGACCAGGTTGATGACCTTCGTCAGCGAATCAATAATGTAAGCCACGCCGGCCGTGGACTCAAAACCGAGCAGGCGGAGGATGAGGTAGACCTCGGCGACCGAGGTCGCGTGCGCGGCGAGGTCGCAGGCGAACATGGCGAAGAAGGCGCGGGGGCGTCGCTTGTAGAAGTCGTAGACGTTCGACTCGACTCGCATGACCTGCTCGCGCTTCGACTGGAGCCAGCCGCGCTTGAAGCCCAGCCGGATGAAGAAGTCCACGGTCGCCTTGCCGGGCATGAAGTCGCTGGTGACGGCGAGGACGACGCCGAGCATGACGAGCGCCATCCCCGACGAGATGAGGATGAGCGGGTAGCGCGCCGCGTCGGGCAGGTCGTAGGTGAGGAGCATGAGGAGGGCGCCGCTGGAGATGAAGAGGGCGACCGAGAGGTTGTAGAGCAGGTTGTCTATGACGAGCGCCTGAACGCCCGAGGCGAGCGGGACGCGCTTTCTTAACAGCGCCGCCTTCGTCGCTTCGCCCAGGACGGGGCCGGTGAAGGTCAGGAAGGTGATGGTCTCGCCCGCGAGCCGCGTCTGGTAAGCCTCGCGGAAGGTGAAGCGGCGGTGCTCGGGCGCGACCGCGCGGCTCATCGAGACGGTGCGCAGCGCGTGGCGAAGGCCGGCGATAAGGATTAGCGGGAAGAAGCCGAGGCCCACGTCGCGCAGGGCCGCGGTGATGGCGGCCGTGCCGACGTGGCGGACGACGAAGATGAGCAGGGAGGCGCCGAAGACGAAGGCGCCGATGTGCAGGTAGAAGACCCAGCCGCGGCGGCCGCGGGCGCCTTCGCCCCCTTCGGCGTCGTCGGTGTCGGCCGTCAGGTGTATCTCGGCTTCGAGCAGTTCGAGCTGGCCGACGTAAGGCTCGTCCGGCCGCACGACGGCCTCGTCCTTTTCTGCCCGTGCGTCGAGGCTCAAGGCGTGCCCCCCGGATTGGCGGAGCCGGCGACGGGCGTGCCCTGCTCCTGCCGCGCGTCGAACAGTTCGCGGATGACGCGGCCGGGGAAGGGGCGGAAGCCGCGCTGCCAGAGGACGGGGACGGGGCGCGTGCCTGATTCGATCTGGCCGGTCAGGGCGAGCAGCGTCGGCATGAAGCTGAGGCTGTCGTAGGGCTCCTGGACGGCGAGGCCGCGGGGGACGCCCGCCGCGTCGCCGCCCGCGAGCATGAGCGTCGAGTGCGTCGAGGCGCGGAAGTAGGAGCCGTGGTTGCCGCCGGGGTTGAAGCCGCGCACGTCGAAGTTCCAGTGGTCGTTGGCGAGGATGACGAGGTCCGCCTCGACGAGGCGGCGCTGGCGGCGGCGGAAGCGGCGGATGAGTTTTTCGTCCGGGGAGATGCCGGGCTCGTCGGGGTCGGTCGCGGCCGTCGTGTGGCGCGCGAGCTGTTCGTTGAGGCCGACTATGGCGTTCGAGTAGCGCGAGCGGTGCGCGGCCCGCAGCCATTCGAGGTCGGTGTGCCAGCCCGAGAGCCAGTCGGCGCGCGTTCGACCGGCCGGCGTCTCAAGAGCGCGCTCCTCCCAGAGCTTGAGCGGGAAGCCGGCGGCCCACTGCGCGCGGTCGAAGCCGATGCGCCCGTCCGGCCCCTGCCTTAAATTCGAGATGGGGAGGTAGCGGAGCTTTAAAGAACCCCCGTCCTCGCGCGAGAGGATGAGGGCCTGCCTTTCCGGGCCGCCGTAGAGCCAGACGGCTTGGTCTGCGCGCTCGTCCCGTTCGAGCGCGGCGGCGAGCGATTCGACGGGGACGCGGACGGCGACGAAGTCAACGGGCCGGCTCTCGACGAGGGGCTGGACGTTGTTTCGCACCGAGACGCGGCCGAGCAGGTCGAAGTAGTTGACGCGGACGAAGCTGCGCTCCATGTCGAGCGAGCCGTCGTCGGCGAGCGCGAGGCCCGAGGGGGCGGGGCCGGCGACGTAGTTCTGTAGCTCGTGCAGCGTGTTCTGGTCGCCCAGCGCGCCGCGCGGGATGATCTCCTCGACGCGGACGGCCGAAGGGTTCATCCGGGCGCGGTCGAGCGAGAGGAGGCTGGCGAGCGACTGGGAGTAGGCGGCGTACTTGCGCTCGTCGCCGGACCAGGAGCTGAGGCGCGCTGACTCGCGTTTGGCGGCGCGGTCGCGGCCGGCCTCGGCGTCCTCCTTCGTCCACTTCTTCGGGAGCGATTCGACGAGGCGGCGCTGCGCTTCGACGAGCCGGCGCAGCGCGCCCAACTCTTCTTTAAGCTCGGCGAGCGTCCTCTGCCATTCGGGGCGGCGGCGCTCGATGGTCGAGAAGAAGGCGTCGGTCGCGGCGCGGCGGAGCCCGGGCGAGAGGTCGTCGCGCTTGAGCTGTTGGAGGAGGATGTGGAGGATGTTCAGGTCCGAGTCGCGGAGCTGGACGGAGGCGCGCTCGTTGCCGTCGAAGTCCACGAGCGCGGTCGGGTAAGAACTGCTCTGGCCCTTGAGATAGAAGGACTCCTCGGTCGTCGTGTAGATGAGCGGGATGAGCGGGTAGATTCCCTTGAGCGCGTAATCGTTCATCAGCCGCCGCTTGGTGACGACGTGGTGGCCGCCGCCCCCGGCCGTGCCGAGGAGCTTGACGAGGTTGTAGCCCTGGCTGTAGACGCGCTCGTCGGTGTTCGTGCCGTGGTCGGAGACGAGGACGAGGGCCGTCTCGGCGGCGAGCGGCGACTTCCGTATCTCGACCCAGACGCGGCCGACGAGGTCGTCAAGCTCTTTGAGGGCGGCGAGCTGCGTGGCGCGGTCGCGGTTGTGGTGGGCGGCGTGGTCGAAGTCGGTCGTGTAGTAGTCGAGGTAGCGGACGCGCGGGTCTTTCATGCGCGCGAACAGCTCGCGCTCCATCTGCTCGCCGAGAATGGAGCGCCCGCCGAAGCCGATGGTGTTCCACTCGTCGAACAACTCGCGCGCGGAGCGCGAGGTGATGCGGTTCTGGAGGGCGCGCTGGAGGGTGGTCCAGCGCGTGCCCCGCTGGTAGAGCTGGAAGCTGAGGTAACGCTCCTGGTTCTGGTAGGCGTCGGCGAGCAGCGGGATGCGCAGCTCGTCCAGAAGCTCGACGCCGGGCATGTCCGTGCGCGCGCCCGCGACGTTGGCGACCCAGAAGGGGATGAAGTTCAGGTAGTCGTAGGAGTGGAGCGTGTAGCGGTCGAACTCGACGTTGCCTTTAATCTGGAGGTGCTGCCCCGTGTCGAGCTGCGACCACGAAGGCCCGGACAGGCTCATGCCGCGCACGTAGAAATTTTCGAGCCGCGTGCCGCGCTCGTAGAAGACGTGCTCGAACCACGGCAACTGGCTCTTGCCGGTGCGCGGGTCGCGCTCGCGCACGAAGCGGTCCACGCTCCCGTAAGGCAGCCCGTCAACCTTGATGACGACGAGCCTCTTGGCCCCGGCCGCGAGGGCCGCGGGCGTGAGGCAGAGCAATAAAAACAGCAGGGCCGCCGCCCGCAATCCAGTGTTACCCGACGCCGTTCCTCTTCGCATCGTTAGTTATTGGCCGAGGGCGGCGATGGCCTTGGCGTCGCCGGGGGCGATGCGCTGGTCTTCGCGGAGCGCGCTGCGCAGGTAGTCGGCCGTGAGCAGGCGAAGCTCTTGAGAAGTGTCGGGCGAGTTGTAGATTCGGAGCAGGGCGCTCTTGGCGGCCTCGTTATCGATGCGGTAGAGGCTGTCGAGGCAGAGGCGGCGCGTCTCCTCGTCGGCGGTCTGGTCGAAGATTTTGGCGGCCGCGCGCGCCAGCTCCGAGTCGGCCCGAGGCCGCAGCTCGGCGACGACTTTGAGCGAGCGGCGCACGTCCTCGATGTTCCACTTGACCTCGATGAGCGGGCTGGAGCGCACCACCTCGCGCAGAAAGCGGCGGTGGTAGGCGAGCCGGCGCTCGCGGTCGAGCGAGCCGCGCAACCGCTCGGGCGTGCCCGACTCGCGGTGCTTGTAGAGGCCGAGGCTGAGGACGTTTGCGAAGCGCAGGAGCACGCGCTCGGCCCGCCCGTGCTGGGCGGGGGTCAGCTCCGAGCGGCGGTCGCGTTCGAGCCGCGCGACGAGGCCCTTCGGGTCTTTGGCGTAGGCCATCAGGGCCGCGTGCTGCTGGCGGGCGAGACGCGCCTCGGCCTCCACGTCGTTCTCAAGCGGGTTGAGGGAGACCCGCTCGACGCGCTCGGAAATCTCGCCCCTCAGCTTGCGGTCGAGCGAGGAGTCGAGCGAGAGCAGGAGCTTGAGCTGCGTGTAGGCGCGCAGGCGCGAGGGCCGGTTGAGGTCCATGCCGCGGCGGCTGGTGACGAAGTCGAAGACGGTGCGGCCGAGGAAGTAGTGGATGCCGCCGTAGCGCGAGAGCGCGAGGACGTTGCGCGCGGCCTCCTCGATGACGCGGCGCGACATCTCGCGGCGCTTCGGGTTCGAGGCGTCGCGGAAGTCCACGAGCAGGGCCGGAATCTTCGGGTTGTCGAGGCCGTAGATGGCGAGCGGTATCAACTCCGACGTGCGGCCGCCGCCGACGGGCTCGGGCACGGCACGGCCTTCCGAGTCGAAGTGTCGCCGCTCGCTGTAGCCGTCCCAGCGCGCGAGTTTCTGGTCGCCCCAGGGGCTCCGGATGTTGAGGAAGCGGCCGTCGAACTTTCGCGCGCGCCGGGCCGCCACGTCTTCGCGGGCGACCCAGAGCAGGGCGTGGGTGGCGCCGCCGTCGGGCATCTCCAGGGGCTCGAAGTAGAGCCCTTCGGCCTCGGCGCGCTGGCGCAGCAGCTCCCAGTTGTGGCCACGCACGTCGAGCCACTTCGTCGTCTGCTGCTGGCGGAAGCGTTCGAGGTAGGCGTCGTCCACGAGGCCGCCCATCGTCTTGTCCCCGAGCAGGAGGCGGCCTTCTATCTCGCTGCGCTCGACGGGGCTGAAGGGCGACTTCTCGCCGGTCTCGGCCTCGTAGAGCGAGAGGATGGCGAGGGCGCGCATGAGGTGCGCCTGCCGGTAGGCGGCCGAGTTGTGGTGCAGTGCTCCGGTCGAGGTCTTGGCGACGAAGCCGTAGGGGTTGAAGACGACGTTCTGGAGCGCGGTCCACATCAGCCGGTGCCACACGTCGCGCTCGGGCGAGGCGAGGTCGATGACGGCCGGCGGCATCCCATGCTTCGCAGCCTTCCTCTTGTCGCCGACGCGCGAGTAGAGGAAGGGGACGGCCGAGGCGACGCGCTGGAGCGCGGACGGGCGCGTGTAGGTGAGCATCCAGACGTGGCGCAGGCGGTCGTTCTCGGGGTCCGCGTCGCCGAGCGTGTCGCGGAGGATGCTGACGAGGGGGACGTAGGAATCCTTCTCGGCGGGGCCGAGTCCGTTGAGGCTTCCGAAGAGGGTCAGGATTTCCGCGTCGCGCCCGACCGGCGTCGTCTCAAGGCGGAAGAGCGGGCGGGCCTCGGGCTTGACGGCGAGCGTGTCCTCGTCGGCGCGGAGTTCGCTGGCGAGCTGGGCCGCGACGCGCGGCGGGGCCGGCACCAGAAGGAGCAGCGCCAGCAGCGCGAGTGTCAAGGAGGAGGCTTTTCGCATTCGTCGTTTCGGGGGAACGATTGTCATGTTCATGCCTGCCGTGTGCGTCACGTCTGCGCTCCGACCGGAGCGAAAAGGCTGCGCCCTTTTGCTGCGGCGGGGCGGCGGCCGGGGCCGCCCGCGCGGGGCCGAAAGCTTCACCCGGCGACCTGCAAGGCCCGTTCCGTTGGCCCCATCAATCTACACGAAAAGCGGCGCGATTCCCAAGATAGCCTGTGACACTTTCGAGTCTGTCCGCCGTGCGATGCCGGAGCCCGGAAGAGGCGTTGCCACCTTTAGATTCAACGGCCTGACGCTTCGGCCACGGCGCGCAGGGCGGCTGCGTCGAGAACGTAGACGCGCTCGGAGGGGATTTCGCCGAGGCGGACGACCGCCGCGGGTTGAAAGTCGGCGGCGAGGCGCTGCGTCACGGCGTCGTTGCTGAAGTAACGGCGGCCGCGCGCGACGACGATAACGTCGCCCTCGGCGAGCCCGCGCAGGGCTTCGCGGTCGGAGAGCGAGACGGAGCGGAGGTCGGTGCGGCCCGCCTGCCCGGCGTAGTAGGCCAGAAGCTCTGGCGTCTCGGATGCGACGAGGCCGCCGGGCCTCGCGTGGCGCGCGACGGCCGCGGCCGCGTCGCGCACGCCCGAGTCGTAGAACTCGTCGTGGGGGAAGTAGGTGCCGGCGCGTTCGCGTCCGCCGCCGAGGGCGTTCGTGTAGAGCCTGTAGTGCGGGGCCGCAGAGACGGAGGCGTAGGCCGCCGACGAGAGGACGACGAGCACGACGGCCGCCCGCGCGTAGGCGTGCCCGGCCTCGCCGGAGCGCGTGAAGAGGCGCGCGAGCGCGTGCGCGCCCCAGCTTATCCCGACCGCGGCGGCCATGAGCACGGCGGGCAGGGCGAACGTGAAATAGCGCGTGAACTTCCCGCCGAGGAAGGTGAAGGGGAAGAACCAGAAGAAGAACCAGAAGAGGAGGAAGTAGCGCCGGTCGCCGAGCCTCTTGCGGAAGAGCAGGGGAAGGCCGCCGATAAAGCCGGCGAGCGTGAGCGGCGGGAGCTTCACGCCGATGAAGACGTAGTAGAAGTACCAGGGCGAGCCGCGCAGCCAGAGCGACATCTGGTTGCGGTAGAGTTGGCCCATGAACTCGTAGGCGTCGTGGCCGATGCGCCGCTCGCCCGCGAAGGTCCGCATCTCCTGCCAGGTGCCGGGCAGCAGGATGGTCGGGTTGCAGAGGACGAAGGCCGCGCCCATGAAGGCGAAGAAGACGAGCCACTTGCGCTTGCCGAGCCGCCAGCGCGTCGCGCGCACGCCCTGGAAGACGTAGTAGTAGGCGGCGCTGATGGCGAAGTAGTGCGGGACGTACTTCGACGCCAGCATCGCGCCGAAGGAGGCGGCCGCCGCCCAGTAGTAAGTCTCCGGCTTGCGCGCGCCCGCCTCGGCCACCTCGCGCCCGCGGAGCCAGAAGACGTTGCCGAGCAGGAAGAAGAAGACGACGAAGCTGTCCTCCTTCGCGATGCGGTTGAAGCCGACGGCCGCCGGGTCCAGAGCCCAGAGCCCCGCCGCGACGAGGCCGACTTCGGCGCCGAACATCTCGCGAGTGACGAGGAAGATGAGGAGCGAGGTGAGCGCGCCGAGCAGCGCGCCGGGGAGGCGCGCTGCCGTCTCGGTCGAAATTTGAAGGCCGGGGCCGGCGGCCGAGTTCCAGCGGTCGGCGGCGACGATGCTGACGGCCAGCATCGCCTTCATCAAAAAGGGGTGCTCGCCGTTGGCGGGCGTCAGGCCGCGCTCGCGGTACTCTGCGACGGCGCGCACCTTGTTCAGCTCGTCTTCGCTCAAAGCCTCGGCCCCAAGCCGGTAGGAGCGCAGCCCGAAGCCCGCTAGGAAGAGCAGGGCGAGCGCCGAGATGACGAGTGCGCGGCTCGTCGAGCGCGTCTTCTGCTCGTGCCTGGAGTCGGGTGTGCTGGCGGCCGTGACGGGCAAGGAGGTGGCGGACAATGCTGGGCAGAATCTCCGTTAGAAAACTAAAGGAGGCAGGTTAGCCGACGTGCGGCCCCGTGTCAAAACGCGGGCCGGTCAGCGTGACTGGTTGGCGGCGCCTGCGGGCGGGCGCTGGTCCTTTGCTTGGGCGGCGTTGGAGTTGGCGGCGGCGGTCCCCTCCTCGGGCTCGCCGCTCTTCCAGCCGGCCCGCTCAAGGAGCGGGAGGACGAAGCGGATGGGGACGGCGTAGTTCTGGTCGGGCAGTCCCGTGAAGGCCGCGTAGTTGACGGCGATGACGCGGGCCGACTGGCCGAAGAGGGGCGAGCCCGAGCCGCCGACGGCGTTGCGCGCGTCGTAGACGATGTTGCGGCTTTCGAGGTCGGCGATGTGCCCCTGCGTGGTGAGCGGCTTGATGTAGTTGCGCTCGGAGAGGTGCGTGAGCAGGGACTCGGCCGAGTGGCCGTAGCGTTGGAGGATGGCGCGGGCCTCGGCCTCGGGGATGGTCGCCAGCAGTCGGTCCTGGCCGCTCGGGTAGCCCATCATGACGACGGGCTTGCCGACGCCGGCCGCGTCCGAATCGCGGTCGAGCGGGAGGGCGGGGATGTTGGCGGGGAACTCCTTCGCCTCCACCTGCCCGACGGCCACGTCGTCGCGCGAGCTGCTCTGCCGGAGGCGCACGACGAAAGGCTGGCGGATGCCGGGGAAGAAGGCGACGACGCGCGTCACGCGGAACTGGCCGCGCACGCCGGAGGCGATTGCCTTCACGCCCTCGTCGGCCGTCCAGGGCTCGACGGCGAGGTGGCGGTTCGTGACGATGTAGCCGCCGCCGACGTGAAAGCCCGTGCCGACGAAGTCGTGGATGAAGGGCGGGCCGTTGCCTTCGGGCGTCAGTTGGGGTTGCTCGCCGTCGCTCTGGAGGGCGGCGCCGTCCTCCGTGGTCTGCGTCTCGGGGTAGCGCATGGGGCGGCCCGTGCCGGGCTCGAAGATCATGTAAGAGCCGGCGATGAGGCAGACGCCGTTGCCGAACCTGGAGCGGACGTGAGGCGCGAGCGAGAGGCTGTCAATGATGGTCTGGCTCTTCTCGGCGACGACGTTGAACTGATCGTTCGTCTTGCTCAGGTCGTCCTGGAGCTTCTTGAGCTGGTCGTTCTGGCGGGCGATGATCTGGCGGCCCTCGCGCATCTCGCGGTAGAGGGCGTTGCCGATGTAGAGGACGCCGCCGACGAGCGCGGCGGCGATGAGGAAGAGGACTATCTTGGTGCTCCACTTGATCTCGCGCAGCAGCTCGCGCGTGAACTCGCGGAGGAAAACTTTGGCGTCGTCGCGCCGCGTGGTGGCGGCGGCCTCGATGGCGGCCTGCTCGATGAAGGGGGCGACGGAGGCGCGGCGCGAGGAGACGACGGCCGGCAGGCTGCCGACGGGGAAGAACTGCATCGAGACGTTGAAGGCGCCGAACCTCAGCTCGTCGCCGTCGTCAATCCGGGCGCCGTTCTGGAGGGGGCGGCCGTTGAGCGTGACGCCTATCTCGGGGTCGAACTCGCCCACGCGGAAGTGGCCGTTCTGTCGGGAGAGTTCGAGGAAGACGTTGGAGTCGGTGAGGAGTTCGGAGCCGAGGCGGATGTCGCATCCCTCGCCGGGGCCGATGAGGACGCGCTCCTGCGAGAGCACCTCCGTGTGCCGCTCCTGCCCGTTCGAGATGTGTACGACCAGACCGCCCGCTATGCTCATTCAATAACTGCTTTCGCCCGCCTTCGCCACGGCCGCCATTTTATACTACCCGGCGCGGGGCCGGCAAAATTTAAGCGGCGACGTAAAAATGCTGTAAATAAAGGCGGTCGAGCTTGTACGGGCCGCCTCTCATTCAGTAGACTTCCGTGCGTCTCCCGCCCAAAGTGCAACAGTTCGCGGGCGGGCCGTCATCAAAGCCCGCGGACGCCGAAACCCTCCGAAGGAGCGTTAACAGATGCTTCGCCACGCATCCGCATTGATACTGCTTTTCGCCGTCGCGGCCGTCGTCGCGGCCCAGGCCCGCGTGCCGCCGCTCAACTACCGCGAGCGGACGCTCCCGAACGGCCTCAGGGTCTACTCGGCCCGCGACACTTCGAGCCCGACCGTCGCCATCCAGGTCTGGTACAAGGTCGGCTCCAAGGACGACCCCGAGGGCCGCAGCGGCTTCGCGCACCTCTTCGAGCACATGATGTTCAAGGGCACGAAGAACATGCGCGACGAGCAGATGGACCGCTTGACGGAGGACGTGGGCGGCATGAACAACGCCTCGACCTACGACGACTTCACGAACTACTACGAGGTCGTGCCGTCGAACTACCTCGAAACGCTGCTGTGGGCGGAGGCCGAGCGCATGGGCTCGCTCAACGTGGACGCGAAGAACTTCGGCACCGAGCGCGACGTGGTCAAGGAGGAGTTCAACTCGCGCGTGCTCGCGCCGCCCTACGGCCGACTCTTCTACGCCATCGAGAAGAACTCCTTCGCCGTCCACCCCTACCGGCGCCCCGGCATCGGCAGCATCTCCGACCTCACGGCCGCCACGCTCGAAGACGTGCGCGCCTTCCACAAGACCTTCTACCGGCCCGACAACGCCACGCTCGTCGTCGTCGGCGACTTCGACGAGCGCCAGCTCGACCGGTGGGTGGACAAGTACTTCGGCCGCGTGCCCAGGCCGAACACGCCGCTGCCGCGCGTCACCGTCAGGGAGCCGGAGCGCGCGGCCGAGAAGCGTTTCAACGAGGCCGGCCCGAACGTGCCGCTGCCGGCCGTCGCGCTGACGTACCTGACGCCGTCGGTCGTGAGCGCCGACTCGGACGCCCTGCGCGTCGCCGAGTCCGTCCTTTCGAGCGGCGAGTCTTCGCGCCTCTACCAGTCGCTCGTCTACCGGCAGCAGCTCGCGGTCGAAGCCTTCGCCCAGGCGGACCTGCGCGAAGACAGCGGCCTCTTCATCCTCGGCGCCATCATCGCCAGCGGCAAGAAGCCGGACGAGGCCGAGCGCGCCCTGCTCGCGGAGCTGAAGCGTTTGCAGGACGAGCCCGTCTCGAAGGCCGAGCTTGAGAAGGCCGTCAACCAGCTCGTCACCAACCAGCTGCGCGAGCGCGAGACGAACAACGGCAAGGCTTTCAGCCTCGCCCGCGCCGCCGTCCTGCTCGGCGACGCGAGGCGCGTCAACACCGACATCGAGCGGCTCCAGGCCGTCACGGCGGCCGACGTGCAGCGCGTCCTGAAGAAGTATTTCAACGACACCAACCGCGTCGTCATCACCTACCAGACCGAGGCGCCGAAGCCCTCGGACGCGAAGCCCGCCTCCGCCGGCTCCGCCGAGAAGGGGGGCGACCGATGAGAGCTTCGCTCATGAACCTTCGCGCCGCCGCCGGCCTCTTCGCCCTGCTGACCGTGCTCTTCATGTCGTCAACCAACACGTTCGCCCAGGATTCGCCCGCGCCGCAGGAGACGCCGCCCGCGCCGTCCGCGCCGCGCCCCGTCAGCGTGCCGAAGCCGTCGGAGAAGACTCTGCCGAACGGGCTGCGCGTCGTCGTCGTCGAGCGCCGCAACATGCCGCTCGTCACCGCGCAGTTCCTCGTCCGCAGCGGCGCCGAGGTTGACCCGGCCGCGCTCGCGGGCGCCGCCGACATGACGGCCGAGCTTCTGACGAAGGGCACGAAGACGCGCACGGCCCCGCAGATAGCGCAGGAGATCGAAGCCCTCGGCGGCTCGCTCGAATCCTCGGCCGGCTGGGACGCCTCGCGCGTCACCGTCGGCGTCATGTCGCCGAAGGCGCAGCCGGCGCTCGCCATCCTCGCCGACGTGGTGCGCAACCCCGTCTTCGGCGCCGAGGAGGTCGAGCGCCTGCGCCAGCAGTACCTCGACTCCCTGAGCGTCGCGATGGGCGACCCCGGCCAGCTCGCCTCGCTCGTCGCCCCGCGCGTCATCTTCGGCGAAAGCCCCTACGCGCACCCGCTCTCGGGCACGCCCGAATCCATCCAGCGCATCAAGCGCGAAGACATCGCCGCCCTCCACGCGAAGTTCTACCGCCCCGACAACTCCATCCTCGTCCTCGGCGGCGACATCTCCGCCGCGGACGCCTTCGACCTCGCCGCGCGCCTCTTCGGCGACTGGGCCCGGCCCACGCAGCCGCTCCCGGCGCTCCCGGCTTCGGCGAAGCAGACGAGCGCGCGCCGCCGCGTCGTCGTCGTTGACATGCCGGGGGCGGGGCAGGCGGCGGTCGTGCTCGCGCGGCCCGGCATCAGCCGCACCGACCAGCAGTTCTACAGCGGCATCGTCTCGAACGCGGTGCTCTCCGGCTACTCGGGCCGTTTGAATCAGGAGATTCGCATCAAGCGCGGACTGAGCTACGGCGCGCGCTCCTCGCTTGACACGCGCCGCGAGGTCGGCCCCTTCGTCGCCTCCGCGCAGACGAAGAACCCTTCGGGCGCCGAGGTCGCAACTCTGCTTGCCGGCGAGCTGACGCGCCTCGCGGGCGAGCCCGTGCGGGACGCGGAGCTGACGCCGCGGAAGTCCGTCATCATCGGCGGCTTCGGCCGCGCGCTTGAGACGACCGAGGGGCTGGTCGGGCAGGTCGCCTCGCTCGCTCTCTACGGCCTCCCGCTCGACGAGCTGAACAACTACATCCGCAACGTCCAGGCCATCACGCCGGCCGACGTGCAGAAGTTCGCGGGCGCGCGGCTCGGCACCGCCGACGCCAGCATCGTCATCGTCGGCGACGCCAGGGAGTTCGTCGAGCCGCTCCGCAAACAGTTCGGGGCGGTCGAAGTCATCCCCTTCGCCGAGCTGGACCTCAACGCCGCCGCGCTACGCAAGGCCGCCGGCGGCACGAAGTAGATTCCGAAAGGCCCGACCGTCATGCACAACAGCCGCCCCCGCAAGCTCGCCGCGCTCGCCTGTCTCCTTCTGCTCGCCGCCCCGGCCGCGCTCGCGCAGGACTTCACGGCCGGGGCGCCCGACTCGGCCTCGGTCTCCCGCCGCCTTTCGAGCCGCCTCGCGTCCGAGCGGCGCGGCGCGGCCGAGGAGCTTGCGCGGCTGGCGGCCGTCGAGCACAGGCGGCTCGTCGAGGGCTACCGCGTGCAGGAGAAGGACGACGCGGTGAAGAACGCGTTGGACTGGGCGCTCTACCGGATGGGCAAGTCCGAAAGCCTCTTCCCGCTCGTCCGCTCGCTCGACTCGAAGAAGCACGCCGGGCAGGCGGTCGGCTACCTCAAGCAGCTCGATGAGCCGCGCCCGCTCTACGTCTTCCTCGACCGCGTCAACGGCAACACGCAGATACGCCTCCTCGAAGTGCTCGCGGCGGTCGGCGACCGCGACACCCTCGAACGCATCCGCCCCTA
>DATHBF010000605.1:0-8949 GCA_035296285.1 Pyrinomonadaceae bacterium | reverse complement strand
AGCGAGAGGATGCGGTAGGGGCCGACCTCGCGCGCCGCCCCGGCGCGCGCCGCGTCGGCGGCCACGCCGCGCGCGGCCACCCTCATCGCGGGGGTTTCGATAAACACGGAGGCCCGCTCGTGGGCCGCGAGCAGGGTTTCGACCTCGCGCCTTAACTCGTCGTCGCCCGCGCAACGCTCCGCCAGAAAGCGCGCGCGCTCGCCGTGCTCAAGGTCGAGCGCCGCGCCCAGCAGGTCGTCTATCTGTCGCCAGCGTTCAGCTTCCATAAAAAGAGAGACGACGGAGGCGGTCGAGTCGCGGGCCGCCTTCCGTCAGCGCACGGTTGAAAAAAGTGAGGGGATAAAAACTGATGATGACGGGCGACCGACGACTACACCGTCACTCGTCGCCCGCCACGGCGCGGTAGAGCCACGCCTTGGCCTTGTTCCATTCGCGCATGACGGTCGCGTCCGAGACGCCCAGGACCTCGGCCGTCTCCTCGACGCTGAGGCCGCCGAAAAAGCGAAGCTCCACGATGCGGCTCTTGCGCGGGTCCATCTCGGCCAGCCGTTCGAGCGCCTCGTCGAGCGCCACCAGGTCGGCGTCCGGCTCGTGCGGCACGTAGAAGGCGGCTTCGAGCGAGACCTGCTGCGCGGGCACGCCGCCCTCGGCCTTCGGGCGGCGGCGCGCGACATCGACGAGGATGCGCCGCATCATCTGCGCGGCGACGCCGAAGAAGTGCGCGCGGTTCTGCCAGCGCACGTTCTTCCAGTCGATGAGTCGCAGGTAGGCTTCGTTGATGAGGGCGGAGGTTTGCAGCGGGTGGCCGGGGCGCTCGCGGCTCATGTAGCCCTTGGCGAGTCGGTAGAGTTCGGCGTGGATGAGCGGGGCCAGTTGTTCGAGCGCGGCCTCGTCGCCCCCGCCCCAGGCCGCCAGCAGTTCCGTCACGTCATGGGACGAGGAAGGTGTCATCGCGTTGTCCATTCGGCGAGGCAATTTATCACACACCGGCCCCGCCGCCCTCACGACGCCGCCTCCGAAACCCGCCGCCCGAAAAAAAATTCTCGCGCCCGTGCAAGTTCCCGCGCCCGCCGAACGCCTTACCTAGAGAGAGGCGGCTTTAAGGCGCCGCCCATTCGGTAAAGGAGATTCCGCATGTTGAAAAGAACCGCCGTCGCCCTTGTCGTGCTCGCCGCGCTGTGCGGCAGCGCCCCGGCACAGGAGCGAGGTCCGGGGCCGGCCGGCAAGCTCGTCGCGAAGGCGGCGAAGGCCGACCTGCGCGTCGAGCAGTTCCTCTTCCCGCCGACTAACGAGAAGGCGCTGCGCGTCCGCGTCGCCAACGCCGGGGGCGCGGCCTCGGGCCTCTGCGTCCTGCGCCTCACGGTGCGCAAGATCAACGACGTGGCCGTCGGCCGCACCACGGAGATAAAGCTCAGGCCGCTCGGGGCCGGGCAGGACAGGTGGGTCGTCATCGACGCCAAGAGCATCCTGCCCGCCAACGTCGCCCTCGAAGCGACCACGTTCAAGCTCAACGTGGACGCCACGGCGGTCGTCGCCGAGTCGGACGAGACCAACAACGAGGCGTGGCACAACCTGTGAGTTTGTGTCGCACGACCGCCGAAAACATTGTACCCGACGAAGGCCGGACGAATCCGGCGAGGCTTAATGCAAAAGGAGATGGAGAGATGTCGAACCTGATGGGCACACGAATTTTGACGCGGAAGAAGATGACGAGGGCGGCGTGCTCGCGCGCCCTGCTGGGCCTCGCGCTGGCGGCCGCCGCCGTCCTCTGCGGCGCGACCGAGGCCGCCGCGCAGAACGAAAAGTCGAAGGGCGTCTACCGCATCCCCTACGAGAACGGCACCAGCGTCAAGGTCACGCGCGACCACACCAAGCACACCCCCGTGGGCCGGCTCGACATGGTCGGGACGGGCGGCAGCGGCGAGTACAAGATCGTGGCGGCGGCCGACGGCACCGTCCGTTTCATCGAGGACAGCTTCAGCGAGCAGGTGCAGAACGACGACGACGAATCGACCCCGAACAAGCCCTGCACCAACAACTACGTCTGGATCGAGCACGCCAACGGCGAGTGGACGAAGTACTCGCACATGCAGAAGGACTCCTCGACCAAGAAGGCCAAGCTCAAGGTCGGGCAGTTCGTCAAGGCGGGCACCTACCTCGGCGACGAGGGCAAGGTCGGGTGCGCCAGCGGCGACCACCTCCACTTCGAGGTCGGCGTGCCGCGCGCGACCGACCCCGTCTCGGCGGTCGGCGGCTTCCTCGCCGACAACTCCGGCAGCAAGCGCAACCGCGTCCCGCGCGTCTGCAACATCCCCGGCGGCATCTTCCAGAGCGGCGAGACCTACAAGGCGGAGGACGTGCCCGGCAACCTGAAGCCGGGCGCGGCGGAAGTCGCGCGGCACGGGCTGGCGGCCGACGACTACCAGTGCATGTTCGATCAGGCCATCAGCGCGGGCTACCGCCTCGAATGGGTGGACGGCTTCAGCTCGAACGGCAAGCTCTACTTCAACGTCGTCTACCGCCCCGACAAGACCGGGAACTGGTCGGCGTCGCACAACCTCACGGGCGCGCAGTATCAGGACGTGTACGACAAGCGCAAGGCCGCCGGCTTCCGCCTCAAGCACGTGGACAGCTACCCGGCCGGCAACCAGATTCGCTACGCCGCTATCTTCGTCAAGGACGGCGCCGCGGTCGCGGCCTACCACGGCCTCCCCGCCGCCGAGCACCAGAAGAAGTTGGACGAGCTGACGGCCGGCCCGTGGAGGCCGAAGAACATCTCGGTCGTCTCGCTCGGCGGCGAGCGCTTCTACACGGCGCTCTACGAGCAGACCGCGGGCGGCTGGGAGGCGAAGTCTTTTCTCACCGCCGCCGAGTACCAGCAGAAGTTTGACGAGAACAAGCAGAAGGGCCGCCAGCTCGCCTACCTCAACGCCTACGAGCACCAGGGCCAGCCGCGCTTCTCGGCCATCTGGACCTCGCCCGCGCAGGGCGGCTCGAAGGCGCTGCACGGCATGAGCGGCGCCGCGTACCAGCAGGAGTGGGAGGACGCGACGAAGGCCGGGCTGTTGACCCGCGCCGTGACTGGCTACGAAGAGGGCAACGTCACCCGCTACGCCGCCGTCTGGAGGAAGTAGTCAGTCGCCGCGCCGAGCGCGTGCGCGTAAAGGCGAGAGGGCCGGGCCGCGGTAGCAGATTAAGCTACCGCGGCCCGGCCCTCTCAATCTGCGGCGCCGCTACTGCCCGAACCGCCCGCCGTACTCGATGGACTCGATGAAGGCCCGCACCATCTCGGCTTCAACGAAGTTGCCGTTGAACTGGTTGAGCTTCTGGAGCCAGTGGTTATAGCCCTCGAAGTTCGGGTCGGGCACCCCGCGGAAATCCGTGTCGTCGGGGTCGCGCCTGAGGTAGCCGAAGTACTGCGCCAGCACGAACGCGCGGTTCCTCTCCGCCGCCGCGAGGTCCGGGTCTTCGGCCACCACCCGCAACACGCGCGCGCGCGTTTGCGTCCCGCCGTTGAGGGCGTTCACCAGTGCGTCGCGCTCCGCCTGTGTCAACGCCCCGCCCGCGTTCTGGTTCAGGGCGTCAACGTACTGCTCGTTCGTCAGCCCGTCGTAAAGGGTCGTGAACCTTGAGCCTTTGACGAACTGGTCGAAGAAGGCTTCCTTGTTGGTCTCCAACTTCTGCTGCCAGTTCCCTACGCGGACCTGGACGCCGTCGCCGATTTGACGTGAACCGGAGAGGTACTCGCGCAGGGTTAGCGGCACGGGCTTGCCCGGCAGGTTCCCGAAGGCCGCTTTGTAGGCGCGGTGGACGAGGTAGCCAGTCTCCTGATGCTCAATCGAGAGGAAGAAGGCCGCCGAGACGTTGATGCGGCAGACGAGCACGTCGGCGTCGCCGCAGTCGGTCGCGGAGTTCTTCCAGAAGTCGAGGCCCGACTGGTCGGGGGCGCGCCCGAGGAAGTCCGCGTAGTGCTGGCGGACGAAGAAGTCTACGTCGAACGATGAACCTTTGACGGGGCTGGCACCCGTGGCCGCGTCGTTGCTGGTCACGTTGATGGTGGCCGACGAAGGCGTGCCGAGGCTCACTCCGATTGGGTTCGAGAGCACGACCGAGAAGGTCTCGACCGTCTCCTGAAACGCGTCGTCGGTGATGTGGACGGTGAACGATTTCGAGGTCTCGCCCGGCTCGAAGCGGAGCGTGCCGTAGGCGGCGACGTAGTCTGAGCGGTCGGAGGCCGTGCCGTTCTCGGTGGCGTAATCGACGCTGGCCGATTGCGACGCGTCGGTGCGCGTCACGGTGACGGCCGCCGCCGACCCCTGCGCAGACTGCGACGCGCCCCCGCCCGTGCCCTCCCCCTCGCTCGCCTCGAACGTGGTGGAGCTGAAACTCACGGTGCCGGGCTGCGTCGGCGTCGGCGTCGGCGTCGGGGTCGGGGTCGCCACCGCTTCGAGCGTGAAGACGTGGGCCGAGCCCTGGTCGGCCTTGCCTTCGACATCGTCGAACGGCGCGCCGACGACTGCCGTGTTGCCCGACAGTGCGACGCTCCACCCGAATTGATCGTGCTCCGCGCCGTCGAAGGCCGAGAGCTTCGCGCCCTCGGCCCACGTCGCGCCGCTGCGTGCGAACACGTAGGCCGAGCCTTGGTTCAGCCTCGCGGGGTTCGTGAAGGAGTCGAGACGCGCGCCGACGACCGCCGAGTTGCCGGCGATGGCGACGCCCGAGCCCAACTGATCCCCGACGGCGGCGTCCGCCACGCTCAACTTCTGCTGCTGCGTCCACGCCGCGCCGGAGCGCGTGAAGACGTAGGCCGCCCCCTGATTCGCGGCGGCGGAGCCTGCGGGTGTGTCGTTCAGCGGCGCGCCGACGATGACCGTGTCGCCCGAGACGGCGACGGACGCGCCGAACTCGTCTCCCACCTGATCGCCCGCGACGAGTCGCGCCTGCTGCGTCCAAGTCGTGCCGGCGCGCACGAAGACGTAGGCCGCGCCGCGCGCCAGTTCGTCCGCGTTGCCGTGCGTGTCGTTGGGTGCGCCGACGACGAGCGACTCGCCGGAGAGCGCGACGCTCGTGCCGAAGCGCGGGAGGCCGCCGAGGCCGGGCGCGGGAATCTTCTGCTGCTGCGCGAAGCTGCCGCCGCCGCGCGTGAAGACGTAGACGGAGCCTTCGCCGAAGTTGTCGGCGTCGAGGTTGTCGTTGAACGCGCCGACCGCCGCGGTGTCTCCTTCGAGGGCAACGGAGACGCCGAACAGGTCGCCGCTCGTCGCGTCGTCGGCCTGAAGCCTCGCAGGGCTTTGCGTCCACGTCGTCCCCGAACGCGTGAAGACGTAGGCCGCGCCGTGGTCGAGGTTCTGGCCTGTGTCGGCTCGCGGCGCGCCGACGATGGC
The DNA here is from genome assembly GCA_035296285.1 of Pyrinomonadaceae bacterium. Classification (GTDB taxonomy): domain Bacteria; phylum Acidobacteriota; class Blastocatellia; order Pyrinomonadales; family Pyrinomonadaceae; genus QHXN01. Next base: position 3,565 of record DATHBF010000605.1, on the reverse strand, counting down.
CGTGTTGCCTGAGACGGCGACGCTCGTCCCGAACTCGTCGCCGAAGACGCCGTCAGACGCCGCGAGCTTCGCCTGAAACGACCACGTCTGCCCGCTGCGGACGAAGACGTAGGCCGCGCCGCGATTCTGGTTGACGGACTGTCCTGCGGCGTCGTCGAACGGCGCGCCGACGACGGCCGTGTCGCCCGACACCGCGACCGAATAGCCCGCCACGTCGCCCGCCGCGCCGTCGTCGGCGGTGAGCCTGACCGAGCCGTTCTGGACGAAGGCGAAGACGTAGGCCGCGCCCCGCGTGCTCGACTTGGTGGGCGCGCCGGCCAGTATGGAACTGCCGTCGAAGGCGACGGCCTGACCGAGCGCGTCGGGCGCGGCGTCGGAGTGGATGAGCTTCTGGGTCCGCGTCCACGTCGCGCCCGAACGGTTGAAGACGTAGACCGCGCCGTGGTTGGCGATGCCGGGCAGGACTTCGTGCGCGGGCGAGCCGACGACGACGGTGTCGTTTTTGATGGCGACGCCGTTGCCGAAGAAGTCGTTGCGCGGCGTCGGCTCCGCCGCCGTCAACTTCTGCTGCTCCGACCAGACCCCGGCGTTGCGTTGGAAGATGTAGGCCGAGCCGACTTCGCCGCCCGTGCCGACCACGTCGGCCCTCGCGCCGACGACCGCCGTGTCGCCCGAGACCGCGACGCTATAGCCGAAGGCGTCGCCCGCCGCGCCGTCGCTCGATTGAAGTTTCTGCTGCTGCGTCCACGCCGTCCCCGAACGCGTGAAGACGTAGGCCCAGCCGCGGCCGTTGGCGGCGCCTCCGCCGTTGAGTCCTGTCGCGCCGACGATTGCCGTGTCGCCCGAGACCGCGACGCTGAAGCCGAAGAAGTCGGCGAAGCCGCCGTCGTCGGAGAGGAGTTTCGCCTGCTCTGTGAACGTCGCGCCCGAGCCGGTGAAGACGTAGGCCGCGCCGCGGAAGAAGGTCGTGCCGTTATTCTTTTGCAGCGCGCCCACGACGAGCGTGCCGTCGTCGTAGGCGAGGCTTGAGCCGAAGAGGTCGCTGTCGGCAATGTCGCCGGAGACGAGCGGCGTCGGGTTTTGCGTCCACGTCGTGCCGCTTCGCGTGAAGACGTAGACCGCGCCGCGCGTGCGCGCAGGGTTGCCGACCTGCGTGAAGCGGCGGCCGACGAAGATGGTGTCGCCGCCGATGGCGACGGCGTAGCCGAACTCGTCGTTGGCCACGCCGTCCGAGGCCGTCAGCTTCTGCTGCTGCGTCCACGTCGAGCCGGAGCGCGCGTAGACGTAGGCCGAGCCTTGCCGCGAGTTGGCGCCGACCTGATCGGCGGGCGCGCCGACGACCGCGTAGTCGCCCGCGACGGCGACGCTGAAGCCGTGGCTGTCCTGCGCCGCGCCGTCGCCCGCCAGCAGCTTCGCCTGCTCGACGTACCCGCCCGCCGCCGCGTCCAGCGATTGGGAGATGCCGCTCTCGCGCAAAAACTGCGACGCCTCCGCGCCGTGCAGTCGGCGCGGCGCGCTGGTGGGACGCTGCGACGGAACCGATGCGGCGGACGACGGCCGCGCCGCCGAGGCAGGGCTGCCGAAACAGACCGCGAGCGCGGACAGCGCCAGTGCGAACAGTGCGACGACGACGACTCCCATGCTTCTGCTTCTCACGTAGATGACTCCTTGCTCGATGCTTGTCGGTTCAACTCGGCCGGACGAAATCGCTTCGGGCGGCGACCTTACTTGCCCTTCTTCTCGTCCTCTGAGGGCGGCGCGGCGTCCACGGTGAAGGCCGAAAGCTCCTTCGGGTTACGCAGGTTGAAGACGCGGCCCGCGAACTCGTCCACCTGATAGTCGGGCTCCTTGTCTTTGAAAAGTATCTGCCGCTCGCCCTTGCCCGACTCCATGTGGACGCCGACGAGGCCCGCGCCCTTCTCCTTGCCCTCCTTGACGGTGGTGAGCACGTAGGCGTAATTGCCGACGGCCTTCGCCGCGCTGTGACGCTTGGAGACAAACTGCTCGTAGGCGACGAGGGCGTTCACGCGATTCGAGTTGGCCCAGCGGTTCGAGGCCGTGCCCGCGTAGGTGTGCATCGCGTGCGCGGTCGAGAACGAGTAGCTGACGGCGGTCAGGCCCGCCATCGCCACTTTCTGCCAGCCGGGCACGCCCGGCGCTTCGTACTTCACCGACCAGACGATCTGACGCCCGCGCGGGTCGAAGGCGAGGATGTGCTGCTTGCCCTGCACGACGACGGTCCCGTTCTCGCGCCGGTAGACGGCGACCGGCTCGTCGCGGTCGTCGCCGCCGCCCTTGCCGATGGCCGAGAGGCCGCCGAAGCCGAACTTCGCCACCTTCGCCACGGTCGCCGCCGCGCCGAGGTTGTGCTTGAATTCGAGCTTCACCTTGTAAGCCTCTTTGACCTTGCCGGAACTCTGCGTGTCGAGGCCGATGAGGTGCTTGGCGTCGGCGACGAGGATGGTGTTCAGGTCGGGCAGCAGCGCCATGTTGGTGATGCTGTCGTCGGCCTTGTCGTAGTACCACTCGGTCGCGCCCGTCTGCTTGTTGACGGCCGCCACGCCGTACGGCTTCTTGTTGACGTACTCGCGCTTCGAGAAGTCGTAGAACGCGCCGCCGAGCCGCCCGTATATCGTCCCGCCGAGCGCGCGCATCTCCGCGACCGCGCCGCCGAAGTCCTTGCTCGTCCACCTGACGGCTCCCGTCGCCTTGTCAATCGCGCGCAGTTGGCCCTTCGCCGACGTGTAGACCGCGTCGCCGTCGATGACGGCCTGCGCGTTGCCGCGCTTGATAGAGCCTTCGGTCACGTCGTACTTGACGCCCCACAGGAGCTTGCCGTCGGCGAGCGAATAGCGGTGAAGGCCGGCGTAGGTGAAGTAGACCGAGTCCTCGTCGTAGAGCGGCGGGTTCGCGCCGGAGAGGTCGAACTTGGGGAAGTATTTGCTCTTGCGCTCGATGCCGTAGAGGTCTACCGAGTCGGGGTAGTCGGCCTCCCAGACCAGCTCGCCCGAGGTCATCCGCAGCGCCGTTATCTTCGGCTTCGCCTTGTTCGCCGCGTTGTTCGGGACGGTGACGAGCAGCACGAGGTCTTTCTCGTAGACCGGCTCGACGGCGACGGTCGCGCCTTGCAGCTTCTCCGTCTGCCAGATGTTCTGCCCCGTCAGCAGGTCGAGCGCGAAGAGCCGCGTGTTCTTGCTGAAACTGCCCGAGGTGTCCGAGACGAGCAGCAGCGGCGTGCCATTTATCTCCTCCACCTCGTACTCCTCGACGCCCGGCAGGTCTGCGCGCGACCAGACCTGCGCGCCCGTCTCGCTGTCCAGGAGGTAGACCGCCCCCTTCGTGCCGACGAGGACGGAGCCGACCTCCGTCACCCGGTACCACTTGATGTCGCCCGCGGGCTTGTGCGTCCAGAGCGGCGCGGCCTGCGTGGCGACCGCGAGCAGCAGACCGGCGACGAGCGAGCAGACCAGATATGCAAGTCCCACCCACCTCGGCTCGTTCATACGGCGGGCGGCAATCTCTTTCGGTCTTTGTTTGAGGGGTAAATGTCTGACGGGCATCTTCG
>DATHBF010000604.1:0-7877 GCA_035296285.1 Pyrinomonadaceae bacterium | reverse complement strand
GCGGGCGTTCAACGAGTTCGGGTTGGAGACGCGCGGCTCGATCCTCTTCGTCGGCACGGTGGGCGAGGAGGGCGAGGGCGACCTGCGCGGCGTGCGCCACCTCCTGACGCGCGGCGAGTGGGCGGGCCGCGTCGGCGCCTTCGTCAGCATCGACGGGCCGGGGCTTGAGCGCATCACGAACGCGGCGCTCGGCTCGCGCCGTTACCGCGTGCGCTGCCGCGGCGCGGGCGGCCACTCGTGGGGAGACTTCGGCACGCCCAACCCCGTCCACGCCCTCGGCCGCGCCGTCACGCGCCTCGCCGCCTACCCCGCGCCGCGCAAGCCCCGCACGACCTTCAACGTCGGGCGCATCGAAGGCGGCAGCGGCGTCAACGTCATCCCGCGCGAGGCGACGATGGACGTTGACCTGCGCTCGGAGTCGCCGGAGGAGCTGGGCCGCCTCGACGCCTTCTTCCGCCGCGCCGTGCGCGAGGCGGCCGAGGACGAGACGGCCGCGCGCCGCGCCGGCACGCCCCCTCTCGAACTCGAAGTCAAGCTCATCGGCGACCGCCCCGGCGGGCAGACTCCGCCCGACCACGCGCTCGTCCGCCTGGCCTCGGAGGCGACGCGCGCCGTCGGCTCCTCGCCCTACCTCGACTGCTCCTCGACCGACTCGAACATCGCCATCTCGCTCGGCGTCCCGGCCGTCACCATCGGCGCGGGCGGCGTCGCCGCGCACACCCACACGCTCGACGAGTGGTACGACCCGCGCGGCCGCGACCTCGGCCTCAAGCGCGCCCTCCTGCTCACGCTCGGCGCCGCCGGCCTCGCGTAAGTCAAAAGTCAAAAGGCAAGAGTGATGACGAAGGGCACGCCCCTCGTCATCACTCTTGCCTTTATTACTTTTGTCTTTAGTTGACGGGGATGGTGACGACGGCCGAGCCGGGCTTGCCGGCGGGGAAGCGCCTGCCGCGCGCGACGCGGACGGCGGTCGAGCCGTAGGCTTCGGCGCCCGGTGTGGCTCCGGCGACGGAGGCTTGCGTGACGCGGCCCGCCTCGTCGTAGGTGACGGTGACGCGGACCGACTTCGGCCCCGAAGGCGCGGGCTTCGCCAGCGGCGTCTCGCCCTCCGCGTCCTTGCGGGCCGCGGCCTCTTCGGCGCGGCGCTCCCTCTCTCTGCGCTCGCGGCGCTCGCGCTCCTCGCGGCGCGCGGCGGCGGCGGCGGCCGCGTCCGCGCCGGCCTCAGCCGCGGGCTCTTCGGCCTGCGACGACTCGGCGGCGGGAGCCTCCGGGGCGGGCCGCGACTCCGGCGGCGCGGGCGCGGGCGTCGAAACTTCGGGCTTCGCGGGGGCCTTCACCGCGCCGCCGCGCATGAGCGGGACGGCGACGAGCACGCAGGCGGCGACCACCGCGGCCGCGACCGCCATCAGCACCCACTTCTTCCTGCCGCCGCCGTTCGCGCTCTCGACCATCATGGAGAAGGGCGCGGGCTCTTCGGCGGGTTCCGGGGCGGGCGCCGCCGCCCTCTCGCGCCTGGCCTTCTGCTCGCCGAGCCGCTCGACGTGGTCGAGCATCTGCGCCATGTCCGACTCCGTCGGCGAGAAGCCGCCGAAGGCGTCGGCCTCGGTGGGCGACTGCCCCTCGTCGAGGCGGCGCAAGCCTTCCAGCACCACCTGCGTCCAGCTCTGGTTGATGGTGCGCCGCTGCGGCATCACCTCGGGGCTGAAGTCGAAGGCGGCGTTCGGCAACGTCAGCGAGAAGTAGACGGCCTCGGCGCCGGTGAGCGCGCCGACCTTGGCGTCCACCAGCTCGCCGTCCTTGATGAAGAAGACGCTGTGGCCGCGCGGGTAGTCTATCTTGAGCCGGCCCGTCTTGCGCTGGTTGCAGAAGAACTCGATCAGCTCGGCCAGCGACATGTCGCTCAACTGTCCGGTCAGTGCCATGAGTTTATGATTCCTTCGGGTTTGGGGCTACGGCTAGAGGGAAAAGTTGTAGGTGATGAGGCCGGAGATGCGGACGGGCTGGCCCGAGAGCAGCGTCGGCGTGAAGCGCGCCTCCCGCGCCGCCTGTTCGGCCGCGGCCTGCAACAGCGGCGACCCGCTGACGGCCTTCGCCGAGATCACCTTGCCGTTCAAGTCTATGACGACCTCGACCGTGACGGTGCCCTTCACGCCCGCGCGCCTGGCGATCTGCGGGTAGAGGGGCGCGGGCAGGCTCACGGCCTTGCCGTTGAGGATGCCGCCCGAGATGGGCTTCATCGGCCCGCGCTGGACGGCGGGACTCGCGGCCGGCGCCTCGGAGTCGGCCTTGACGACGGGGCCGCCGTCGGTCGCCGCGTGCCCGGACGCGGCGTGCGTGGGCGCGGCCGCCGTCCTGTCGGACGGGGCCACGACGACGGGCAGGGCGGCCACCTTCTGGGCCGCCTTCGCGGCCGTCTGGCCCGCGGGCGCCGCCGCGCCGCCGACGGGCTTGAACTGAGCCGCGGCGGTCTGCGCGGGGGGCTGCGCGGCCGGGGTCGGGGCGGCGGCGGCCGGCTTCGAGGGCGCGACGGCGGGCTGCGAGAGCTTCGCCATCGTCGCCTCGTCGAGGTAGTAGGAGATGGACCTGTAGGTCACTTCCGAGGGCTCGAAGGTGACTTTGCCGCCCTCTATGACGGCCACCGAGGTCGTCATCTTCACCCAGTTGCCGACGGCGTCGAACTCGTACGAGTAGGTCTCCTTGCTCACGAGCGTGCCGTCGGCGTTGTGCAGGGTCATCTCGGTCATGTTGCCGCGGGCGTCGTACTTGTAGACCTCTTTGCCCGTGAGCGTCCCGCCGGCCGCGAGGAAGTAGGCGTTGTCCACGCGGTTGCCCTTCTGGTCGTAGGTCGTCGTCTCAAGCACGACGCGCGGCGCCTCGGCCGGCTGGCCGTTCTTGACTGTGATCTTCGCCGTCTCGGTCTTGACGCGGCGCACGGGGCCGGCGAGCCCGTCCTGCTCGCGGTCGCTCGTGGCCGAGAGCGTCGGGGACGCGAAATAGGCGCGGTGCGCGGGCGTGGTCAGGCCCACGGCCCCGGCCGTGAGCGGGCTGAGAAGAACGAGGAGCAGCGTCAGGTTCATCCTCTTCGACATGGCTGTCACTCCTAAACTTAAGGGAGAAAAGCGGATACACATTTTCAAAGGCGTGATTATTACTGTGGTGGGGCCGGGGCGTAAGGTGTAGGGCCGCTTGAAGGAGGCCGCAAGGTGCTCACGGCCTCAAATCATTATACATATTAAACATTCTTTGTCCACACCAAACATAGTTGCAGCACGGCCCTTCCCCCCGAAGGCGGGAGGAGGCGGTTAAGTGTCTAAAATTAAAGGGATTAGCTTGAAAAGAGGGAGGAGGTGCGTTCGGTCGTGAAGGCGGCGCGGGCGGCGGCGTAAGCCTCGTCGGTGGGGATGTCTTCGATGGAGCGGGCGGCGACGACGCGGTGGCGCTCGCCGGGCGGGATGTAGCAGTTAAACATCGGGTGGTGCTGCATCAGGATGACGACGGGCGTGCCGACGGCCGCCGCGACGTGCATCGGCCCCGTGTCGTTCGAGACGAACACGGAGAGGCGCTGGGCGGCGGCGGCGAGTTGCGGGATGGTCAAACGGTCGAGCACGACCGTACCTTCGGGAAACCGGCCGCGCGCCTTCTGCACGAGCCGCCGCTCCTCCGGCCCCGCGAAGACGACGGAGCGGACCGAGTCGTTGCGCTCTAACATCCACGCCAGCTCCGCGAAACGCTCCAGCGGCCAGCACCGGCTCGGGTGGCCCGCGCCGGGGAAGAGGCCGACGACGGGTCCGTCCAGCCGCGCCTTCATCTTCCTCAACATCTCCTCGACCGCGCGCCCGTCCTCCTCCCGCACGGGCAAACGGGGCGTGCGCGACACTTCGCCTACGCCCAACGGCCGAACCACGTCGAGATAACGATCAATGGCGTGCTTCGAGCGGTCCTCAACCGGCGGCTCCGGCCGGAAGTTCGACAGGTAATCAATCGACCGGCGGGGTCTGCGCGCGAACAAACGCCGCGACGCCCCCGACAGGTAGCCGAGCAGGTTCGTCTCCGACAGGCTGTGCAGGTCAATCACGAAATCGAACCGCCGCCGCCTCACCTCCTGCACCAGCTTCCCTATGCGCACCACCGACAAAACCTTCGGCCCGTCGCGCAAGCCCACCCGGTCAACCGGCAATACCTCGTCGGCCACCCCCGCCAGCTCCACCACGGCCGCCGCCGCCCTCCCCACCGCCACCGTCACCCGCGCCCTCTGAAACCTACGCCTCACCGCCCCCAGCGCCGGCAGACTCAACACCACATCGCCCATCTGGCCGAAGTCAATAACAAGTATGTTGCGCGGCTCGGTACTCATTGAGGGCAGATAACGACGGCCAGCCTCAAGACGTTTCGCGGAGGTCGCGGCCGGTCATCTCGGCGGGTTTGGGGAGGCCGAGGAGGGCGAGGATGGTGGGGGCTATGTCTTCGAGGGCGCCGCCTTCGGGGCGGAGTTTGAGGCCGTCGAGGCCGTGGGCGATGAGGTGGAAGGGGACGGGGTTGGAGGTGTGGGCGGTGTGGGGCTGGCCGGTGGTGCGGTCGAGCATCTGTTCGCAGTTGCCGTGGTCGGCGGTGATGAGGCAGGTGCCGCGGCGGGTGCGCAGCGCCTTGGTGATCCAGCCGAGGCAGGTGTCAACGTATTGGACGGCCTCGATGGTTTTCGAGAGGTTGCCGGTGTGGCCGACCATGTCGGGGTTGGCGAAGTTGACGATGTAGACATCGGCCTCGTCGCCTTCGATGGCGCGCAGCACCTTGTCGGTGATCTTGAAGGCGGCCATCTCGGGCATGAGGTCGTAGGTGGCGACCTTGGGCGAGGGGACGAGCAGGCGCTTCTCGTGGGGGAACTCGCGCTCGGTGCCGCCGTTGAAGAAGTAGGTGACGTGGGCGTACTTCTCGGTCTCGGACATGCGGTAGTTGCGCACGCCGAGGCCGGCGAAGACTTCGGCGAGGATGTTGGTGGGCTGCGTCGGGGGGAAGGCGACGGGCAGCGGGTACGTCTTGTCGTAGACGGCGAAGCAGACGTAGTGCGTGTGGGGGCGTTCGGGGACGGAGAAGTCCTCGAAGCCGGGGACGGCGAGGGCGCTGGTGATCTGGCGGGCGCGGTCGGCGCGGAAGTTGAAGAAGATGACGGAGTCGCCCGCCTTAATCGTCGCCACCGGGTCACCGTCTTCGCGGGTGACGACGACGGGCTCGACGAACTCGTCGGTGACGCCGCGCTCGTACGACCGCCTTATCGCGGCCACGGGGTCGGTCGTCGTCTCGCCTTCGCCGTAGGCGAGCATGCGGTAGGCGCGCTCGGTGCGCTCCCAGCGCTTGTCGCGGTCCATCGCGTAGTAGCGGCCGCAGAGGGTCGCGATTTCGCCGACACCTATCTCGCGGCACTTCTCCTGCATGGCGGCGACGTAGCGTTCGGCCGAGGCGGGCGGCGTGTCGCGGCCGTCGAGGAAGCAGTGGACGAAGACGCGCTCGACGCCGTGCTTGCGCGCGAGTTTGAGGAGCGCGTAGGCGTGCTCCTGGGATGAGTGGACGAGGCCGTCGGAGGTGAGGCCCATGATGTGGAGCGCGTGGCCCTCTTTGGCGGCGTTCTCGACGGCCGCCGTGAGCGGGAGGTTCGAGAAGAACTCGCCGGTCCTCAGTTCGTGGTTGATGCGCTCGATGTCGGTGCGGACGATGCGGCCGGCGCCCATGCAGAGGTGGCCGACGTTTGAGTTGCCCATGATGCCGGGGGGCAGGCCGACGCACTCGCCCGACGCCTCGATGAGCGTGTGCGGGTACTTCTCAAGGAACTCGTCGTAGAAGGGCGTCTGCGCGAGGGCGACGGCGTTGCCCTCGCGCTCCTTGGAGTAGCCGAAGCCGTCGAGGATGATGAGTGCGAGCGGCCCCCGTCCGTTGTTCAATTTCTTAATCTCCGGAAAAGCAGTAGTCAGTAGTCTTACTTGCGCGCGGCGGCCTTCCTGGCGGCGCCCTTGCCGGCGCTTCTGGCCGCGGACTTCGGCGCGGCGGTCTGTGCCGGGCGGTCGAGCTGGTAGAAGGCGGAGAGGCCGGGGTAGCGTGCGGCGTCGCGCAGGTCCTCTTCGATGCGGAGGAGCTGGTTGTACTTGGCGATGCGGTCGGTGCGCGACAAGGAGCCGGTCTTGATCTGGCCGGCGTTGGTGGCGACGGCGAGGTCGGCGATGAAGGTGTCTTCGGTCTCGCCGGAGCGGTGGGAGATGACGGCCGTGCGGCGGTGCGTGCGCGCCAGCTCTATCGCGTCGAGCGTCTCGGTGAGCGTGCCGATCTGGTTGACCTTGATGAGAATCGAGTTGGCGACGCCCAGCTCTATGCCGCGGCGCAGGAACTCCGTGTTGGTGACGAAGAGGTCGTCGCCGACGAGCTGGATGCGCGAGCCCATCTCGTCCGTCATCAGCTTCCAGCCGTCCCAGTCGCCCTCGGCCATGCCGTCTTCAATCGAGATGATGGGGTACTGGTCTACCCACGACTTCCAGTAGGCGACCATCTCGTCGCTCGAAAGCTTCCGCTTGTCCGACTTCTTGAAGACGTAGTCCCTGCCGTCGTAGAACTCGCTGGCCGCGGGGTCGAGGGCGAGCAGGACGTTCGCGCCAGCCTCGTAGCCGGCCCCCTTGACGGCTTCGAGGATGGTCTCGACCGCCTCCTCGTTCGAGCGCAGGTTCGGCGCGAAGCCGCCCTCGTCGCCGACGCTCGTCGCAAGGCCGCGCTTCTTCAGAACGCCCTTGAGCGAGTGGAAGATTTCGGCGCCCGTGCGCAGCGCCTCGGCGAAGCTCTCGGCGCCGACGGGGACCACCATGAACTCCTGGAAGTCCACGTTGTTGTCGGCGTGCGCGCCGCCGTTGATGATGTTCATCATCGGGAGGGGGAGCGTGCGGGCGTTGGCGCCGCCGAGGTAGCGGTAGAGCGGGACTTCGAGGAAGGCGGCGGCGGCGCGGGCCGTGGCGAGCGAGACGGCGAGCAGGGCGTTGGCGCCGAGCTTCGACTTGTTCGGCGTGCCGTCGAGCGCGAGCAGGGCCGAGTCAACCTCGGTCTGGTCCAGCGCGTCCAGGCCCTCTATCTCGCGGGCGATGAGGCCGTTGACGTTCTCGACGGCCTTCGTCACGCCCTTGCCGAGGTAACGCTTCTTGTCGCCGTCGCGCAGCTCGACCGCCTCGTGCTCGCCCGTCGAGGCGCCCGAGGGGACGGCCGCGCGGCCCACGTCGCCGCTCACGAGGTAGACCTCGGCCTCGACGGTCGGGTTGCCGCGCGAGTCCAAAATCTCGCGCGCGTGCACGGAATCAATCAGGCTCATGCCCGCAGCCCTCCTGGAAAATTCGGTATTTGATTGCTCGTGAGAATCTACCAACGGGGGAGGGAAAAGGCAAAAGACAGTGATGGGTGATGAGTAAGAAGCCGTCTTTCACTCATCACTGTCTTTTGGCGAGCAGGTCGTCGAAGGCCGTGGGCGGCAGCTCGTCGAGCGTGCGGACTACGATGTCGGCTTGCAGCTCGGGGTGGTGCGAGAGGACGCCGACGTTGCGCATCCCGGCGCGGCGGGCGGCTTCGAGGCCGGCGGGGGCGTCTTCGACGACGACGCAGGCCGGCGGCTCGACGCCGAGCTTCCGCGCGGCGACGAGGAAGATTTGCGGGTCGGGCTTGCCGACCGTCACGTCCTCGGCCGCGGCCACGGCGTCGAAGTAGCCCGAGAGGCCGAGCGCGGGCATGATGGCCTCGATGTTCTCGCGCGGCGCGGAGGTGGCGACGGCCTGGAGCCAGCCCTCTCCCTTGAGGCGTTCGAGCCAGCCGCGCACGCCCGGCAGAAGCTCGATGCCGCGCGTGCGGACCAGCTCGCG
>DATHBF010000603.1:0-5202 GCA_035296285.1 Pyrinomonadaceae bacterium | reverse complement strand
GAGGTCGAGGATGTTCTCGGCGACCGGCGGCGGCGCCGGCTCGCGGCCCGAACTCTTTGAAGTGGTTGCTGAACTCATCGCCTTTGAAGGATGGCCGCATGGTAGCCCACGGCCCCGACGGGTGACAAGCGGCAGGGGAGCCGGGCGGCCGGACTTTTAAGCCTTGTCAGGCCGCGCGGTTTGAGCTATGTTGTAGCCCCGTGAATCACACGGGCCTCCCGATTCAAAATCCAAAGGTCGTCGCAATCATCCCGGCACGCTACTCTTCGAGTCGTTTGCCCGGCAAACCCCTGCTCGAAATCGGGGGGCGCCCGATGGTCGTCCACGTCGCGGAGCGCGCTCTGGCCGCGCGTTCGGTCGAGCGCGCCGTCGTGGCGACCGACGACGAGCGGATTTTCGAGGCCGTGCGTGCGGCCGGCCACGAGGCCCTGATGACGAGCGCGGAACACGCCTCGGGCAGCGACCGGCTGGCCGAGGCCGCGGAGGGGATCGAGGCGGACTTAATCGTGAACGTCCAGGGCGACGAGCCTTTGATCTCGCCCGAGACGATTGAGCGCGCGGTGGCGGCGCTGGTCGAAGACGAGAGCGCGGCCGCCTCGACGACGTGCGAGCCTTTCGAGCGGGCCGAGGACGTTCTGAGCCCCGACGTGGTCAAGGTCGTGACGGACGCGCGGGGCCGCGCACTCTACTTCTCGCGCTCGCCCGTCCCATTCCCGCGCGAGGCGGCACGGCTTTACGGCTCGCTCGCCGCGGCGCTCGCGGCCGAGCCCGACCTGCTCAAGCGTTTCCGCAAGCACACGGGGCTTTATGTCTACCGCAGGGCCTTTCTGTTAGAATACGCGCGTTGGCCCCAAACACAACTTGAACGCGACGAATCGCTCGAACAACTGCGCATCCTTGAGCACGGCCGCGCCGTGAGGGTCGTCGAGGCGGCCGCGCCTTCAATCGGCGTGGACACGCCCGAAGACCTCCGGCGCGTGCGCGCAATCTTCGACTCGTGATGAGCGACTGGATCGGACTCGGCCTCCTCGTGCTCCTCGTCGTCGGCGCCGTCGTCGGCCTGTCGCATCTCGGCCGGAAGCCGGAGCCGCTGACCGAGGAGGAGTACGAGCAGCGCGTGGCCGAGGGGCGCGGGATGATGAGCGCGGGCGTCATCGGTCTGCAAAAGATTTTAGACCCCGCGACGGAGCGGGCAGTGGCCGCGATACAGGATTTGAAGTCGGGCTATTACGACGACCAGGAAGAGGAGGGCGAGGGCGACGAGCCCGGCGCCGCGAAGAGACGGAAGGCGACTGACGAAGAGGGAGATGATGTCTAAATACATTTTCGTGACGGGCGGCGTGGTTTCGAGTCTCGGCAAGGGCCTGGCCGCCTCCTCCATCGGCTGCCTGCTTGAAGCAAGGGGCCTTTCAGTCACCTGCATCAAGCTCGACCCCTACATCAACGTGGACCCCGGAACGATGTCGCCCTTCCAGCACGGCGAAGTCTTCGTCACCGACGACGGCGCCGAGACCGACCTCGACCTCGGCCACTACGAACGCTTCACCGGCGCGCGACTGTCGCGCGCCAACAACTGGACGACCGGCCGGATATACCTCTCCGTCATCGAGAAGGAGCGGCGCGGCGACTACCTCGGCAAGACCATCCAGGTCATCCCGCACATCACCGACGAGATCAAGCGCGCCGTCCGCTCCGTCGCCGAGAAGGACGAGACGGACGTGGTCATCGTCGAGATCGGCGGCACCGTCGGCGACATCGAGAGCCTGCCCTTCCTCGAAGCCATCCGCCAGATGGGCAACGAGGAGCGGCAGGACGGCCGCAGGGGCGCCCTCTTCGTCCACCTCACGCTCGTCCCCTACATCGCCGCCGCGGGCGAGTTGAAGACGAAGCCGACGCAGCACTCGGTCCGCGACCTGCGCGAGATAGGCATCGCCGTTGACATCCTGCTGTGCCGCTCGGACCGCCCGCTCTCGCGCGACATCCGCTCGAAAATCGCCCTCTTCTGCAACGTCAAGGAGGAGGCCGTCATCACCGCGCAGGACGTGGACACTATCTACGAGGTCCCGCTCGCCTTCCACGAGCAGGGCCTGGACGACCGGATCGTCAGCGACCTCGGCCTTCAGGAGCGCGCGCCGAACGCCGACCTCACGCGCTGGCGCCAGCTCGTCTCCACCGTCCGCGACCCCTCGAAGGGCTCCGTCACCGTCGGCATCGTCGGCAAGTACGTCGAGCTTGAAGACTCTTACAAGTCGCTGCGCGAGGCGCTGACGCACGGCGGCGTGGCGAACAACCTGAGGGTTGACGTGCGCTGGGTCGAGTCCGAGGGTTTGATGGACGACGACTACGAGGAACGCCTCCGCGACTTCGACGCCATCCTCGTCCCCGGCGGCTTCGGCAAGCGCGGCGTGGCCGGCATGATTCGCGCCATCTCCTACGCCCGCAAGACGCGCACGCCCTACTTCGGCATCTGTCTGGGAATGCAGACGGCCGTCATCGAATACGCCCGCGCCGTCCTCGGCCTCTCGGGCGCCGACTCCACCGAGTTCGACCCCGAGACGCCCTATCCCGTCATCTTCAAATTAAGAGACCTGGTTGATGTCGAAGAGATGGGCGGCACGATGCGCCTCGGCGCGTGGGAGTGCCGACTGGCGGCCGGGAGCCTCGCGCGCGAGGTCTACGGCGGGGCGCCGGAGATGAGCGAGCGCCACCGCCACCGCTACGAGTTCAACCCCGAGTTCCGCGAGAGCCTTGAGCGCGCCGGCCTGCGTGTAAGCGGCGTCTCGACCGACGGCCGCTTCGTCGAGATGGTCGAGCTGCCGCGCGAGGCGCACCCGTGGTTCCTGGGGTGCCAGTTCCACCCCGAGTACAAGTCGAAGCCGCTCGCGCCGCACCCGCTGTTTGCATCTTTCGTCCGGGCCGCGTACCGTAACCGCATGCGCGACGAGGCGACCGTCGAGGCGGCCGGCGAAGCCGAGCCGGCCGCGGCCGAGCGCGCCCAAGTGCTGGCCGGAGACGACTGAAAAGGAGCAAGGCAGTCATGAGCAAAGACCCAGGGCAGGGGACTCTGACGGGCGAGCACACGGCCCCCGAGATCGTGAGCCCCACCGAGAAAATTGAGGGCCGTCCGCCCGAAGGCGACACGCTCCCCGGCGCCGAGAACCCGGAGAGCCACGAAGTCAAACAGGAAATCAACCCGAACACGGAATGAATCCGTAAGTCGTGAATCGTAAATCGTGAATAGAAGTTGAGAGCCCGGCCGGTCGCAATGCCTGCGTCCGGGCGGCCGGGTTCTCAGCCACGATTTACGATTCACGATTAACGATTTACGACCCGATGCTTCAGTGCCCGAAATGTGGCCGGCGGTTCGACGCTGACGTGACGGCGTGCCCCGAGGACGGGGCCGCGCTCGTCGCCGACCCGACCGTGCCCTCGGCCGCGCCGCTCGACCCGGCCGACCCGCTCATCGGCCGCGTCCTCGACGACAAGTACCGGCTGGACGCGCGGCTCGGCGAGGGCGGCATGGGCACCGTCTACAGCGCCACGCACCTTTTGATTGAGCGGTCCGTCGCGGTCAAGGTCTTGAACCCCCGCCTCTTGGCGGACGAGGGCGCGAAGGAGCGTTTCCGGCGCGAGGCGCGCGCCGCCGGCCGGCTCCAGCACTCGAACGCCGTCGCCGTGACCGACTTCGGCGAGACGCGCGACGGCGTCGTCTACCTCGTGATGGAGCTTCTGGAAGGGCGACCCCTGCGCGACGTGCTCGCGCGCGAGGCGCCGCTCGACCCCGCCCGCGCCGTCTCCATCATGCTCCAGGTCGCCGCCGCCGTCGGCGCCGCCCACGATGCCGGCATCATCCACCGCGACCTCAAGCCCGGCAACATCTTCGTCGTCCAGCGCCCCAACGCCCCGCACATCGTCAAGGTCCTGGACTTCGGCATCGCCAAGCTCAGCGAGGCCGACGGCGTCCCCGTCAAAACGCTCACCGGCACCGGCGTCATGATCGGCACGCCCCGCTACATGTCGCCCGAGCAGTGCGACGGAGCGCCGCTCACGCCCGCCGCCGACGTTTATAGCCTGGGCGTCATCCTCTACGAGATGCTGACGGGCCAGACGCCCTTCACGGGCTCCACTCCGCTGGCGCTCGCGCTCAAGCACTCCAGCGAGCAGCCGCGCCCTTTGCGCGAGCTGGTCCCGAGCGTGCCGCCCGAGTTAGAAGAGGTCGTGCTGCACACGCTCGCCAAGTCGCCCGGGGAGCGGCCCGCCGACGCGGGCGATTTTCGGCGCGAGCTGTTCGACGCGGCCGAGCGCCTCGGCCTCGAACACCAGGCCGGCTTCAGCGCCCCGACCATCGAGACGCTGCGCGACGCCGGCACCGAGACCCCCTCGGGCCGCCTCGTCATTGACATCGAGCGCCTGCGCCGCAACCGCGCCGCGCAGACCACCGAACTCGGCTCGACCACCGACGAGGAGCAGGCCCTCCGGACCTCCGGCCGCCCACCCGCGCCGAAGCCGCCCGAGCCTTCAGCGGACGACGAACAGCCCGCCGCGCCCCAACTGACGGTCCCCGTGAAGCCGCACGCTTCGGCCGTCGAGGAGCCGCGCCCCTCGCGCGTCAGCGTCCCCGTCGGCCCCGGCCGCGCGTCGTGGAAGAACCGCCTGACGCACCCGCTCACCTTAGTCGTCCTGCTGAGCGCCGCGCTGCTCCTAATCTTCGGCTCGATACTCTTACGCCGCTCGTCTTCGGGCGTCAGGCCCTCGGCGCAAGCCGACGAGGCCGACGCGCTGGGCCGCACGCTCACCGACACGGCGCCGCAGGTCGGTCGTCGCGTGGAGCAGCCGCGCACGGCCGCCGAGTTTTACGAGAGCGGTACCTATCATTTCTCCATCCGCGACTACGACGCCGCCGTGCGCGACTTCCGCCGCGCCGTCGAGTTGCAGCCCGAGTTCCCGTCGGCTCGCAACCGCCTCGGCCGCGCGCTGATGATGAAGGGGCAGTTCGCGGCCGCCGCCGCCGAGTTCCGCAAGGCGGTCGAGCAGCAGGGCGGCAACTTCCCCGTCGCCCAGTACAACCTCGGCTTCGCGCTCCAGCGGCAGAACGACGCCGAAGGCGCGCTCGCCGCCTACCGCCAGGCCATCGAGTCGCGCGGCGGCAACTACCCGGACGCCTTCTTTCAAATAGGCACCATCCTCATGGACCTGAAGGGG
>DATHBF010000602.1:0-12298 GCA_035296285.1 Pyrinomonadaceae bacterium | reverse complement strand
ATGCCGGCCGCCGCCCCCGCGACGGCAGACAGGACGACGGCCGCGGCCAGAATGGCCCAGGACTGCTCGACCCGCTTCCGCGCGTGCGGCTCGTGCGCGCTGCGCCGGGCGACACGCGCGGGGACGAGCGTCGTCTCGTCCTCCTGCTCCTCTTCGCCTCTCCCTGACAGAGGGACGACCGCGTTGAAATTGCCCTCGGACGGAAAGAACGGCTCGGCCTCTCCGCGCCCAACTTGCCCGCGCCCTTCGGCCCCGGAAGCTTTCATCGCAAGACCTCCACGCGGTCGCCCGGCCGCAAAGTGGGGTCGGGAGTCCGCCCCGCCTTTATCTCCGCGAGGTTGTATCTCGCGGTCGAGAGTCGGCCGTCGTCGCCCTGCCGCGTGACCAGGACCGCCGAGCCCGGCGCCTGCACGCCGCCCGCGGCGAGAAGCACCTGAGTGAGAGTCATCCCCTGGTGAAACTCCTTCTGGCCGGCCTCGCGGACCGCGCCCGCGACGTAGACGAACTGTTTCGGCAGGGCGCGCACGGTGATGACATCGCCGGGGCGCACAAGCACCTTCATCGCGGCGGCGTCAGAAAGGTCAACGGCCGTGGTCCGCCCCGTCGCGCGCGCGATGATGAGCGCCTGCCCGGCGCCGGGCAGCGGCTGCGCGTGTGCGACGATGACGTAGAGCGGCACGCCCTCGCGCTGGAGAATTTTCGTCCCGCCCTCCTTGACCATGCCTCCGACGATGACGGCGTGGCTCACGTAATCGCGCACGCCGACGGCGACCTCGGGGTCGAGGCCGCCCGCGCGCAGCCCCAGCGCGGCCCCGATGCGCGCGGCCACCTCATCGGGCGTCAGGCCCGCGACGGCCAACGGCTGTCTGAGCGCGGGGTAGTCGAGGAGCCCCGTCGGCGCGACCTCGTAGGCGGAGGAGCGCCGCTCGCGCCCTTTGAGCAGTCGTACTTCGAGCACGTCGCCGGGGCCGACGCGGTAGACGGCCGTGGGGTCCGGGTCGTCAGGCGTCACTCTGGCCGCGCTCGTGGCGGCGTTGGCGGGCGTCGGCCGCGCGGCCGACGCCTCCGTGCCTACGGGTTCGCCCGCGGCGCCCGGCGTCTCGCGCAGCTTCGTGTAAGCCCTGCCGAGGCTCTGGTAAATCTCGGCGTTGTCGGGGGCGAGGCGCGCGGCCTGTTCGTACGCGTCAACGGAGTTGCGCCAGTCGCCGAGCGCGGCGTAAGCGTCGCCGAGCGCGCGGTAGGCTGAGACGTTCCTCCTGTCGAGCAGGACGGCCTGGCGGAAGGCCGCGACCGCTTCACGGTGACGGCCGGCGCGGGCCTCCCTGACGCCGAGGTCGTAGGGCGTCGAATCGGCGTTGTCTCCCGCGGCCGGCGGGGCGGACGAAGCCGGGGTGGGCGAGGCGGCGGGGGCCGTGGGGAGTGTGGCGCGGGCGGCCGTGGGAGTGGGCGTCGGGGCCGGGGCGGTCGTCTCGGCCCGGGTGGGTCCGAGGTTGACGGCGTTCATGGCGTCGAGGACTCCGCGGCGCGGCGTCGGCGCGGCCGCCGTCTTCGTGCGGGCCGTCACGAACGGGCGGGGCGGGCGCGAGGCGTAGTCGGGGCGCAGGCGGAGTGCCCTGCCGAAGGCTTCGCGCGCCTCCTCCTCCTCGCCGAGCGCGCGCCGGGCTTCGCCGAGGTGGTAGTGGGGCTCGGCCCACTTCGGGTAGATTTTGGTGGCCCGCTCGAAGGCGGCGGCGGCCTGCTTGTGCAGCCCGCGCATGCCGAGCACGACGCCGAGGTTGTTGTACGCCTCCACGTCCTCCTTGTTGAGACTGACGGCCTTGTAGTAGGCGAGGCTGGCGTCCTCCCAGCGACCAAGCTCGGCGTAGACGTTGCCGAGGCCGTAGTAGGCGTTGCCGTTCGTCGGGTCGAGCGCGACGGCCTGCTCGAAAGCTTTCGCCGCCTCGTCGAGCCGGCCTTCGAGTGCGAACCTCGCGCCGTCGCGGTGATAGACTTCCGCCCCCCCGCCGCGCTGCCAAACCCCCGCCACGGCAGCGGGCACGACGGCACACACGATGATGCCGAGCAGGAAAATCTTCTTCATAAAGGTATCGAGACGGGCCGCAGGGACGGCTCGGCGGGGGGCCGGCGGTGCGGCCGCCTCCGCTCGGACGGCGATATGGGCGCGAGGGTACTTCATATGTTCGCTCACACCGGGATTTAGGACCGGCTTCGTCCGAGGGGGAGTTACAGCACTAGCGGGAGAGAGTCTTTAAGCTGACCCGACGGTGACACGGATTATATTGGAGTGCCGCCGCGTTGTCCAAGATGCGGCCGCGCGTCCAGTCATTCGTGCCGGAGGGCGACGAGCGGGTCTATCTTGGTCGCGCGCCGCGCCGGCAGGTAGCACGCCAGCAGCGCCACGAAGAGGAGCAGCAGCGTGAGCGACGCGAACGTCGGAGGGTCGGTCGCGGAGACGCCGAAGAGCAGGCCCGACATCAGGCGCGTCAGCGCGAGCGAGACGGCGAGTCCCGCCCCGACTCCGACGAGCGCAAGCCCCATCCCGTCTTTGATGACGAGCCCGAGCACGTCTCGGGCCCGCGCGCCGAGCGCCATCCGCACGCCTATCTCGCGCGTGCGCTGCGTCACGACGTAAGACAGGACGCCGTAGAGGCCGACCGCGCCGAGCAGCAGCGCGACCGCCGCGAAGACGCCGACGAGCAGCAGGCTGAAGCGGCGCGGCGCGAGCGACTGCGCCAAAAGGTCTTCGAGCCCGCGCACGTTCCCCAATGGCTGGTCGCGGTCAACGGCCTGCACCTCGCGCCTGACGGGCGCGACCAGACTCAGCGGCTCCTCCGAAGTCTTCACCACGAGGTCCAGCGCCCGAAGGTTCTCGACCGCCCACCTCGGGTTGCCCTGCATCCAGTGGCGGTAGATTCCCGCGTGGCCCGCCTCCTCCGGCCCGTGCTGCCGGACGTGGCGGGTCACGCCGACTATCTCGCGCCACCGTTCGCCTTCGCCGCCGAAGCGCAGCCGCTTGCCGAGCGCCGCGGCGGGCGGCGAGCCGGGGAAGTGCCTTCGCACGAAATCCTCGTCAACCATCACGACGGGCGGCGAGTCGGCCTCGTCGCGGTCGGTGAAGTGACGGCCGGCCAGCAGCGCGATGCCGAGGGCGCGGTGGTAGTTCTCGTCAACCGAAAGCGTGACGGCGACGGGCCACTCGCCGGGCTGACGCGGCTCCGGCTGGCCTTCGAGCAGGTAGCCGTTCTCGGCCGAGCGCCCGAGCGGGAAACCGCTCGTCACGCTCGCCGCGCTTACGCCGGGCAGCGCGCGGACGCGGGCCGCGACCTCTTTCAGGAAGGCGGCCGACTGCGCGGCCTCGCGGTACTTCGCGTCGGGCAGGCGCAGGCGCAGCGTCAGCACGCCGCGCGCGTCGAAGCCCGGGTCAACCTGCATCAGCCGCCAGAAGCTCTTGACCAGAAGCCCCGCGCCGACGAGCAGCACGAGCGAGAGCGCGACCTCCGCGACGACGAACGCGCCCCGCAGCCGTCGCCCGCCCGCGCCGCCCGTCACCTTGAGCCCGCCTTCCTTCAGCGAGCCGTGGAAGTCCGCCCGCGACGTTTGGAGCGCGGGCGCGAGGCCGAAGCCGACGCCCGTCACGAGCGTCAGGAGCAGCGTGAAGCCGAAGGCGCGCGCGTCCAGCGAGAGACCTTCGCTGCGCGGCAGCGTGTCGGGACTGAGCCCCGCGGCGGCGCTCACGCCCCACGCGGCCAGCAGCAGCCCGAGCGCGCCTCCGGCCGCCGCGAGCAGCACACTCTCCGTCAACAACTGCCGCACGATGCGCCCACGCCCCGCGCCGAGCGCCATGCGCAGCGCAATCTCCTTCCTCCGCGTCGTGGCCCGCGCCAGCAGCAGGTTGGCGACGTTGGCGCACGCTATCAGCAGCACCAGCGCGACCGCGACCGACAGCATCAGCAGCGGGGGCCGCGCGTCGCCGACGTAATCGTCCAGGAATCGGCGCACCTCCACGCCGTTGTCGGCGTTCGATTCGGGGAACCGCGCGCCCAGTCGCGCCGCTAGGCCGCGCATCTCCGCGGCCGCCTGCTCCAGCTCGACGCCCGGCCGCAGCCGCCCCGTGACCATGACGGGGTGCGAGCTGCGGCTGCGCATGTACTCCTGGTCGGCGAGACGGCCGAGGGGGATGAAGAAGTCGTTGTTGAGATTGTTCGTGCCGTAGAAGTCGAGGCCCGGCTGCATCACGCCGACGACCGTCCAGCTCTCGCCGTTGTAGCGGACGGCGCGGCCGACGACGGATGGGTCGCCCCCGAAGCGACGCTGCCAGAGGGCGTGGCTTATCACCATCACGCGCTCGGCGGCGGGCCGGTCATCCTCCTCGTTGAAGAACCGCCCGACCCGCGGACGCACGCCGAGCACGGGGAAGAAGCTGGCCGTCACCCAACGCCCCGTCACGCGCTCCGGCTCGCCGTCGCCCGTCAGCACGCCGCCCGCGGGCATCCGCGCCGCAAGGCCCTCGAAGACGTTCTGCCCCTCGCGCCAGTCGAGGTAGTTCGGGAAGGCGACCGACATGGCCGGCACTTCCTTCGAGGTCTCGTAAACCGCGACGAGCCGGTCCGCCTCGGGGAAGTCGAGTGACTTCAGCAGCACGCCGTTGACGACGGAGAAGATGGCCGTGTTGGCGCCCACGCCCAAAGCCAGCGTGACGACGGCGACGAGCGCGAAGCCGGGATTCTTCAAAAGCGTCCGCGCCCCGTAGCGCAGGTCCATCCAAAAGTCCTGAAACATCCTCACGCCCCTCGCCTCGCGGCAACGCTCCCGCGCCTGCGCCAGCCCGCCGAAAGCCCTGAGCGCGGCCGAGCGCGCCTCCTCCGGCGTCATCCCCGCGCGGACGTTCTGCTCGGCCTCGCGCTCAAGGTGGTAACGCAACTCCTCGTCAAGCTCGCCGTCCGCCTCGTCGCCGTGCCGCAGCGCGCGCCAACGCCTCCTTAAGCCGCCGAGCATCCCGCCCCCTCCCGCTCAAGCGTCACGCAGGACGGCCGCGACCGCGCCCGCGAACCGCTCCCACGTCTCGCGCTCCTCTTCGAGCCGCCGACGCCCCGCGGCCGTCAGCGTGTAGAACTTCGCCCGCCGGTTCTGCTCCGAAGCGCCCCACTCGGACGCAATCACGCCCCGCCCTTCGAGCCTGTGCAGCGTCGGGTAGAGCGCGCCCGGCGTGACCGAGAGCACCTCGCCGGAGATGAGTTGGAGGCGCTGCATGATGTCCCACCCGTTCAGGCGCCCCGAGCGGAGCAGGCGCAGGACGAGCAGTTCGAGCGTGCCCTGTTTCAAGAGATCGGCCTTCTGCTTCTCCACCTTCTTCTCCTCTCGGCCGCCGATAGGGCGGAGTGTAAGGCCGCTCCTATCACCTGTCAATAGGAATCTCGGCTTTGCGGGGGCGGGCGGCGGTGTTAGTTTCAGTGCCTATGCGGGGGGGGGAAGAGGTGGCGTCTCTCTGGAAGCTGGGCGGGCTGACGTGGCGCGAGCTGGGCAGGCGCGTCTGGATAGACATCTACCGCAGCGACCTCTTCACGCGCGCGGCGGCCCTCTCCTATTACTTCCTGCTCGCGCTCTTCCCGCTGCTCCTCTTCCTGACGACGATGCTCGGCTACTTCGCCGAGGCCGGGACGGAGCTGCGCCACAACCTTCTCGGCTATCTCGCGCGCGTGGCCCCGCGCTCGGCCGCCGCGCTGATCTCGACGACCGTGGACGAGATCAGCAAGAACGCCGACGGCGGCAAGCTCTCGCTGGGGCTGCTGGCGGCTCTGTGGTTCGCGTCGCAGGGGATGGGCGCCGTGGCCGAGACTCTGAACGCCTCCTACGGGGTGCGGGAGTCGCGCCCCCTGTGGCGGACGAGCCTCGTCTCCATCGGCCTGACGGTCGCGCTCGCCGTGCTGATAATCTCGGCGCTGTCCCTCGTGCTCTACGGCGGCGAGATCGGCGAGGCGGCGGCCGGCCGCTACGACCTGGGCGACGCCTTCACGTCGGCGTGGTCGGTCATCCAGTGGCCCATCGTGCTCGGCTTCGTGCTGCTGGCCTTCGGGCTCATCTACTACTACGCGCCCGACCTCCGGCACCAGAAGTGGTACTGGATAACGCCGGGCTCGCTGGCCGGGGTCGCGCTGTGGCTGCTCGTCTCCTGCCTCTTCCGGTTCTACCTGCGCTACTTCGACCGCTACACCGTGACCTACGGCTCGCTCGGGGCGGTCATCATACTGCTGCTGTGGTTCTACCTGACAGGCGCGGCGATACTGGTCGGCGGGAAGGTGAACGCGGAGATCGAGCACGCGGCGGCCGAGGCCGGCGAGCCCGACGCCAAGCTGCCCGGCGAGAAGAGTCCTTCATAAATTAAGGCGCTTGCCGATTCAAAACGGCCGTGCTAGAGTGCCGCCCGTCCACAGGAGGGCTGACGGACCACCGATTGGTGTTAACCCGACTCCGCCTCGCGGGATTCGTCAGCCGCAAATCCCCTGCAAAATCGAACTTAAGAAGGATTCCCCCATGCGCCCTCGCATCCTCTTCGTAGACGACCACGAGGACACCCGCAACCTGATCGTCCGCCTGCTCGGCCACTGGGGCTACGAAGTAGAAGCCGTCGGAAACGTCGAAGACGGCCTGCGCCTCGCCCGCGAAGGCGTGTTTAATCTCTACCTTCTCGACAGCAGGTTCGGCGCCCTCTCCGGCGCCGAGCTGTGCGAGTCCATCCGCGAGTTCGACTCGCACACGCCCATCGTCTTCTACTCCGGCGACCACCCCTCCAGGCTCAAAGAAGCCCTTGAGTGTAACGCCCAGGGCTTCGTCATGAAGCCCGGGTTCGACGACCTGCCGAAAGAGATCGAGCGGGCGCTCCATCACGCCGCTTAGACACTTGAGGACAAGTAGAGGGCGGAGAAGGTTCCCACCTCTGAAACGCCTTCCTCATTTACGTCGCTTCATCCAGGGCGCTTCCCTCAGCCATGTCATGGCCTTGGCTTTCGCGGCGGAGAGGTTTTCGGCGGTGAGTACGAGGTCGGCGGCGCGGGCTTCGGCTTCGCGGCCGGCGCGGAGGGACGCCGCGAGTTCGCGGGAGGCGGACGAAGCGTTGCCGGCCGCCCGGTGGCCCTCCGCCAAAGAGGCGCGGGCGGCGGCGGCGAGCAGGAGCGCGTCGCGTTCGGCCCAGGCGTAACCGCATTGGAGGGCCAGGCGCAGGGCCTCTTCGGCGTCGTCGAGTGCGCTGGCGACGCCCTCGGGTCGGCCTTCGAGCAGACGAGCGCGCCCGCGCAGCACGAGGGCGTCGGCGTGGACGAGCGTGACGCCGCGGGGGGCGGCGAGGGTCAGCGCCTCGGCGGCCCTGTGGAGCGCCGACTCGGCGTTCCGGCGCGCGAGGGCGAGTTCGCCCGCGGCGACGTGCAGGCGGGCGAGCCAGTAAAGGAGGTGCCCGCGCTGCATTGTGACCTCGGCCACGCGTAATTCTTCCTCGGCGTCTTCGAGCCTCCCCTCGGCCAGCGCGCACCAGCCGAGCATGAAGTGGCAGCGGGCGCTGTCGGCCTTCCAGCCGCGATGCTCGCAGATGCGGAGGTCGGACTGCATGCGGCGGGCGACCATGTCCGTGTGGCCGCAGCGCACGAGCAACTCCGCCCACTGGACGCCGCGGACCCCGTAGAATCTTCCGCTCTCGGGAAGCAGGCCCAGTGCGTTCAGCTTCTCCATCATATCGCCGAGGGTGAAGTCGGCGGCGGCGGGCACGACATGGCCGGAGAGGGCCGACGCCCAGCCGCGGTAGGCGTAGCTGTCGCGAATCTCCATCTCATCCATCTCGCGCGTCGCGTCGCTGATGGCCTTGTCGGCGGCGCGCCCGGCCTCGGGGAGCCGGCCCAGCACGACGAGCAGTTCCGATATGTTTTGCAGGACGATGCTGACGCTCTTCCGGGGCGTCATCGTCATCTTGCCGATGACGGCGTGCGACTCCTCGTAGTAGTGGAGCGCGGGCTCGTACTGGCCGACATCCATCGCGTGCCGGCCCGCCTCGTTCAGATAGATCGCCAGGCGGTGCGAGCCCAGAACCTCCTGACATCGCCGCCGCCGCTCCTCGTCCTGTACGAAGCCCAGCGCGCAGCCGAGGCCCTCGGTCGGCGCCGGGAGCGTGGAGAAGACGTGACCGTTCTCAAGGCGCCCCCGGTAAAGCTGGTCGGCCGCATCAAACTCCCCGGCGTCGAGGAGCAGGCCGGTGGCGAGCAGCACGGGCTCGATCTCCGACGTGCTCTGAGCCCTCTCGTTCGAGGGCGGACCCTTCAGCAGGTCGGCCGCGCGGCGGGCGGTCAGCGAGCCCGCGCCGAGCAGGGTGGAGCGGAAGTGGTCGCGCAGGATGGGGTGGCAGGCGCTCCCGTAGCCGCCTTCGACGGGCTCGTGCGTCAGGATGCCGGTCGCGTGCAGCCTCCTCAGTTCGGTGTTCAGTTCCGCGTCCTCCGGCAGCGGTTGGTCCGTCTGCCTCCCGTAGAGCCCGCGCGCGAGGCGGAACACCGTCTCGTCGGCGACGGGCGTGCGGAACAGCGCCACGACGCTGAGCAGGCGCGCCTGCACGGCCGGCAGCCTCTTCTCGTAGAAGGTGAGCAGGCGGCGGAGTTTGTCGTTGAGCGGCGCGCCCGCGCGGACCTCGCCGGGCCGGAAGGCGTAACTGAGGAACCGGCACGGCTGCTCGCGGTCTTCGGCCGGCAGGGCGCCGGCGAAAACGCGGAGGCCCAGCGGGTGGCCGTCCAGGCTTTCGCTCACCTCTTCGCGCTCGTTGAAAGTGCCCCCCACGCCGAGTCCGTCCAGCAGCTCGGCCCCGCCCGCGGGAGGGAGGCCGTGGAGTTCGAGCTGGTGGAAGGCGGTGCCGAGGAAGCGCGCGAGGTCGGCAAAGACGAAGCGGCTGGTGAGCACGGCGAGGCTGTGGTGTCGGCGGTGGCAGAAGGCGTTGAGGAATTCGAGCAGGCCGGGGTCAAGGAACGCGCCGTGCCGGGCGGCCCCCGGCCCCTCCTGCAACACCTCCAGCCCGTCGAGCACTATCACGAGCGGGTGCTGCCGGCAGACGGCCATCACCTGATCGAAGAGGTGTGATCTCTCCTTCGGCTTCGGCGTGCCCAGCGTCTCGTGTGTCCACAGGAGAAGCTCATGGAGGAAGTTGGTGGGGTCGCGGTCCTGGTAGAAGCTCCAGCCGAAGAGGCCCGCGAAGGGGCGCGCGCGCCAGCCCTCCGTCTCCTTGAGCCAGTGGCCGACGAGCGCCGTCTTGCCGGTGCCGCCGACGGCCGAGACGCCGACGGCGCGCACGGCCGCGTCTCGCACCCAGCGGTCGAGGCGCGCGAGCTCGTCCTCGCGGCCGACGAACTTGTCGTCGTTCGTCGGCTCGTGGAACCACTTGGCCGCAGAGGGGCGCGGCGACGACGACACGGCCGCCGGCGCGGCGGACGCCACGACGGCGGGGCCGGGCGTGGCTCGGCCGCACGCGGCGGCAACGTCGTCCAGCAGGACGTGTAGCGCGGAGTGGTCCCCGCCGTGCACGGGGTAGAAGAGCGGGCGGACGTAGTACTCGGCTTCGAGATTCTCACGCCACTCGCGGACGACGCTTTCGTCCGGCGGCGAGCCGTCTTCCTTCGCCGGCAGGCCGAGGATGGCGACATGTCTCAGGAGCGCGCGGGCGTCCTCCAATTCGCGCAGGTACTCTCTGACCATGAAGGTGAACTGCGGGTCCTGGAACCCGAAGCCGACGAAGATGAGTTGGCGCTCCATCCACAGGGAGCCGAACAGGCGGCGGTAGAGCCTCTCATTGTAAGCCGCGGAATACTCGCCGCTGTTCAGCACGATACTCTGTGGCCGCTGCCAGTAGCCGTGCAGCCAGAGGATGGGGCACTCGTCCCCCGGCACGACGGTCTTACTCGACAACCACCCTTCGCGCCCATCCTCTTTGGGCGCGGCCGCATCCCTTACCAGCCAGCGGTGGACTTCGCCGTCGTCCTGCCATGTGGGCGTGCCGGTCGTGAGGCAGCCCGGGCGCAGTTCCATGCGGGCGAATTCGAGGCCGGGGTCGTAGTTGGTCGTGACGTAGCCGTGGAAGGGCAGGCGCATCAGCGCGGCGTGCGTCGGCGTGTAGCGCCTGCCGTCGGGGCCGCGGCGCGGGCCGAAGGTCGCCTTGAGAAAGTTGTGGTAGTGCGCCTCGCCGAGCTTGCGGAGGATCGTGTTGACGCGCTGCTGCGGCGTGAAAGTCTTGTCGGCCTTCCAGCGGTCGGCGTCCTTCGGCCCGGCCTTGCCCTCCACGACGGCGTAGTCCGCGAGCAGCCCAATGAGTTCGCCCCACAGCGGGTACATGCCGGCCGAGGCCCCCGCGCCGACGAAGGCGACGGGCTTTAGGTCGCGCAACGTGGCGTTCAGCGCCTCGTAAACCGGCCTGTTGCCGGGGAGGGAAAGGATCTCTTCGCGTGTGAGAGCTGCGCGTCGGGTCATGGTGGGCACCGCCATTCAGACTTCGCGCGTTATTTAATCACCAGGCCTGATAAATGAGAAGCTTTGGCGGCCCGGCGTTCACGATTGCAAAAGCTCGAACATCTTCAACGTCGCCGCCGTGCGATTCTCGACGCCGAGTTTTGCATAGACGCGGGCGAGGTGGATTTGCACCGTGCGCGGGCTGATGCCGCACAGGGCCGCCGCCTCCCAGTCGGTCTTGCCCTGCGCCACCCAGAAGAGGACTTCGGCCTCGCGCTTCGTCAGCCCGAGCGCGCGCAGCCTCTCCGGCGTGGGGTAGGACTTCTCCTCCAGCAGCAGCATCAGTTCGCCGGTCGCGCCGTTCGGCGCGAAGGTGACGCGCAGCTCGCCGTCGGCGCCGGCCCGGACGCGCGCCCCGGCCGGCGGGTGATAGTCGCCGCCGCCGCGCGCGTCCTCGAACTCCCGCCGCCAAGACTCGACTTCCGGCGGCAGCCTGTCGCCGCAGAGCGCGCCGCGGCCGAAGTACTTTTGCGCCAGCGGCGCGGCGGATTCGGTGGCGTAGGTGATGCGGCTGCTCGGCGCGACGACGACAAGCGCCCGCGCCGGCGTGTTGAGCGCGACCCGCAGGCGGGCCTCGGACTCCCGCGCCCTCTGTAGCGACTGCGCGCCTTTGACGGCGGCGGCCAGGTGCGGGCCGACGAGCCGCATCGCCTGCCGGTCGGATTGCGTGAAGCCGCGCCCGTCGCGGTTCAGGCAGCAGGTGACGAACGAGTCGCCGCGCAGGCCCCGGACCCCCATGATGAGCTGGTCGCTGATAGCCATGGGGCGGAACATCTCGTGGTAAAGCGCCGTCTTGCGAAACTCCGTCGGCGACACGATGTCCTTGATGCGGAACGGCGCGGTCTGGCGTGTGAGGACCACCTTCTTGAAAAGAGGGTGCGTGGGCAGGAGGTGTGCGAGGGCGGCGTAGTCGCCGGGGGTCATCAGGCCCGCGGGGTACTGGGCCAGAGACCTCATCTCGTTGGCCGCGCCGAAGCCGTCCACCAGTACGGTCTCGGAAGCGACTGCCGCCCGCGCCGCGCCGAGCAGGCGTCGCGGCAGCGTGTCGGGCTCAACGTCCGAGTAGAGAAGGTCGAGCGCGGAGAGTACGGCCCTGGTCTGTTTCCAGTCGAGGCTTCGCATCGTCTGACGGGGGGCGAGTATAGGTAAATTTACGTATTTATTGCAATCGGACTGCGTGTTAGCTTTCGCGCGCGACTACACGTCCGCGCGCGAGGGGTGAGGGTTCATGCGACGGATTCTACTGCTGACTGTCGCGCTGCTTGCGCCATGCGTCGGCGCGGAGGGTTGGCACCAAGTAGAAGGAGTGTCGAGTGATAAAGGGAGTCATCTGTGTCATGGCGCTCGTCGCGTGTGCCTCGGTCGTTGAGGCGCAGCGCCCGGCCGAGGTTAGAACCCGGCAGGCCGCGCCGGCCGAGTTGAAGGTGCCGCGCCCGCTGCTCAACTGGAGGGGCCTGGACGCGACCGTGAAGGGCAGCGACGGCAAGCCTTACGTCGGTATCACGCTCGGCGTGACGAACTACGCCGCGTTCCCGTCCATCCTCTTCGAGAGGGCGCCGGAGCTGCCCCCGTGCGGCGAGAACAGGTCGGCGGCGCGTTCCTGGCTGCGAGTCTTCGACGTGGCGACGCGCAAGGAGATTTACAACTACTGCGCGCTCGCCGGCCCTTCCGAGATGCGCACGTTCTCCTTCAACGTCGCGCGCGCCGCCCTGCCCTCCGGCGTCTACGTCGTGCTCGAAGACCGCGCGACCGGCAGGCGTCATTCCTCGAACTG
>DATHBF010000601.1:0-19240 GCA_035296285.1 Pyrinomonadaceae bacterium | reverse complement strand
GCGGACAGTGGTTAAGAGACGGCCGTGAGCTGGTCGGCGGCCTGCTTGTCGCGCCGGAGGAGCGAGCCGAAGAGGCGGCGGCGCGGCTGCGGCTCCTGCTGGGGCGCTTGCGCGGGCGCGGCCCCCGTGACTTGCGAGGCTATCTGGCGCAGCTCGGTGGCGATCTTCGAGCCGGGCTCGGAGGTGACGAGCGGCTGGCCGAGGTTGATGGAGTTGACCGCCGTCTTGTAGTCGCTCTGCACGTAGCCCATCACGCGCTCGCCGAGGAAGCGCTCGACCTGCCGGAGGTCGAGGTCGATCTGCTTGCTGAAGCGGTTGACGACGACGTGCAGCTTGTGGCGCGGGTAGCCGAGCCGGTCGAAGATTTGCAGCGCGCGCTGCGTGCTGCGGATGGCCGGGATGTCGAGCGTCAGGACCAGCAGGATGTCGTCGGCCTGGTCGAGCGCGGCCAGCGTGATGGCGTCGAAGGTGTGCTGCGGGTCGATGACGACGTACTCGTGGCGCTCGCGCAGGATTTCGAGCACCTCGAAGACGTGCTCGGGCTCGATGTCGTCGGCCGAGTCGGCCTCGCGCGGCGCGGCCAGCAAGCTAAGGTTCGCCGAGTGCGGCGCGAGGTAGCTGCGCAGGAGCGAGTCGTCCACGCGCTCGCGGTTCTCGACGAGGTCGGCGATGGAGAACTTCGGCTCGACGCCGAGGAAGAGGCCGAGGTCGCCGGCCTGTAGGTTCAGGTCGACGAGGACGGTCGGCGCGCTCATCGCCGCCGCGACGTTGGCCGCGATGAAGGTCGTGCCCGTGCCGCCCTTCGAGGAGAAGACGGCGACGACGCGGCCGCGCTTCTTCGGCGCCTCGGGCTGCACGGCGCAGAACTGCGCGGTGCGCTCGTAGACGGTGCGGAACTCTTCGGGGATGACGGGCAGGCGCAGGAACTCGCGGGCGCCGGCCCGCAAACTGCGCAGGATGAGGTCGGGCGAGGCGTCGCGCGAGGCGCAGATGACGGCCGTCTGCGGGCACTCGCGGGCGACGCGCTCGACGACGCGCAGCTCCGCTTCGGGCGTCTGCCCCAGCGCGATGATGGCCGCCGAGGGCTTGAGGCGCACTATCTCGCCGACGACCTGCTCGGTGTCGTCGCCGCC
Source organism: Pyrinomonadaceae bacterium (assembly GCA_035296285.1). GTDB lineage: Bacteria > Acidobacteriota > Blastocatellia > Pyrinomonadales > Pyrinomonadaceae > QHXN01. The sequence continues at coordinate 18,107 of DATHBF010000601.1, read as the reverse complement.
CGCGAGCAGGCGCGCGCCGTCCTGCGCCGAGATCGCGCCGCGTATCTCGCGGAAGGTTTCGAGGCCCGTGCTGAGTACGACGAAGGTTAGCTGTTGAGTCATCTCGTGTCCCTTAATCCCTTGGGTCTTCGAGTTCGGTCACGACGGTTCGCGTCAGTTGCACCTGCCGAACTTGTTGACCTTCATCGGCGCCTGGCAGGTGCAGCCGCTCGAAACGTACTCGCCCTTCCTACAGGCCCGCGGCGTCGGCGTCGGCGTCGGGGCCGGAGTCGGCGTGGGAGCCGGCGTCGGGGCCGGAGTCGGGGTCGGCGCGGGTGTGGGTGCCGGAGTCGGGGTCGGCGCTGGCGTCGGCGTCGTGCCGGGCGTGGGCGTGGGCGTCGGGGTGCCGCCTCCGGGGATGGGCGTCGGCGTCACGTCGGGCGGGATCATGCCGGCGCTCTCGGCCGTCAACGTCGTCGAGTAGGCGGGCAGCGTCAGCGTGCGCGTGACGAAGGGGACGACGAAGCGGAACTCGTAGTTGGTGATGCCGACCGTGACGGTGCCGTCCGGGTAGCCGAAGATGCCGGTGACGGGAGAGACGGTGTAGGTGACGGTGACGTTCTGTTCGGGGTCGAGGCCGGTGACGAGCCGGTTGCCCGTGCCCTCGGGGTTGCCGTAGACGGCGACGTTCTTGACGGCCGCCTCGTCGGCCGGCAGGGAGTGGTTGACGGCGTAGCGGGCGCCGCGGCGGGCGGCGTCCGAGAGCGCGTTGTGAATCCAGAGCAGGCGCGAGAATTCGAGCACGCCGAAGGTGGCCGTCAGGAAGACGGCCGCGCCGATGGCGAACTCCACCAGCGCCGCACCACGCTCGCCTTTCCTTCCTCTCACGCCGCGCTTCATCACATGCCTCCTCCCCGAAGCCTTCAGCTCGGGATCGACAAAAACATCCTCATCTTCGTGCTCGGGTCAACGTTGATGCGCAGCGAGGTGCGGCTGTCGCCGGAGAACTTAACGAGGTTGAAGAGGGGCTCGTAGGCGTAGCCCTCGATGCGGACGGTGACGTGGTCGGGGAGGGCGGGGTTTGCGCCCTCGCGCACGACGCGGACCATGCCGGGCGTGAGCCCCGAGACTACGGGGTCGCCCGTGCCTTCGGGGTTGCCGTAGACGACCATGTTCTGCGCGTTCTCGTCGTTGTCGGCCGTCGGCTGCTTGATGGTCAGGTAGCGGGCGCCGGTGCGCGTCGCCTTCGCCAGCGTCTGGTAGGTGTAGAAGAAGCGGCCGAACTCGGCGGCGGCGCCGAAGAGCACGAGCAGGATGGGGAGCACGAGCGCCAGCTCGACGAGCTGCGTCCCGCGCTCGTCGCGCGCGAAGCCCCGCACCCGCGAGCGCCCTATCTTCATTCCCTTCAGCACGGCTCTCGTCCTCCTCACTTGTAGAGCACCGGGTTGGCAAGCTCGGGCACGACGGGGCCGGCGCCCGGCAGGTAGCCGCCCATGCCGAAGATGATGCGCTGGCCGATGTACTCGGCTACCACGTCGCCGCCCGAACCGCCGCTGACCTTCGTCTGGAGGAAGAAGGCGGCGAACTTGTAGAACGTCACGTCGTCGCGGCCGGGGTCGTACTGGCTCAGCGCGAGGAGCGGGATGATGACGACGCGGCGCATCGGGACGCCGATGTGGCCCGGCGTCGGGTCTTCCCAGTTGGTGCTGCCCGGCGTGGCCGCGAGATACTGTGCGAAGGTGATGCCTTCTTTAATGTTCGTGTCGGGCGGGAAGTCGGTCCAGTCCATGCCGGAGGCATACTCGTCGAAGCGCGTGTTGAGGCCCTGGCGGACGGGGCCGGCCGTGATGCCCGGCTTCGTCTCCTTCTCGTAGACGGCGCCGGGCGCGGCGCACTCGTTGACGCCGCGGGCCAGGCCCTCGCGGGCGGCCGAGCCGCCGCGGCCGGCGATGGCGAGAATCTGGTAGTTGCCCGGCGAGACGCTGCCGTGCGGGCCGCCGCGGATGATGTAGGTGTCGCCCGGCTTGAACGGGTTCGCCACGTCGTCGTCAATCACGGAGAGCGGAATCCACTCGCACATGACGTTGGGCGGGACGCTCATGCCGGCGATGGCCTGCTGCGAGACGTTGACCGTGTTGCTGCCGATGGCCTGCGCCGACAGGACGACGCCGACTGCCTTCGACGGCACCTGGACCTTGACGAAGCGGACCTGTGCGGCCTGCGCCTGGGCGGAGGCGGCGTCCACGTACGGCCCTTCGAAGTTGACGGCGAACTTCACGTCGTCGGGCGTGATCTCCGTCTCCGTGTTGTTGAACTCGTACTTGTTCATCTCCTCGCTGGCGCGGGCGGCGGCGGCCGTGATGCCGGCGGGGCTGGAGTTGAGGGCGGAGGCGCCCGCGAGGGCGGCGGCGTCGGCCGCGTTCTGCAACTCCGCCTTCACGACGTAGAGGTGGCTGATGTCAACGCAGAGCCCGACGGCGACGAGGAACGCCAGCATCCCGAAGGCGCTGACCGTGAGCACCGAGCCGCGCTCCCTCGCTTCCCTTTCTGACCTCATCGCCTGCCCTCCTCTCGCCTATCTCTTCTTTGCGCCCCGGCGCCTCTGCCAGCTCTCTTTGGAGCCTCACGCAAAGGCGCCAGTGCGCAACGGGTGAGTTCTCAACCTGACGCTTACTGCTCGGGCGCGACGCTCGGGCCGGCGGCGTTCGCCTGCGCGGCCGGCGCGTAAGCGACCGTCTGCGGGGTCGCCACCGCGCCGGACCTGGGCATCCTGGGCGCCTTGGCGGCCTTCACCTTCTCGGACTTGCGCGGCGCGGGCTTCGGGGCCTCGGGCGTGGGCGTGGCCCACGACGTGGCGGCGTTGCCCTGCCCCGTAGAGAAGCCGTGGTCGCCCTGGATGCCCTCGCCCTTCGGCTCGATGCCGAGCGGCGAGCCGGTCTTGAGCCCGTCAACGCCGCGCATCTGCGGGAGGTCATCGGGGCGGACCGGACGGACCATGTTGGCCGTGACGATGAACATCAGCTCGGTCTCGCTCTTCTGGAACGACTTCGAGTTGAAGAGCGTGCCGAGGATGGGGATGTCGCCGACGATGGGCATCTTCGAGAGCGAGCGCGTCTCCTGGTTGTCGATGAGGCCGGCGAGCGCGAAGCTCTGGCCGTCGCGCAGCTCGACGCCCGTCTTGGCGCGGCGCGTCTTGAGCGCGGGGATGAGGAAGCCGTCGAACTTGACGCCGTTGGCGAAGTCGATGGTCGAGACCTCGGGCTCAAGCTCAAGGCGGATGTGGTCCTCGTCGAGGATGGTGGGCTTGAAGTTGAGGCGGACGCCGTACTCCTTGAAGACGATGGTGACGGTCGTTTTGTCGCCGTTGCCCTGCACCATCGGCACGGGGAACTCGCCGCCCGCGAGGAAGCTGGCCTGCTGGCCGTCCATCGCTATCAGGTTCGGCTCGGCCAGCGAGCGGAGCGCGCCCTGCGTCTTCAGCGCGTGGATGAAGTTGTAGGTGTTGCCGCCCATCACGAAGAGGTTCAGGGCGCTGCCGATCATCGAGCCGAAGATGTTGCCCTGGTCGACCTTGCCCGCCGTCCAGGGGCCGCCGCCCGAGCCGATGACGCCGCCGACGCCGGGGCCGGCCTGGTAGGCGTAGGTCGCGCCCAGCTCGCGCAGGCGCGAGCGGCTGACCTCGGCGACGCGGACCTGGAGCTGAATCTGCGCCTTGCCCGTCACCGGCGTCTCAAGCATGTTGACGACGTTGAAGCCGGCGGCCTTCACCACGGCCTCGACGCGCTCGCCCGTCTTCGGGCTCGACACGCTGCCCGAGATGACGACCGAACCGTTTGCCTGGCTCAGCTCTATCTTCTCCTTCGGGAAGAGCGAGCGAATCTGCGAGTCGATGAGCGCGAGGTTGGTGCGCACGTACACGTCGAAGACGACGAAGCGCGCGCCCTTCTGGTCCCAGGCGATGAAGTTGACCTGCCCGAACGCCTTGCCGTTGACGAGCACCTGGTCCTGCGCGACGAGCACGGCCTCGGCCACGTTCGGGTCGGAGACGGAGAAGCGGCCGATGGCGGCGTCGAAGTTGAGGACGCGCGACTGCCCGACCATGACGTTGATCTGGACCGGCTCCTTTTCCTGCGAGTCGAACGAGGCGCTCACCGAGTTGGCCTGCTGCGCGTTGAGCGCGACCGTGGCGGCGAGCACGACGACCGCGGAGAGGAAGAGGCGTGCGGCGAGAGAACTTTTCTGCATGACTGTAAACTCCTTCGTGGCTGTCGGCGTCTGTGTGCGGGCGGTGTCTTCTGGGCGGTGCCGGCGCGCGGCCCCCGTCTCCTCGTTAAGAGCCGTCCCTCATGCCATGCGGCAGGTTGTGCCGGACAGGGCGGGCTTCTAACCGGGGGCCGGTGCGCCGACCTCGTTTATGGGAACTCGACCGTGCTCCTCTTGGTCCCCTGAATCATCTCGACCTTGGGCCGCGGCGGCGCGGGGGGCGCGGCCGGCTGCGCGGGCTGCGGCTCTGGCTGGGCAGCCACTGAGGCGCGCGGGCTTCGGTGCCGGATGGGCGCGGGGGCGGAGGCGACGCGCCTGGTCGTCTGCTCGCTCTTGAGCGCGCCCGGCTCCGGGGCGGGCATGGCGTGCTCGCCCGAGAGCAGCGACTTCTTGTTGGCGCCCGGCGTCTGCTCGTCGCCCTGGTCAATCATGTTGCGAAGGACGAGGCGGAGCTTGCCCTCCGTCGAGGCCAGCGCCAGCTTCTCGGCCTGCTCGGGCGTGACCTGCAAGGTGACGGCGCGGACCGACTCGGCCTCGCGCTCGTTCTTCGGCTTGTCAATGTTCTGGCCCGAGGCCAGCACCTTGACGTTCTGTATGACGATCTTCGAGATGGGGTTGCGCTGCGCGTTCTGGTCGGGCGGCTCGATGACGGTCAGCACGTCCACCATCGTCCCCGGCTGGAGGAAGCCCGAGACGCCGATCACGTCGTCCACCTTGACGGTCATCGCGCGGTAGCCCTCGGGGATGACGGCGGAGAGGCCGCCGGCCGAGCCCTCGGCCGCCAGCTTGAAGTCCGTCACGGGCTCGCGCGCCGCGATGTTCACGACCGAGACGCGGCCCACCAGCTTCTCCGGGTTGTCGAAGACGCCGTCGGGCAGCGCGCCCGTCGGGAACTGCGCCGTCATCAACTGCTCGGCGACGACCTTCGTGCCGAGCGGGATGTCCACCTTCGCGACGACGACGTTCGCCAGGTTGCGCGGCGTGGCCTGCGCGTTCGAGAGGTAGCGGCTGACCGAGACGGCCGCGAGCAGGCCGAAGACGGCGGCGCCGACGAGCACGACGAGAAGACGTTTGTTCCGCATGGCTTTTCCTTCCAACTCCAGGGGGTCCGTGGTTGACGGTGAAACTTTGCGCGCGGCTCCCGCTAGAAGCGGAAGACGAAGAGCGAGATCAGGCTGCCGAAGGTGATGGCGACCCCGTAGGGTATGGTGTGGCGCCGGTCGGCCGGCACGGCGAAGCGCGGCATCGTCCAGCCCGGCAGCAGGCCGGCGAAGATCTGCAAGACCCTGACCATCGTCTCGGCGAACAGGCGCGAGCGCAGCATCGTGTAGAGCGCGAGCAGGCCGCCCGTCAGCAGCACGACGACGAAGGTCGTGGGCACCAAATGCACGCCGAGCACCGCGCCGATGGCCCCGAACAGCTTCACGTCGCCCGCGCCCATCGCGCCGAAGACGTGCAGCATGAACATCAGCCCGAAGGCGAGCCCGAGTCCGCCCAAGCTCGCGGCCAGGCCCCAGACGCCGCCGTAAAAGGCGTTGATGGCGAGCCCCGAGAAGAGCGTCGCCAGCACGAAGGCGTTGGGGATGCGTCGGTAGCGCACGTCGTAATAAGTAATGATGATGGCGAGCGGGACGAGCAGCGACGCGACCGTGATGGCGAAGGGGATCGGCATGACTACTTATCTTCTTTAAGAGCTGGTTAAGGGTTTCGAGGGGAACCGGCGGCGCGCCCGACTTCGTCCCTTGGACGAGGGGGAAGCGGGCGCGCCGCCGCGGGGTGAAGCGAGCGGTCGCGGCCTTACTGGGGGGCGCCGTCGCGGATGTAGCCGGTCAGTTCCGTGATCTTATCGTTGATCGCGCCGCCGAGGTTACCGAAGGCGAAGACGACGGCCAGCGCGACGAGCGCGGCGGCGACGGCGTACTCGGAAAGCTCCAGACCAGATTCATCGCGGAGGAAATTCTTCAACATTTGTTTGCTTGCTCCTTTTGAGATGGGTTTGAGTGTCGAGGTTCAGGCCCGTTCGCGCGCGCCCTTTGCGGCGGCCGGCCGGACGATTGCTGAGGCGGGCGGCTTTACAGCCCGCGCGTGTTCATGAAAGCGTGGCCCCTCGCTCCGACGGCCGGCGACGCCGCGCGCAGTTCTTGCCCCTCCCGCGCGCCGTCGTCCCCGCGTCCGAAGTTGCGGAGGCCACTGAAAAGTGCCCCGCCGAACGCCAGCCCGACCAGGAGGAGTCGCTGCTCCGTGCTCTCTGACTCCGCGACCGCCCGTGCCCCTACGAGCAGCGCCGCGGCGACGAAAGGCACGACCAGCATCACGCTCACAATCCCGACCAACGTTTTGACGAAGACTTTTTTCATGTCTCTTTCTCCTGCCGGACCGCCGCTCCCACATTTCGGTGCCACTCTACGTGCGGTCGCTTTCGCCCGGTCGTTCCTGCCTAATTCAAGGCCCGTGCCACTGGGTTAATGAAAGGAAACCCCCGCAAACCAGGACATTCCGCACAGCCCCGCCTTCGTGCTTGTTAACGGGCGGCGACAAACCCTCCGCGCCTTTCGCGCCGAGTTCACCGGGCCTTACCCGCAACCTTATCCGCGACAGTGACTTAAAAACTTGTCGCCGCCGGTTGACAGCCCAACCTCTCGGGCTTCAACCGGCGGCGACGCACGCGGCCAGTCAGTTTTCTTTAAGGGATCAGAGGTAGCGGAAGGCGAAGGACGCAAACGCGGCGAGGCTGACGACGCCGCCCGCGATGGTGAACGTCCACTCGACGAGCGGGCTCCGCCTCGCCAGCACCTTTCTCAACATCACCATCCCGCACTTCCAACCGTCCTGCTGGTAGAGCGGCAGAAGGTTCGTCGCGGCCAGAAGCCAATTCATTAAACTGAACCACGTCCCCTGCGTCAGAAGCGCCGCCGCGATGTTCACGAACACGCCCGCGAGCAGCACGAACACCTGCGACGACAGCGCCTTCGTCTGCAAAGCCTTCATGTCGAGGCGCACGTACGCGCCGATGGGCAGCGCGTGCAGCTTGAAGAGGACGCCGCCCACGCGGAAGCCGAAGAGCTTCGGCCCCCAGCCCAACCCCAGCTCCGAGGCCGGCACGCCACACGCGCGCGCGGCCAGCAGATGGCCCAGCTCGTGAATCAACATGGCGCACGCGAACAGAAGGACTTTTGTGAGAATCATCGGATTACCAGGCGGGGTTGTAGAGGCGGGGCGCGAGAGGGCTCACGCCCCGTCGGAGCGAAGCTGGAGGCCGGGCTGCTGGTCGTCCTGTAGGAAGTCGCCGACGTTGATGGTCAGCCGCTTCAGCTTCTTGTAGAGGGTCTGACGCGACCCGAGCCCGAGCGCCGTCGCGGCGCGCGCCACGTTGTAGTTGTTGCGCCGCAGCGTCTCCGTGATGACGCGGCGCTCGTAGTCTTCGAGCATGTTTTCGAGGTGGGCCGGCGTCTGCTCGGCGCACGCGGCTTCGGCCTGAACCGGCTCCGGCCGTATGCGCGGGCTGATCTGCCCGACGCCGATGTAGCAGCCCTCGTCCGTGTAGAGGACGAGCCGCTCGATCTCCGCCGCCAGCTCGCGCACGTTCCCCGGCCACGCGTAACTCTGGAGCACGTCAATGGCCTCCTGCGTGATGCCCGCGACGGCCCGGGCGTTGCGACGCGCGTAGTGTGAGAGGTAGTGCGAGATGAGCGCGGCGATGTCGTCCGGCCTCTCGCGCAGCGGCGGCACGCGCACGGTGAGCGCGGCGACGCGGTAATAAAGGTCTTCGCGGAACGTGCCTTCCCTCACCATCTTCTCAAGGTCTTTGTGCGTCGCCGCCAGCACCCGGACGTTGACGCGCCGGGGCGCGCGTTCGCCCAGAGTGTGGACCTCGCCCTCCTGCAAGAACCTTAAGAGCTTCGGCTGAAGCGCGAGCGGCAGGTCGCCCACTTCGTCGAGGAAGAGCGTGCCGCCCTCCGCCGCGCGCACGAGACCCTCGTGGTCGGCGTGCGCGCCCGTGAAGGCGCCCTTGCGGTGTCCGAACAGAAGGCTCTCGATGAGGTCGGCCGGCGCCGCCGTGCAGTTGAAGGGGATGAAGGGCGCCTGCGACCGCCGGCTCAGGCGGTGGACGGCGCGCGCGACCAACTCCTTGCCCGTCCCCGACTCGCCCTGGATGAGCACCGTCGAGTCCGAGTCCTTAATCCGCTCGACCGAATTGGTAAGGCCCGTCATCGCCCGGCTGACGAAGATCATGCCCGGCAGCGAGGCCGCCGCGACGCCCGCGAGGTGTAGCGCCTCGACCGGCCTGTACAGCTCCTCGCGCAACTGCGCGTGGGCGTGCGCGAGTTTCGCGACCTCGGAGAGGATTCTCAACTCTGCCGCCTGCCGCTCGGTCAGAGGGTGCACGCAGCGGGCGTAGACGGCCGCGCCCTCACGCTTCTGCGTCGTGGCCGAGAGGATGAGGCAGATGATGGGATCGCCCGCCTTCATCTCCAGTGCCGCCTCCGCCCCGCTCATGGCGGCTTCGACGCGTGATTCCGCGTCGGCCAACTCTTCCTGGTCCAGCCCTTCCACCCAGTTCAGACGCGGGCGCTCCCCGAGTTTGTGTGAGAAGGTCGCCATCCCGTAGGTCTGCGCCGTGGCGTCAACCATCAGGGCGGCCTTCAGCATCATCTCGTAGAGCACGTCGGAACTGGTGGCCGCTCCCCTGCACAGAGCACGCACCATTGACGCCAGTGGTAGCTGGAAGGCTTTCGCCTCTCCCATTTCGGGCTCCCCCCCCGGGGACGAAACCGGAATACCGGACATTCACTTACCCCTTGATAAACACAGCAATTAAGGTTTCTGAACGGACGGGCCCATCGGGTAAAACAGGGAGAGGAGAGCTAAATACAACGATCAGAACTGTTTGCGGGAAGTAATTTCGTCGGCGCCGGTCTCTTTCCGAACCCGTCCGCCGACGAAGGGCAATTCAGTCTATGTAATCATGCCGTGAGGTGTCAACTGGTTTTAACAGTCTATGTTTAACAGCCCATGTCGGCTATCGCTAAACCCTCTCACCTTTTCCACACCTGTGACAGGCTTCTCCGGTCCGTATCCTACTGCCGAGAAAGGCCGTCCTACCTGTCTGCCCTCGCGGCGGATTTCCGTTCGCCCCCTGTTCGCCAAAACGAGAGGTTAACAACGCTTACTTCATGTAAACGTTGAACTTAGCTCTCTAACTTGTTGAAAAAGAATATCTTTACTGTCAAAGAGTCGCATGCTACATTCCGCACGCCTGTCGCTATCTTCTTGAGCGACAACCAAATGGGCATGATCCTTTGAGAAAAGCTTCGTTGCACACGCCGTTGTGACCTCGTTCGCAGCTTTACGTTAAACAACTCGCGGTCGGTGAGAGCAGGTGCTTTCCCTTCTCCGGGTTCCGAAGCCGTCGGCCACGCAACGCGCGGAAGTTCACCAAAGCGAAACAGAGCGCCGGGCGACTCTTGGCTGCTGACGTGCCCCCCCCGGGCACCGAGAAGCCGGCGCTGATTTCGCCGCAACCCTAGACAGGACAAGACCTTGGAGGTGTTAGAAGAAATGGCCGCCAATCCGTACTGGACCGACTCCCGACTCGCCGCGCAGCAGCCCGTAGCGCGAGCCCTGACGCTCGCTTCCACTTCACAAGTTACGAGCCCCGACGCCGTCGTCTCCCTCCCGGGCGTGCGCCGTCGCGGACTGCCTATCCCTTCCTGGGTAGTCTTCTGCACCATCATGCTTGCGACCTTCGCCGTCTGCGTGACGATGACGATGCGGACGCACGCCAGGATGCTCTCGGCCGAGCAGGAGTTCGGGCAGATGAGCACCGACGTTCAGAAGATTCGCGGCCAGAACGAGGCGCTGAAGCAGGAGGTCAACCGCCTGAGCAGCGACCGACACGCCATCGAGACGCTCGCCCGCGAACGCATGAACATGGTGCGCGCCAACGAGGTGGTCGTCCCGCTCCCGTAAGGCCCGTCCCTAATTTTATTTAGCAATCGTCCCCGTCTCGAATTGCGCGGCCGCTCGGTCTTCCCGGCGACCGCGCTCTTATTTTGTTCGGTGGCCCGCGGAAAGCTCGGTTGACACTCCCCGGAGGGTCAACTAATATCGAATTACCGTTAAACTTAACGAAAATCAGGCGATGCGGAGCGACTTAAGCCTTATGCCCGAGACGAAAGAGATCACCTCGCCCGAGCAGGCGTCGGCCGAGCGTTGGGAGCGTGAAACGCTGGAGCCCGTCCTCAAAAAGAGGCCCGAGCGCAGGCGCCGCTTCGAGACCGTCTCGCTCGACGAGGTCAACCGGCTCTACACGCCGGCCGACGTGGAGGACATAGACTTCGAGGGAGACACGGCCTTCCCGGGCGAGTTCCCGTACACGCGCGGCATACATCCCACGGGCTACCGCGGCAAGCTCTGGACGATGCGCCAGTTCGCCGGCTTCGGCACGCCCGAGGAGACGAACGCCCGCTTCAAGTACCTCATGGCCCAGGGGCAGACCGGCCTCTCGGTCGCCTACGATTTGCCGACGCTGATGGGCTACGACGCCGACTCGCCGCTCTCCGAAGGCGAGGTCGGCAAGTGCGGCGTCGCCGTCTCTTCGCTCGCCGACATGGAAGTGCTCTTCGACGGCATCCCGCTCGAAGAGGTGACGGTCTCGCAGACCATCAACGCCCCGGCCTCCGTCCTGCTGGCGATGTATCTGGTCGTCGCCGAGAAGCAGGGCGCCGACTTCAGCAAGATTTCCGGCACGCTCCAGAACGACATCCTCAAGGAGTACATCGCACAGAAGGAGTGGATTTACCCCATCCGCCCGGCGATGAAGCTCGTCATCGACACCTTCGAGTTCTGCACGCGCCACGTCCCGAAGTACAACCCCATCTCCGTCAGCGGCTACCACATCCGCGAGGCCGGCTCGACGGCGATGCAGGAGCTGGCCTTCACCCTGCGCGACGGCATCGAGTACGTGCAGTGGGGCGTTGAAGCAGGGCTCGACGTGGACGTGTTCGTCCCGCGCATCTCCTTCTTCTTCAACGCGCACAACGACTTCTTCGAGGAGATCGCCAAGTACCGCGCCGCCCGCCGCATCTGGGCGCGGGTGATGCGCGAACGCTTCGGCGCGCGCGACCCGCGCACGATGCAGCTCCGCTTCCACACGCAGACGGCCGGCGTCTCCCTGACCGTCCAGCAGCCGCTCAACAACATCATCCGCGTCGCCGTCCAGGCGCTCGCGGGCGTGCTCGGCGGCACTCAGTCGCTTCACACCGACGCCTTCGACGAGGCGCTGGCGCTGCCGACCGACAAGGCCGCGCTCATCGCGCTCCGCACGCAGCAGATCATCGCCGAGGAGACGGGCGTCGCGAACACGGTTGACCCGCTCGGCGGCTCCTACTTCGTCGAGGCTTTGACGAAGAAGATGGAGGACGGCGCGCTCGACTACTTCGAGAAGATTGATGCGATGGGCGGCATGGTCGAGGCCATCGAGAAGGGCTTCCCGCAGCGCGAGATTCAGGAGTCGGCTTATCAATATCAGAAGGCCGTCGAGCGCGGCGACCAGACCATCGTCGGCGTCAACAAGTACGTCATGGACGAGTCCGACGGGATGCCCATCCTCGTCATCAACGAGGGCGTCCGCGGCCAGCAGGTCGAGCGCCTTGAGCGCGCCAAGTCGGCCCGCGACGCGGGCGCCGTCTCCAACGCCCTCGAAAAGCTGAAGCGGGCCGCGCGCGACGGCGACAACACGATGCCCGCGACCATCGAGGCCGTCCGCGCCTACGCCACGCTCGGCGAAATCTGCGACGCCCTGCGCGACGTGTACGGGCTCTACGAGGAGCCCGCGTTCTGAGCCGCCCCGAAAAGTTTCGGGTGACGGAGACGCGACGTTTGCACCGCGCGCTGGCGGCCGCGCTCGCCCTTGCGGCTTTAGCGTTCGGCTCCGTGCCGACGGCCGCGGCGGAAGAACGCGCCGCCGTCAGTCGGAAGCGCTTCGTTATCGTCAGGACAGGCAAGCTCGCGCGACAGTTCCCGGAACGGAGGCGGGCTGTCGTCAACCTGCCCGTCGTCGGCGGCATCTCGGACGCGAGGGTTTTACGAAAGGTGCGCGCCTCGCTCGACCTGAAGAACGTCTTCGGCACGTCGCTGGCCGAGTATCGCAAGGACGCCTGGCTCGAAGAGCTTGACTTTAAAGTCAACTACAACCGGAACTACATCCTCGACATCACCATGTGGCAGACGGGCACGGGCGCTTACCCGGACACGCAGAGCGTGCACCTCGTCTTCAACCTCAAGACCGGCGACGTGCTTCAGGCCGCCGACGTGTTCAGGCCCGCCGCTCTCTCCGAACTGGCCCGGATGGCTGACGAGAAGCTGCGCGCCGAGGTGAACGGCTTGATCCAGACCGTCGAAGAGGATAAGAGCGCCGACGCCGAGCAGAGGCAATCCCTCAAGGAAGACCTGTCGCGCCTGAGCTTCCACGTGCAGCACCTTAACAATTTCGTGGTCGGCGACCGGGGGCTCACATTCCTCTACGACGCGGGCTTCCCGCACGTCATCCAGGCCCTCGAACCCGACGGCCGTTACTTCTTCACCTACGCCCAGCTCGCGCCGCACATCAAACGAGACGGCCCGCTGGGCAGGTTAGTCAAGTGAGCAGTCAAACGATGAGCGAGAAGAAAATCCGCGTCCTCGTCGCCAAGCCCGGCCTCGACGGCCACGACCGCGGCGCCAAGATCATCGCCCGCGCGCTGCGTGACGCAGGCATGGAGGTCATCTACACGGGCCTCCGCCAGACGCCCGAGATGATCGCGGCGGCGGCCTTGCAGGAGGACGTTGACGCCGTCGGCGTCTCCATCCTCTCGGGCGCGCACAACACCCTCTGCCCGCGCATCGTCCAGCTTCTCCGCGAGCGCGGGATGGACGACTGCCTCGTGCTCGTCGGCGGCATCATCCCGCAGGAGGACATAGCGCGCCTCAAGGAGCAGGGCGTCGCCGAAATCTTCCTGCCGGGCACGTCCACCGAGGACATCGTCAAATTCCTGCGCGAGACAGTCGGCCAGCGCGCATGAGCGGCGGGGGCACGTCTGCGCCGCCTCTCGTCGTCGAGGAGCGTGGGCACGTCGCCGTCATCCGCCTGAACCGTCCCGCCGCGCGCAATCCCCTTTCCGCGGCAACACTCGACGAATTAGAACGAGCCTTCTCAGGTCTCTCCGCGCGGTCCGGAGTCTCGGCCGTCGTCCTGACCGGGGCCGGCGACGTGTTCGCCTCGGGCGCCGACATACGCGAGCTTCAAAGGCTCACGCCCGGCGAGGCCGTCGAATTTTCACTCCGCGGCCAGCGCCTTTTTCAAACGATAGAGGACGCGGGGCTGCCGACCGTGGCTGCCGTCAACGGCTTCTGCATGGGCGGCGGCCTCGACCTCGCGCTCGCCTGCCGGGCGCGATGCGCCTCGCCTTCGGCCGTCTTCGCACACCCGGGCGCGCGCCTCGGCGTCATCACCGGCTGGGGCGGCACGCAGCGCCTCCCGCGTTTACTTGGCGCGGCGCGCGCCTTCGAGATGTTTGCGACGGGGCGGCGGCTCGCGGCCGAAGAGGCTTTCGAGTTCGGGTTGGTGAGCCGCGTCTGCGACCCCGTGCTCGAATGCGCGCTGGAGCTGGCGAGAAGGCTCGCGGGCTCCGCCGCCGAAAGTTAACCTTGACAGCGCCGCCGGGGGCATTTACTTTTGTAGACGGGGGCCGCGACCGGCTTCCGTCGAAGGCATGAGCCAGAGCATCATCTACCGCCGCTACTATTATTACGGCCCGCTCTCCACGCGGAGGGGCGGCGCGGCGGGGTGCTGTCGGCGGGTGATGCCCGGCTAAAGACAGGACTTAAAGAATCCCGGACCGGCCACTTTCCTTCGCGGGAAAGTGGCCGGTCTTTTTTTATGCCCGCAAGGAGGCGAGTGATGGGGAGTTTAACGGAGGAGCCTTTACTGCTCGACCACGTCCGGAATCAGATTATTCAGCTCGACCCTGACCACCCGGGTTTCCGTGACGCCGAATACCGCGAGCGCCGCAACCGCATCGCGCGCATCGCGCTCGAATACGAGCCCGGCTCGCACGTCCCCGACGCGCCGTACACGCCCGAGGAGCACGCGCTCTGGCGCATCGTCTGGGACGCGCTCGCCCCCGCGCAGGAGCGCCACGCCTGCGCCGAATACCTTGAAAGCCTCAGGCGCCTCGGCCTCCCGCGCGAGCGCATCCCGCAGCTCGGCGAGGTCTCGGGGCGGGTGCGCGCGCTGAGCGGCTTTCGCCTTGAGCCGGTCGCGGGGCTGGTCGAGCCGCGCGTCTTCCTCGAATCGCTCGCCGACGGCGTCTTCCTCTGCACGCAGTACATACGCCACCACTCGACGCCGCTCTACACGCCCGAGCCCGACGTGGTCCACGAGGTCGCGGGCCACGCCGTCACGCTTGCCAGCCCGCGGCTCGCGGAACTCAACCGCCTCTTCGGCCGAGCCGTCAGGCGCACGCAATCCGCCGAAGCCCTCGAAAGGCTCTCGCGCATCTACTGGTTCACAATCGAGTTCGGGGTGGTGCGCGAGGCGGGCGCGGTGAAGGCTTACGGGACGGGGCTGCTCTCTTCGGCCGGCGAGCTTGAAGAGATGAAGGGGGCCGAGCTAAGGCCACTCGATTTCGAGGCGGCCGGGCGGCACGAGTACGACCCGACGGCCTTCCAGCCCGTCCTCTTCTGCGCCGACTCGTTCGAGCACCTTTACGAGTCGCTGCGCGATTACCTCGTCCGCTGGTAGAAGGTTTATTTCGTCTTCCCCGCCTTGTCGAGAAAGCGCGCGACGCCGCGGCGGCAGTCTTCGGTCATGCGGGCGATGGTGTTCACGTCCACGCCGGTCTGGATGGCGGCGTCGAAGGTCATGGCGTCCGTCTGGTAGAGCAGCCGCTTGGTGAGCATGACGGCCGAGCCGCTGACGCGCTCGAAGCCGGCGACGTAGGATTCGACCTCGGTCGCGAAGGCTTCGTCGTCGAAGACGTGGTTGACGAGCCCGATGCGCTCGGCCTCGTGGGCGGAGATTTCGGCGCCACGCGTGACCAGCTCGAAGGCCCGCTTCTCCGAGACGTTGCGGCGCAGAATAGCCAGCACCATCGCCGGCACGAACCCTATCTTCACCTCGGGGTAGCCGAAGCGCGCCGAAGCCGAGGCGAGGACGATGTCGCAAGCCGTCGCCAGCCCCGCGCCGCCCGCCAGCGCCCGCCCGCGCACGGCGGCCACGACGGGCACGCGCACGCGCCTCACGAGCGCGTACAGCTCCATCAGCGAGCGCGCGTCCTCCAGGTTCTCCGCCACCGAGCCTTCCGAGATTTTTTGCAGCGCCGAGAGGTCCGCGCCCGAGCAGAAGTCGGCGCCCGCGCCGGTGATGAGGACGGCGCGCACGCCGTCGCGCGCGTCGGCGTCGCGCAGCGCATCTTTCAGCGCGCCGACCAGCGCGTCGTTCAGCGCGTTCCGCTTCTCGGGGCGGTTGAGCGTGACGAGGGCCGTGGCGCCCTCGATCTGGTAGAGGACTGGGGGCTGTTCTTCCATACTCCGGGGTCGCGCGGGTTTTAGTCCTTCAGGAAGCTCAGGAGCGCGGCGTTCACGTCGTTCGGGAACTCCTGCTGGACCCAGTGGTTCGAGCGGCCGAGGCGCACCTCGCGGTAGGGCGCGTCCACGTAGTCAACGACGCCTTGCACCGTCTCGGGGACGATGAAGGCGTCCTGCTCGCCGAAGATGAAGAGGGTCGGGACCCTGATGCGCTCCTGCTGCGCGTACTCGCGCCCCTCGAACCTGCGGCGGAGCAGCGTGCGGAGGTTGGCGCGGTAGTAGTTGATGCCGGCCGTCAGCGCGCCCGTCACGCGCAGCGCCGACTTGTAGAACTCGATGTCCGCATCCGTGAAGGTGCCGGGCCGCGAGGTCGAGCGCATCGCGCGCGCCAGCCCTTGGAAGTCGCCCCGCCTCATCAGCCACTCGGGCAGCCCCGGAACCTGGAAGAAGAACATGTACCAGCTCCGCAGCAGTTGCCGGAGCGTGAGGTTGCGGCCCCACACGGCCGGCGGCGGCACCTGCAAGGCCGCGACCTTCCAGACGTAGTCGGGGAAGTGTTGCGCGACGGCCCAGGCGACGGCCGCGCCCCAGTCGTGGCCGACGACGGCCGCCTCGCGCGCGCCGAAGTGGCGGATGAGGCCGGTCACGTCGTCAACCAGTCGGTTGAGCTGGTAGTCCTCGACGCGCGCGGGCTTGTCGCTCATGTTGTAGCCGCGCATGTCGGGGGCGACGACGTGGAAGTGCTGGCCGAGTGAGGCGAGCTGGTGGCGCCACGAGTACCAGCACTCGGGGAAGCCGTGCAGCAGGATGACGAGCCGCTCGCCCTGACCGGCGTGCGCGTAGTGCAGTCGCACGTCGCCCACCTGCGCGTAGCCGTGGCGGATGACGGCGTCGTTGCTCGGAAGGTTTTCACTCATATGTCGCCCCGTTGCCGCTCACGCCAGCCCGAGCGAGCGCGCCTCGTCGTCCGGCACTTCGATCTCCATGCGGAGCAGAGCAGTCGAGAAGGTCTTCCCCTGGGCGTCGGTCATCAGCGAGAGCGTGCCGCCGCCGCCCAACGATTCGTGCAGCAGGAAGTTGAGCGCGGCGAGGTTCGGCAGCTCGAAGCGTTCGACCTCGCCCTGGCAGATGCCGCGGAAGTGGGCCTGCACGCGCTCGGCCGTCACCTCGCGCGCGAGCAGCGGGTAAACCTCCTCGCGCAAGGCGATGAGGCCGACGTTGGCCGTGTCGCCCTTGTCGCCCGAGCGCGCGTGCGCGATTTTGACCAGCTTGATTCTCATCTTCGTCCTTCGGCTTTACGAAAGCTTCTCACAAAGTGACAGCAGGTGGAAGGCCGCGACGACGAGCGAGTGCGTGACGGCGCCCTCGCGTATGAGGCGCGGGACTTCCCCGAAAGGGACGAGCCGCGTGACCGTCTGCTCGGTGCCGTGGAAGACGGGCGCGGCGCTGAAGCGGACGCCGCGCGCGACGTAGGTGTGCAGCCAGTTGTTCTGGATGGCGGGGTTCGGGCGCGTCTTGTCGACGAGGGTCAGTTCCCCTCCCCCGTAGCCCGTCTCTTCGAGCAGCTCGCGCGCGGCCGTCTCCGCAGGGCTCTCGCCGGGGTCAACCATGCCGCCGGGGATTTCGAGCGAAAGCTCGCCCGTGCCGTGCCTGTATTGCTCGATGAGCACGACGCGGCCGTCGTCCGTCAAGGGTACGACGTTGATCCAGTCCGGGGCTTCGATGACGAAGAAGTCGTGCTCGCGTCCGTCGCGCGGGTCGGCGCTTCTGTCGCGCCGAACCCGGAAGACGCGGCAGTCGGCCAACTGCTCGGAGCCGAGGCGCCGCCAAAGCGCCGGGCTCGCAGCCTCCCGCCGCGACCTCTCGTCGCCGCCGCTCAAACTTCCGTCACCTCCACGCGCGGCGTGATTTCGGTCTTCGGGATGAGTGCGGGCCAGTAGGCGACTATCTCTTCGACCTTCGGGCGGCCGCCCGCGAAGCCGGTCACGGCCGGCGGGCCAGTCAGGATGAGGGGGGCTATCTCCTTCGTGAACCGCTCGACGGCCTTGCGGTCGTCGCCGCGCACCCCGATTCTAAATTGCACTTCGGGCGCGTCCGCGTCGGGCTCGCCCGCGAGCGGGCCGTGCGTGGCGTTGGCGCCGACGAACTCCGTCAGGATTTGGTCGAACTTGAGGCCGAGCCTGTCCAGCCTCTCGCGCAGGATGCGGTCGGCGGCGCGCGCCTTCTCGTAGGCGTCGGGCCAGGCGTAGACGAGCGTGCCGACGGCCTTGAAGCCGGCCGAGTAGCTGATGGAGACT
>DATHBF010000600.1:0-28078 GCA_035296285.1 Pyrinomonadaceae bacterium | reverse complement strand
CAGCACGCTCTCGACCGTCGTCGGGGCCTTCCCCGGCGCGATGCCGCCGCTGATGGGCTGGACGGCCGCGACCGGCGAGGCGACGGCCGAGGCTTGGGCGCTCTTCGCCATCCTGTTCACGTGGCAGTTCCCGCACTTCCTCGCCATCGCCTGGATGTACCGCGAGGACTACGCGCGCGCCGGCATTCTCATGCTCCCCGTGGTCGAGCCCGAAGGCCGCCTGACGGCGCAGCAGATAGTCGTCTGGACGCTGATGCTCGTCGCCGTCAGCCTCTTCCCGGCGGCGCTCGGCACGGCCGGCCCCGTCTACTTCTACGGCGCCCTCTTGCTCGGCCTGCTCTTCCTCGGGGCCAGCGTCCACGCCGCCGTCTCTGGCTCCCGCCAGGGCGCGCGCCGTCTCCTGCTGGCCTCCGTGCTCTACCTGCCCGTGCTGTTCGGGCTGATGGTCTTTAACAAGTAGCCAGTAGACAGTAGTCAGTAGCCTGTATGCCCCGCGCCGCGGGCGCTGACGCTGTCACCCGGACGACTCGCCGAAGACGGTCTTTCCACTGGCTGCCGACTACTGTCTACTGGCTACTCCTCCGGAGGCTCTATGGGTCGCGCTTTTGCCGTCTTCCTGTGGCTGATGACGCTGCTCTCGGTCTGGATGTTCGTGAGCGGCAAGTGGTGGTTCCCCCGGTCCATCTCCGAGCACGGGCCGGCCTACGACCAGCAGTTCGTCCTGACCATCATCGTCGTCGGCCTCGCCTTCACGGCAGCGCAGCTCGCGCTCGGCTACGCGCTCTGGCGCTTCCGCGACACGGGCGGCGGCGAGCGCGCCGTCTACTCGCACGGCAACAACCGCATGGAGATGCTCTGGACCGCCATCACGGCCTTCATCTTCATCACGGTCGCCGTCCTCGGCCAGCGCGTCTGGGCGGGCCTGCACTTCCAGCCCGCCCCGGCCGACGCGTCGCGCGTCCGCGTCCTGGCGCAGCAGTTCCAGTGGAACTTCCACTACGCCGGGGCCGACGGCAAGTTCGGCTTCACGCGCGCCGAGAAGATCAGCGACGAGAGCCTGAACTACATCGGCCTCGACGACGCGGACCCGGCCTCGAAGGACGACGCCGTCGTCGGCACGCTCGTGACGCAGGTCAACCGCCCCGTCGAACTCATCCTCGCGGCGCGCGACGTGACGCACAGCATCTGGATACCGCCGCTCCGCTTCAAGCAGGACGCCGTGCCGGGCCTTGAGATTCCCGTCCACTTCACGCCCAACCGCGTCGGCCGCTACGAGATCGCGTGCGCCGAGCTGTGCGGGCAGCAGCACTACAAGATGAAGAGTTACATGCTGGTGCTGCCCTCGGACGAGTACGCCGCGCTGGTCGCGCTGCCGCAGGCGCAGTTCCAGTCGCGCGTCACCGAGCTGTACAAGAAGTACCCCGTGACCTACTGAAGGAAAACCCCGCCGACAGGAGCGTGAGCGATGGCAGACGCCGAGATTCACCACGAGCAGCACCAGGAGGCCGGGCACGCGCACGCCGCCGGCCACCACGGGCCGCCGACCAGCTTCATCCGCAAGTACATCTTCAGCATCGACCACAAGGTCATAGGCATCCAGTACCTCCTGCTCGCGCTCTTCTCCGTCTTCGTCGGCCTCATCATGTCGGTCCTGATGCGCATGAAGCTGACGTGGCCCGACTACCAGTGGCCGCTGCTCTCGACCATCTTCGGCGAGGGCGCGCCGAACGGGGTGATGACGCCTGAGCTGTACCTGTCGCTCGTCACCATGCACGGCACCATCATGGTCTTCTTCGTGCTGACGACGGCGCCGCAGGGCGGATTCGGCAACTACTTCCTGCCCATCCAGATCGGCGCCGAGGACATGGCCTTCCCCGTCCTCAACATGCTCTCCTTCTGGGTGACGTTCGTCGGCCTCGTCGTCATCATCGCGGCCATCTTCGCCGCCGGCTCAAGCGTCGTCGGCCCGACGGGGGGCTGGACCGGCTACCCGCCGCTCTCGGCCATCGGCCACCTCCTGAACGTGCCGGGCCAGGACTGGGGCCTCAACCTCTGGGTCACGAGCATCGCCATCTTCTGCGTCGCCTCGCTGCTCGGCGCGCTCAACTTCATCACGACGCTCCTGAACCTGCGCACGCGCGGCATGTCGCTGATGCGGATGCCGCTCACCTGCTGGTCGTGGTTCACGACGGCCATCCTCGCCCTGCTCTCGTTCCCGGTGCTGCTGGCCGCGGGCATCCTGCTCCTCCTCGACCACAACGCCGGGACGAGCTTCTTCGTGCCCGGCGGCCTCTCGAACGGGACGACCGTCATCGACCACAAGGGCGGCTCGCCCATCCTCTGGCAGCACCTCTTCTGGTTCTTCGGCCACCCGGAGGTCTACATCGCCATCCTGCCCGGCATGGGCGCCACCTCGCACATCCTCTCGACCTTCGCCCGCAAGCCCGTCTTCGGCTACCGCGCGATGGTCTTCGCCATGTTCGCCATCGGCCTCCTCGGCTTCTTCGTCTGGGGCCACCACATGTTCCTTTCGGGGATGAGCCCCTACACGGGCATGGCCTTCTCGATCCTGACGCTCTCCATCGGCGTGCCCTCGGCCATCAAGACCTTCAACTGGCTGGGCACGCTCTGGGGCGGGCGCATCCGGTTCACGACGCCGATGCTGTTCGCCGTCGGCTTCGTCTCGCTCTTCGTGGCGGGCGGCATCACGGGCCTCGTGCTCGGCCAGACCTCGCTCGACCTCTCGATGCACGACACCTACTTCGTGCTCGCCCACTTCCACCTCGTGATGGGCGTGGCCGCCATCTTCGGCATGTTCGCGGGCGTCTACTTCTGGTTCCCGAAGATGTTCGGCCGGATGATGAGCGAGAAGCTGGGCAAGATTCACTTCTGGCCGACCCTCGTCGGCGTCTTCTGCATCTTCATCCCGATGCACTCGATGGGCATCGTCGGCATGCCGCGCCGCTACTCGCAGTTCACCGAGACCGTCAACGGGAAGACGACCCACATCTACGAGTTCCTGACCTCGACCGACCCGCTCGTCATGTTCGTCACCGTCTCGGCCATCGTGACGGCCACCGTGCAGGTCCTCTTCTTCTGGAACTTCTTCTACAGCCTGTTCAGGGGCGAGAAGGCGTCGGACAACCCCTGGGAGGCGACGACGCTTGAGTGGGTGACGGCGACGCCGCCGCCGCACGACAACTTCGGCGGCAAGGTGCCGACCGTCTACCGCGGCGCTTACGAGTACGGCGTCCCCGGCGCGCCGCAGGATTACGTCATGCAGACGACGCCCGACGAGGACGTGGCGCCGGCCGGGGCTTTAGGTCAAGGGGGTTCGCATGGACAGGGTAACGGGCACGGCAATGGTCACGAACGTCACGACGGGTAACAGGGAGACGACGGCCGAGAGGGAGTTGACGGCGGAGTCTGCCTCCGTGCGCAGGCGGGGCGGGCGCGGCCCGCGCGGCAACGGCGGCGGCGGCCCCGGGGGTAAGGGGCCGGGCGGCCCCGGCGGAGGCGACGACGACCGTCGGCGCGGCTTCTCGCCCGACAGCTACCGCATCGGCGTGCTCGTCGGCATCGCCTCCATCCTGATGATGTTCACGGCGCTGGCGAGCGCCTACGTCGTGCGCTCGGGCCTGCCGACCTCATTCGACTGGCGGTCGCTCGACATCCCCTCTTTCGCCTGGGTGAGCACGGGTCTCATCGTCTTGAGCAGCCTCACCTACGGCTTCTCGAAGAGGGCGCTGCTGCGCGGCGACGGGGCGGGGCAGAGGCGCTGGCTGTGGGCGACGCTCGCGCTCGGCCTGGGCTTCCTCGGGTCGCAGGTGATGGCGTGGCGACAGTTGGTGGCGCAGGGGATTTACCTGGCGTCGAACCCGCACAGCTCTTTCTTCTACGTGCTGACGGCGCTGCACGCCCTCCACCTGGCGGGCGGCATCTGCGCGCTCAGCTACCTCGTGGCGCGCGCCGGGCGGGGCGGGGCGGGGGGTGAGCCGAGGCGGCGGGCGCTCTCGGACGTGGTCGGCATCTACTGGCACTTCATGGACGGGCTGTGGGTCTTCCTCTTCCTTCTACTCTTCTTCTGGAGGTGACGGCTTGAGCACCGAAGCGCATGTGGTTCACACGGCGGCGACGCCCGCGAACGAGTGGGACGGCGGGGCGTTCCCCTACCGCGTCGGCCACCGCAAGCTCGGCATGTGGCTCTTCATCGTCTCGGACGCCATGACCTTCTCGGCCATGCTCGTCGGCTACTCCTACGCCCGGGCCGCCAGCGACGAGTGGCCCACGCCGTTCCCCTTCTTCCCGAGCATCATCTTCTCGACGACGATGACGCTCTTCCTCCTCGCCTCGTCCTTCACGATGGTGATGGCCGTGAAGGCTTCGGCCGAGAACCGCCTGAAGGCCGCGCGGCGCTGGATTTTCGCCACCATGCTCGGCGGCCTGACCTTCCTCGTCCTCCACCTCATCGAGTGGAAGCACCTGATTGACGAGGGGCTCCGGCCCTTCCGCCTCGCCGACGAGATGGCCGAGCACTGGCCGCAGGCGCCGCCGCTCTTCGGCGCCAGCTTCTTCTCCATCACGGGCCTCCACATGTTCCACGTCCTGACGGGCGTGCTCTACCTCGGCTGGGTCGCCCTGCGCATCTCGAAGACGCGCCACGAGGACGTGGAGATCAGCGGGCTCTACTGGCACTTCGTTGACCTCGTCTGGATGTTCGTCTTCCCGCTCATCTACCTGATGAGCGTCAACTACAACGCATAGGAGGCAACGGAGATGGCAATCGGCTCGATCCGCGACGTGTTCAGAAAGTCGGACGCCTTCCTGCTCGGCCTCTGCGTGCTGATGGCGGCCGGCTTCCTCGTGCTGGCCGGCAAGAGCGCGGCCGAGGCCGGCAACTTCTTCACCATCGACAACCTCTTCTTCATCACCGTCTGCCTGCTGCTCGCGCTGACCTTCGTCGCCGTGCCGGCGCTGACGATGCGCGCGCGCGGCATCAACCCCTTCGCCGTCCCCGACGGCGTGACGCCGGCCCGCGCCGGCGAGCACGTCCACTTCGAGGGCGGCATCAAACTCTTCCTCAACGTCCTCGGGGGCCTGCTGGTGTTGACCATCGTCGAGGTCGTGCTCGCCTACGTCCACGTGCCGCTGACGCTGATGCTGATCATCCTGATCGGCCTCTCGCTCATCAAGGCCGCGCTCATCATGGCCTACTTCATGCACCTGCGCTTCGAGAGGATGAGCCTCGTGCTGACGCTCGTCCCGGCGCTCGTCGTCTGCATCTGCCTGCTCCTCATCGTCTTCCCCGACAGCTTCCGCACGCGCGACCAGAGGGGGGAGCCGGCCCGCGCCGTCCAGGGGCAGCACGGCGCGGGGGCCGAGACGAATACGGCGCACTGAGGGACGCTTGATGTTCTTGCTGCGGCGAAAGATGACGAGAGCATTGCCGGCGACGCTCGCCGCGCTGGCGCTCGCGTGCGTCTCGGCCGCCGATGCCTCCGCCCAGTGCGCGCTCTGCCGCTCGGGGCTTGAGAAGGCGGGCGAGGCGACGGCGCAGGCCATCAACCTCGGCATCCTCGTCCTTCTCGTCCCGCCCGTCGCCATCTTCTGCACCATCTTCGCCGCCGCCTACCGGAAGTCGAAGGGCGGTGACGACGACAAGTCCTGAAACCGAATCGAGATGCCTGAAGAATTAGTCCCGGCAGTTGACGTTGAGAGGCGGACCATCCGGGGCCGCGTGTGCCCGGCGTGCGGCGGCAAAATCATCCCGTCCGACCGCGCCGTCTACCAGAGCACGGCCGACCCCAACGACGTTTTCCCCGCCTGGCAGTGCGAGCGGTGCGGCTACGAGGAACTGAGCGACAAGCCGGCCCCGCCGCCCAAGCCCGCGCCCAAGGCCCCGAAGAAAGGCGAAGGATGAGCGAGCAGGACAACCAGCGCGTGGTGCAGTCGGTCTACGAGGCGTTCGGGCGCGGCGACGCGGCCGGCGTCCTCGCCGCCTGCGCCGAGGAGATCAACTGGAGATTCCCCCCCTCCGAGGTCGTCCCCTACTTCGGCGAGCGACGGGGCCACCAGGGCGTGATAGAGTTTCTGACGCGGATAGGCGGCGCCGTCGAGTTCGAGGAGTTCGAGGTCAGGGAACTCATCCCGGCGGGCGACCGCGTCGTCGCCCTCGGCCGCGAGCGCGGGCGCGTGCGCGCGACGGGCAAGACCTTCGAGAACGAGTGGGCCATGTTCTACACGCTGCGCGACGGCAAGGTCGTCGAGCTTCGCTCGTACGAAGACACGGCGGCCGTCGCAGATGCTTTCCGTTAAACTCAAGGGGTGACGATTGGGCGAAGTGTCTTCGCGCGTGCTGCGCATGTTCGGCGAGATGGGGAAGGAGACGCTCGACCTGCACGAGCTTTTCGAGGCGGGCGGCAACGACCCCGACGAGCGGCTCGCAGTCTTCTACGCCGTCGAGGAGTTGGTCGCCGCCGGACTTTTGGAAGAGCGCGGCAACGACTTCTACGCGCTGACGGACGAAGGCCGCCGCGCGGCCGCGGGAGGAGTCTGACGGCGCCCCTCTTATGAACGACTCGGCCCTCCCGCACCTGAACGCCGCGCTCAACTCGCTCAGCTTCCTGCTCCTGCTCGCCGGCTTCTACTTCATACGCCGCGGCCGCGTCGCCGCCCACCGCTCCTGCATGGCGGCGGCGCTCGTCGTCTCGCTGCTGTTCCTCGTCTCCTACGTCGTCTACCACTACAACTACGGCTCGGTGAAGTTCACGGGACAGGGCGCCGTCCGCCTCGTCTACTTCGCCATCCTCATCACGCACGTCATCCTCGCGGCCGTCATCGCGCCGCTCGTCGTCATCACGCTCGGGCTCGCGCTGCGCGGCGACTACGCGCGCCACCGCCGCTGGGCGCGCTGGACGTACCCGCTCTGGCTCTACGTCTCTATCACGGGCGTCGTCGTCTACCTGATGCTTTACCGACTCTATGCCGCCGGGTGAAGGGATGAGCGCGAACGGCCTTGGCTCGAACGGCGAACACGGTGGCGGCGGGGCGGCGGGCCGCGCGCCATCGGGTCGTCGCCGCACGCCCTGGCCGCTCGCGGTCGTGGCCGCCCTCTTCGTGGTCGTCCCGTTCCTGACGTGGTACTGGACCTGGTTCGGCCGCTCGCTCTCGGACGAAGAGATGCGGAAGTTCCTGACGGACGGGAACCCGCGCCACGCCCAGCACGCCATGTCGCAGCTCGCCGACCGCCTCACGAAAGACAAGAACGATTCCGCGGCGCGGCGCTGGGGCTCGCAGGTCGTGGCGCTCGCTTCGAGCCCCGTCGCCGACGTGCGCATGACGGCGGCGTGGCTGATGGGAGTCGAGCACGAGTCGGAAGAGTTTCACGCGGCGCTACTCGAACTCGTCGAGGACGGTGAGCCCATCGTGCGGCGCAACGCCGCCCTCGCCCTCGTGCGCTTCGGCGACGAACGTTGCCGTCCGGAACTCCTCGCCATGCTCCGCCCGTTCACCGTCACGGCGCGGACGGAGGGGACGGCGCTGACGGCGCTCTCCGAGGGCACCCCCGTGAAGAGGGAGTCGCTGCTCGTCAGGTATAAGATCAAGCCTAACCTTCAGGATGAGGTCCGCTCGCCGCTGCCGGGCAAAGTCGAAAAGGCATTCGTCAAGGAAGGCGGGAGTTGGGGCGTGGGCTCGGAGCTTTTCGTCATCTCCCCCGACCCGCAGCACGTCGCCGACGCCCTCGTCGGCCTGGCCTACTTCGGCGAGGCCGACGACCTGCCCGAAGTCGAGCGTTACGCGCGCGGCGTCGGAGGGATGCCCGCGGACCTGAAAGAGAAAGCGGCGCGGACGGCCGAGGCCATCCGGCGCCGCGTCTCGGGCGGTCGCTGAAGACTTGGATTAAGGAGCGGGCGGCGGGGCGTCGGGGAGTTTGACGCCGTGCATGGCTTCCCAGTCGTCGGTGGGGACCATCTCGATGGCGTCCCAGGGGCAGCCGTCGAGGAAGGCGCCGTCGGGGCCTTTGCTGATGCACTTCTGGCAGCCGATGCAGAGGTAGGGGTCCACCTCAATGCGGCCGAAGGGCGGGTGGTCCTCGTCCGGCACCCAGAACATGCAAGCCTCAATCGGGCAGTACTCGATGCAGGCGGGCGAGCCGGCGCAGCCCGTGCAGCAGTCGGTCGTGATGGCGAGGATGCGGGGGCGCTTCTTGCGCGTCGCCTTGCCGTCGCCCACCGACATCGGCCAGTGCTTCTCGACTATCCCGATCATCTTTCGGCTCCGTGATTCTTAAACTCGGAAGGCGCACACACTTTAGCACGCCCCCGCCCCCCGCTCAATATAAATGCGCAACCGGCTTGACAAAGCCTGGGCGAGCGAATAGTCTCCCCGCGCTCCGAATGGTTTCCGTTGACGACACGCCCCACGTCATCAGCACACAAAGCAGTAGCAAACGGAGGCGGCAGCTCACGTCCGCCCCTTCCCTGATCAAGCGTAAGGCCGCGGCCCTACTCGTGCGCGCCGCGCCTCACGCGTTCCCCTAACCCCTGCCTTTAGGAGGCCCGAATTGAAAATCCGCATACTAGTCTTCCCCCTCGCCCTGGCCGCCGTCGGCGCCGCCGCCCTCATGTTCCTCGCCCCCAACCGTAGCGCGGCGCAAGGCCCGATGGCCGACCTCATCGTCGACTCGGAGATGATTCGCCAGCACTGGGTCGTGCGCAACGAGTTCATGTCCGCCGAACGTTGCAGCGCCATCGAGGGCGGCATCACGCCCGGCGAACGTAAGGTCGTGCGCTTCACCGTCTCGACGCCGAACGTCGGCGACGCCGACATGGTCGTCGGCGACCCGAACGCGCACGTCGCCGACGGCCTCTTCGAGTTCGCCACCTGCCACAACCACCACCACTTCCGCAACTACGCCACCTACGAGCTGATAGACCCGAACACCGGCAAGGCGTGGCGCGCCGCCAAGCGCGGCTTCTGCATGATTGACATCGCGCGCTACAAGCCCTACACCGGGCAGGCGAGCAACCAGCCCCGCTTCACGTCGTGCGGGATCATCGGGGTGCCCGGCAATCAGGGCGTCAGCAAAGGCTGGACGGACATCTACGAGTGGAAGCTCGCCGGCCAGTTCTTCGTCCTCGATGGCGGCGACGGCCAGGCGCCCGTGCCCCCCGGCACGTACGTCGTCCGCGTCACCGTCAACCCCGGCTACGTGCCGGCCAAGGGCGAAATCTGCCGCCACGCCGACCCGAACCGCAAGGGCGTCTGCCACGCGTTGCCCGAGTCGAACTACGAGAACAACGTCGGCGAAGCGACCATCACCATCCCCGACCACCCCGGCCGCTCGGGCGTCGGCCCCCTGAAGGATCAGCCTTCCGTGACGAAGGACTATCTCAAGGGCGAGCAGGAACACAACCACTGAGGCTAAATGCCTCTCCCTTAACGGCCGACGCAGCGCCGTCGCCTCTTGAAGTCAAAAGCCCCGCCCGCGCCCCCACGCGGGCGGGGCCTTTTCGCGCCCCTCGGGCGAGCGCGGTGTGCGCCAACCGTGCTAAAATTCATCACACAGCACCGGAGTTTTAGCACTACTCAACCAGGTCAACCGTCGCGGTCGTGGAAAGGCGACCGGGGCGCGCGCCGCACGCGCCGCGTGCCCGAAAGAACATCCCGCATGAGCACCGTCGCTGGCATCTTTAAATCGCGCGCCGACGCCTCGAACGCCGTCGAACTCCTGCGCTCGCAAGGCGTCGCCGAAGACCGCATCAACCTGCTCACGCCCGGCTCGTCCGAAGGGGAGCTTGAGGCGGTGGACACGACCGAGACCGAGCAGCCCGGCATGGGCGCCGCGCTCGGGGGCACCGTGGGCGGCGCGCTCGGCATCGCCGGGGGCCTGCACCTCGGGGCGGCCGCCGCCAGCTTCTTCGTCCCCGGCGTCGGCCCCATCCTCGCGGCCGGCCTCCTGGGCGCCGCTCTGCTCGGCGCGGGCGGGGCCGCGACCGGCGTCGCCGTCGGCAACTCGCTCGAAGACAACATGGCGCCCGGCCTGCCGCACGACGAGCTTTACGTCTACGAGGACGCGCTGCGACGCGGGCGCTCGGTCGTCTTCGTCTTGGCCGAGGGGGAAGAGGGGGAGGCGGTCGCGCGCGGCGTGCTCAAGACGGCCGGCGCCGAGAGCCTCGACGCGGCGCGCGAGGACTGGTGGGTGGGCCTGCGCGACGCGGAGGAGGGCGAGTACGCGAAAGCGGGCGGCGACTTTAAGACCGACGAGCCCGTCTTCCGCCGCGGCTTCGAGGCCGCGCTCCACCCGCGCGCCCGCGGCCGCTCTTACGACGAAGACGCCGCGCGCCTGCGCGAATGTTTCGGCGAAGACTGCGAGGCCGAGCCCTTCCGGCGCGGCTACGAACGCGGCCGGCGCTACCACGGCGAGTTGGTGGAGAGACACAAGTCTTGAAGGACACGCTCCTGAGCCTTCTCGTCCTCGTCGGGATTCTCGTCGCCAGCGCGCTCGTCACAAACTGGTTCGCGCGCGCCATGTACAAACGCTGCGCCGCCTGCGGCACGCTCAACGCCAAGCGCCGCGCCCAATGCCGCTCTTGCGGTCAAGCATTCACCTGATTCCTCTTAGCGCCTTTGCGAGGGAAGTCGGCGCAAAGGCGCTAAGAGTGGAGAGCGCGATGCGTTGCTTCCGGTCCTTAATTCTGCTCGCCTGCTTCGTCTTTCTTAACGTGAACACGACAGCGCAGACGCCCTCGCCGCCCGTCCCGCCCGAGTGGCAGACCCACGCCGAGAAGACCGACTACCGCGAGACGCCGACTTACGACGACACGATGGCCTACGCGCGCCGCCTCGTCGCGGCCTCGCCCTGGCTCCGCATGACCGAGTTCGGCAGGAGCGGCGAGGGCCGCGCCCTCCAACTCATAGTCGCCTCCAAAGACCGGGCCTTCACGCCGCAGGCCGCGAAGCGCGCCGGCAAGCCCGTCGTGCTCATACAGGCTTGCATCCACGCGGGCGAGACTGACGGCAAGGACGCCGGCCTCGCGCTCCTGCGCGACATCGCGGTAACGAAGGCGCGCGCCCAGCTTCTCGACCGCGCCACCGTCCTCTTCATCCCCATCTACAACGCCGACGGCCACGAGCGCCGCAGCCCCTACAACCGCATCAACCAGAACGGCCCCGAAGAGATGGGCTGGCGAGCCAACGCCACCAACCTCAACCTCAACCGCGACTACATGAAGGCCGACGCGCCCGAGACGCGCGCCTGGCTCCGCCTGTGGAACGAGTGGCAGCCCGACCTCTTCATCGACTGCCACGTCACCGACGGCGCCGACTTCCGCTACAACGTCACTTATCAATTTGAGAAGCACGAGAACGTCCTGCCCTCCGTCCGCTCCTGGTCAACGGAAGCCTTCTCGCGCCGCATCCTCCCGGCCGCCGAGCGGGACGGCAATCTCTTCTCGATCTACCTCGTCTTCCGCGACAACCGCGACCCGGCGGGGAAGGGCGTCGAGGGCTTCATCGCCACGCCGCGCTTCGCCACCGGCTACGTGCCCGTCGTCCGCAACCGCCCGGCCCTGCTCATCGAGACGCACATGCTCAAGGAGCACCGCCCGCGCGTGCGCGGCACCTACGACATCCTCGTCGCCGCCCTCGAAGACGTGAACCGCGACCCCGAAGGGCTCTCCCGCGCCGTCCGACAGGCTGACGAGCAGACCGTGAACGAGGGGCGCACGTACGACCCCGCGCGCCGCGTCGTCCTGAGCGTCAGCTTCACCGACAGGCCGACGCCGCTGCTTCTTAAAGGCTGGGCTTTTCGGACCGAGCAGAGCGACATCTCGGGACAGGCCCGCGTCATCTGGGACACGAGCCGGCCGCAGGACCAGACCGTCCCTTTCTACGACGAGGCGTTGCCGGCCGTCAGCGTCACGCCGCCGCTCTACTACGTCATCCCGCCGCAATGGAAGGATGTTATCGAAGTCCTCTCCGCGCACGGGGTCCGCATGAGCAGGCTGGCCGCGCCCGCGCGCATCAAGGTTGAGACCTACCGCCTCAGCGACGTGAAATTTGCCGCCGCCTCCTTCGAGGGGCGCGTGAGGGTCAGTTTCAAAAGTGAGACGTTCCCACTTGAGCGAGTGTTCCCGGCGGGCTCGGCCGTCGTGTCGCTGGCACAGCCGGCCGCGCGCGCCGCGCTCCACCTGCTGGAGCCCGCCGCGCCGGACTCGCTGGCCGCGTGGGGCTTCTTCCACTCCGTCCTTGAGCAGAAGGAGTCGGGCGAGGATTACGTTTTAGAGAAGCTCGCGCGCGAGATGCTTGCGAAGGACGAGAGGCTGCGCCGCGAGTTCGAGCGCCGCGTCGCCGATGACCCGAAGTTCGCCGCCAGCCCTTCCGAGCGCCTGCGCTTCTTCCACGAACGCTCGCCCTACTGGGACCCAGAGATGAACCTCTACCCGGTCGCCCGCGTCACGACGCCGCTGAACGTCCGGCTCGTTGATTGAGTGGGTTGAGTGAAAAGAAGAGGGCGGCGGGGGAAATTCTCCCCGCCGCCCTCCCCCCCTTTGCAGTGGAAAAAGTCGCTCTAGACCACGTTCCTGCGGCCCGTCAGAAGGTTAATGACGAGGATGACGAGCGCCACGACGAGCAGCACGTGAACGAAGCCGCCCACGGTGTAGCCGCTCACGAGACCCAGGAGCCAGAGGATAAGAAGCACCACCAGAATTGTCCACAACATTATGCCTTCTCCTTTTCAACCCGCACGAGAATTAAATTCCTACTTTCAATCCTTACGCTCTCTCACTTGAGCAACGGCCGTGCCAGCAACGCACCCACGCGCCTCATCTCACTAAACGCAGCTATTTCGCGGCTTTACCCGCCAGCCCTTCTTGTAACTTCGGCCTCATGCATGATTTTGTACGGAAACGCGCCGTCGGAAGAAATTCGACTGTGTCTGGATACAGGCCGCCCCTTCATTCAGACGTGCGAAGTTCCCGAGCGGCGGCAACCGGGAGCAGCCTCCCGACATCCGAGAAGGGTTCGGCCCTGCGTCGGGCGTTGAAGTCAAAGCAGTTAAGGTGGTCTTCGGTTTTAAGTTCGTGCTGGACTTCCCCCGAGTCCGGCTGGTAGAGTGGAGACAGTGCGTGCTTCTTCTCGGCGCGCGCCCTGTCTGCCGAAAGCAGTACCCCGGCGAACCGCAAGAGCTTGTCTGCTGGCCTTCAGTGACTCCTCCGAGGCGGTTTCATCACTGACAAATAAGAGTTCCCGGCGAGGGTGGCGTCCCCCTTCCTAACGCCCCCTCCCGTGGTCGAGGACTTTATGCCCATTTCCCGTTTAATCCCCCGTTCACGCAAGAAAACCACGACCGTCGCCCTCAGTTTCCTGGCCCTGATTCTCCTGGCCGGCGTTCTCGTCCCGCTCTTCGCGAGCCGGCCCGAGCCCGTCGTCCGCGAAATCAACTACACGCAGCTCCGCGAGCTTTCCGACGCGGGCGCCGCCAGCGCGGTCCAGATTCAGGGCGAGATAGTGACGGTCACGGCGGCCGACGGGACGCTCGCGCGCTCGGTCGTCACGAGCGAGGCCGCGCAGCAGGAAGTCGTCGCCGCCTTCGCCAGGAACAGGGTCCAGATCGAGTACCAGACGCTCCAGCCGAGCCTGCTCGTCACCTCCCTGAACTACATCCTGCCCTTCGCCACGCTCCTCGCCCTCGCCCTTATCGGCTGGCGCGTCTACGCCAGCATGGGCGGCGGCGGCGACTTCGCGCCGGCCGACGCGAGCAACACGCAGGGCGTCACCTTCGCCGACGTGGCCGGCGTGGACGAGGCCCGCGCCGAGCTTTCCGAGACCATCGAGTTCCTCCGCGACCCCCTCAAGTTCGGCCGCCTTGGCGGGCGCTCGCCCCGCGGCATCCTGCTCTCCGGCCCTCCGGGCACGGGCAAGACGCTGCTGGCCCGCGCCGCCGCCAACGAGGCCAAGGTGCCTTTCCTCTCGACCTCCGGCTCCAGCTTCCAGGAGAAGTTCGCCGGCCTCGGCGCCTCGCGCGTCCGCCGCCTGTTCGCCAAGGCTCGCAAGCTTTCGCCCTGCGTCGTTTTCATCGACGAGATTGACGCCCTGGGCCGCCGCCGCGGCCGCGGGTCCGACTCGGCCTCGGCCGACCAGGACCAGACCTTGAACCAACTCCTCATCGAGATGGACGGCTTCGAGCAGTTGCAGGGCGTCGTCGTCATCGCCTCGACCAACCGCCCCGACATCCTCGACCCGGCGCTGACGCGCCCCGGCCGCTTCGACCGCGAGATAACCGTCAACCTCGCCGACATGCGCGGCCGCGAGCAGATACTTCACGTCCACTCGCGCAAGCTGAAGCTGGAAGAGGGCCTTGACCTGACCTGGATCGCGCGCGGCACGCCCGGCTTCTCCGGCGCCGACCTCGCCAACCTCATGAACGAGGCCGCCATCGCCGCCACCCGCGACAACTCCGAAGCCGTCGGCCGCCCGCACGTCGAATACGCCCGCGACAAGATTTTGATGGGCGTCGAACGCCTCGGCTTCATGATGGACGACGAGGAGCGTTACGCGACGGCCGTCCACGAGGCGGGCCACGTCGCCGTCGGCCTCGCCGTCAAGCACGGCGACCCCATCCACAAGGTCTCCATCCTCCCGCGCGGCCGCGCCCTCGGCGTCACGCAGGCGCTCCCCGAGCGCGACCGCCTGATGAAGACGCGCGAATACCTCGAAGACCAGATAGCGATGCTCCTGGGCGGCCGCGCCGCCGAGGTGCTGCTGCTCGACACGCAGACGGCCGGCGCCTCGAACGACATCGAGCGCGCCGTCGAGATAGCGCGCCGGATGGTGGCGGAGTTCGGCATGAGCCCGCTCGGCCCCATCCACCTCGGCAAGCCCGAGGACCCGCACAGCCAGTCGCTCCTTGACCGCATCGAGCACGCCACCAACGACATCATCGCCGACCAGCTCAAGCGCGCCTGCGATGTCGTTGACTCGCGTCGCGCCGAGATCGCCTTCCTCGTTGACGGCCTCATGGAGCGCGACACCCTCGACGCCGACGAAATCCGCGAGTCCTTCGGCCTCCAGGCCGCGCAGGCCGCGGCGTAAAAGAGCGGTAGTTAGTAGGCAGTAGGAGATTCCGGGGCGACGCTGACAACGTCGCCCCGAATCTTTTTCTACTGTCTACTGACTACTGGCTACTTTTATCCCTGCGCGCTTGCTTGGGGGTGCCGTACTCCTGTAACTTAACTTCGTACTTTCGCCTTGCGGCCGGGGGCGCTGCCCACCCGCAGTCCTGTTCCACTCCCGATCTACACGCATGGCTTACCCGAGCGTCGAGCGCATCGAGCTGCCCGTCTTACAGGAGCTAGCCGCCACCGGCGGCGTCGAGGACGTGCGCTTCCTCTACGACCGCCTCGTCGCCTACTTCCCCCAGCTCGGCCCCGACGAAGTGCTCGGCATCACCAACGGCCACCAGCGCCAGTGGCGCCGGCTCGTCCAGCGCGCGGGCCGCACGCTCGAAGAGCGCCGCGAGATAGGTCGCCAGCGCGGGCTCTGGACCATCACGGAGCGGGGCCGCCGCCGCGTCGGCGAAGAGGGCCAGAGCTTTTCGCTCCCGGCCGAGGGCGAGGCGAAGGGCGAAGGCCCGGGCACCTGCACGCACGCTGAAGTGCAGCAGATGCTCTGCGAGGTGGGCCGCGTGCTCGGCCTCCACGCCGAGGCCGAGTTCGATTACTACGACGTGGTCTGGCGCTCGGGCGAGGGGAGCCCGCGCCTGAGCCACGTCTTCGAGGTCCAGCACAAGGGCAACGTTGACGCCGCGCTCGCCAAGCTCAAGCGCGCCTACGACGCCCAACGCTCGCGCCCCTTCCTCGTCGTCGCCAGCGAGCGCGACACGAACCGCGCGCAGCGGCAACTGAGCCTCGCGCGCACCGGCCCCTTCCACGAGATCGGCAGCGTCACCACCATCCTCAGCTTCGAGCAGCTCCGAAGGCTCCACCGCTCCCTCACCTCCGTCGAGGACCTACTCTCGCAACTCTTCGAGCGATGACGACGACGGCGACCCCACTCCGCAAGCAGTACCTGGACATCAAGCGCCGCCACCGTGACGCCATCCTCCTCTTCCGCATCGGCGACTTCTACGAGGCGTTCGACGACGACGCGCGCCTCCTGGCCCGCGAGCTGGACATCGTCCTCACCTCGAAGCCGATGGGCCGCGACCTGCGCGTCCCGCTGGCCGG
Organism: Pyrinomonadaceae bacterium; assembly: GCA_035296285.1. Classification (GTDB taxonomy): domain Bacteria; phylum Acidobacteriota; class Blastocatellia; order Pyrinomonadales; family Pyrinomonadaceae; genus QHXN01. The sequence continues at coordinate 11,849 of DATHBF010000600.1, read as the reverse complement.
CGTCCCGTACCACAGCCTCGAACGCCATCTCGCCACGCTCATCTCGCGCGGCCACCGCGTCGCCATCTGCGAGCAGGTCAGCGACGCGCCCGTCAAAGGCGACACTTCGGGGCGCGGTCTGATTGAACGCGACGTGGTGCGCGTCGTCACGCCCGGCACCGTGCTTGAGCCGGGCCTGCTCCAGAGCAAGGTCAACAACTACCTCGCCGCCTTCGCCACCGACGGCCGCCGCGCCGGCATCGCCTACGCCGACGTGACCACGGGCGACTTCGCCGCGACCGAGCTGGACGCCGCCGCGGCCCTGACCGAGCTTCAGCGCGTCGGCCCTTCGGAACTCCTCCTGCCGCGCAACTACTCCGGCGACGAAGGCGAGCTTCCCGGCTTCGTCACCCGCCGCCCCGACGCCGACTTCGAAACAGAGGCGGCCCGCCGCACGCTCCAAAAACATTTCGGCACGCGCACGCTCGCCCCGTTCGGCCTCGCGCGCTGGCCGCTCGCCGTCTCGGCCGCCGCGGCCGTCGTCACCTACCTCGCCGAGACGCAGGGCGCGACGGCCGAACAGCTCGCGCGGCTGACCAGCTACAGCCCCGAAGCCTACATGGTCCTCGACGCGCAGGCCACGCGCAGCCTCGAAGTCTTCGACAGCGCGGGCGGCGCCCCTTCGCTGCTCGCCACGCTCGACTCGACGCGGACGGCGATGGGCGGCAGGCTGTTGCGGCGTTGGCTCCGCCAGCCCCTTCTGGAGACGGCCGAGGTGTCGCGCCGGCAGGAGCAGGTCGCATGGTTCTCGACGCATGAGAAAGAGCGTGCCGAACTCTTCGCCGCGCTCGAAACGGTCCACGACATCGAACGCCTCGCGGGCCGCGCCCGCGCGCGCATCGCCACGCCGCAGGAAGTTCTCGCCCTCCGGCAGAGCCTCGAAACCATCCCGCGCGTCCGCGCCGTCCTCCAGCGCGACGCCGGCCGCTTCGCCTCCGCGCTCGCCGCGCTCCCGGCCTGCGAAAAAGTCCTGGCGTTGATTCGCAAGGCGCTCTCGGACGAGCTGCCCGCGCGCGGCGAGACGACGCGCGTCATCCGCGAGGGCTACTCGGAAGAGCTGGACAAGCTGCGCAAGCTGCTCGGCGAGGGCCGCACCTTCCTCGCCGAGATGGAGCAGCGCGAGCGGGCGCGCACGGGGATCAAGAGCCTGCGCGTCGGCTACAACAAGGTCTTCGGCTACTTCATCGAGGTCACGCGCCCGAACCTGCATCTCGTCCCCGACGGCTACACGCGCAAGCAGACGCTCACGCAGTCGGAACGCTTCATCACGCTCGAACTCAAGGAGTATGAGTCGCTCGTCCTCAACGCGCAGGAGCGCGTCGGCGAGCTTGAGATGGGCCTCTTCCGCCGCGTCTGCGAAGAGGTAGGGAAGTCGCGCGACGAGCTGCTGGGCGCCGCCGCGACGCTCGCGCACCTCGACGTGGTCGCCTCCTTCGGCGAGAGCGCGGCGCGCTGGGGCTACGTCCGGCCTTCGGTCGTTGACGACAAGGTTCTTGAGATTCGCGGCGGGCGCCACCCCGTCCTCGAAAGGCTGCTTGAGGGCTCGTTCGTCGCGAACGACGCGGAGCTTGGCGGCGAGGGCGGCCCCGAGATTGCGCTCATCACCGGCCCGAACATGTCTGGCAAATCAACCTACCTGCGCCAGACGGCGCTCATCGTCCTGATGGCGCAGGCCGGGAGCTTCGTGCCCGCGGAGTCCGCGACCGTCGGCCTGACCGACCGCGTCTACACGCGCATCGGCCTCTACGACCGCATCGGCAGCGGCGAGTCAACCTTCATGACCGAGATGGTCGAGACGGCGCACATACTCCATCACGCCAGCCCTCGCTCGCTCGTGCTCCTGGACGAGCTCGGGCGCGGCACCTCGACCTACGACGGCCTCGCGGTCGCACGCGCCGTCCTCGAATACATTCACAACCACCCGCAGCTCCGCTCGAAGACGCTCTTCGCCACGCACTACCACGAGCTGACCGAGCTTGCCGCGACGCTCCCTCGCGTCCGCAACCTCTACGTCGAGATCGCCGAGCGCGGCAGCGACCTCGTCTTCCTCTACCGCGTCCTGCACGGCGTCGCCGAGAAGAGCTACGGCGTCTACGCCGCCAAGCTCGCCGGCCTGCCCCGACCCGTGGTCCGCCGCGCCGAAGAGCTTTTGCGCGAATACGAGGGCGGCGCAGCCGTCGGCCCCTCGCGCGAGGCCGCCGAAGCCATCGCCGATTTCGAGTCCTCCGAATGGGGACGCGGGGCGCGGCTCGTGCAGGAACTCCTCCAGACGGACGTAAACTCGCTCTCGCCCGTCGAAGCCCTCATGAAGCTCTACGAGCTGCGCAAGACGGCCGAGGGCGCGGCCGACGACAACAAACTCAAAGCCAAGAAGACGGCCTGACTCTTACGCCGGGTCGGTGTGAATCTGGACGCGGGAGCGGGGGATTTCGGCCTCGATGGCGCGGAGCACCGAGACGGTGAGGTCGTGCGCCTCTTCGAGCGTGCTGTCGCGCTCGACTTCGAGGTGGAGGTCGATGAACTTGAGCGAGCCGGAGCGGCGCGTGCGGATGTCGTGGCAGCCGAGCACCCCGCGTTCGCGGAAGCGCGCGACGACCTCTTCGACCTTGCGGTCCACGGCTCGCGGCAGGCGTCGGTCCATGAGGACGTGGAAGGCGTCGCGGCCCACGTCGAAGGCCGAGTAGAGGATGAAGCCGGAGATGGCGAGCGAGATGAGCGGGTCGGCGAGCCGCCAGCCCGTCAGCGCGACGATGAGGAGGGCGGCGAGCGCGGCGGCGTTGGTGAACACGTCGGTCGCGTAGTGCGCCGCGTCGGCCCCGATGGCGGGAGAGTCGGTGGCGCGCGCCGCCCGGCGCAGGCGCATGACGAGCAGGACGCTGACGAAGGCCGCGACGACCATCGTCGCCACGCCCGTCCACTCGCGCCCGACCTCGTGCGGCTCGTAGAGGCGGCGGACGGCCTCGCGGATGAGGAAGAGGCCCGAGGCGGTGATGACGGCCGACTGGAAGAGGCCGGCGAGCGATTCGGCCTTGCCGTGCCCGTAGCGGTGGTCCTCGTCGGGCGGGCGCGCGGCGGCGCGCACGGCGTAGAAGTTGATGAGGGAGGCGAAGATGTCCATCGCCGAGTCCAGCAGCGACGCCCACACGCTGATCGAGCCCGTCAGCCAGCCCGTCCACGTCTTTAAAACTATGAGGAAGGCGGCGGCGAGGATTGACAGCCGCGCCGCGGAGCTTTTAAGCCGCGCGTCTTCGGCAGAGAGGCCGGGCGTCAGGTAGTGCTCGTGTGCGTCGTTCGCGGCCATAAAAGGGTTCGCGAGTATTCTATCAAATCAGCGGCCCGGGGCGTCCGGGTGCTCGGAGGTTTCGATTTCGGAAAGCCCCGCGCGCCCGCGCAGCGTGACGAAGGCGACGCCCACGAAGATGAGCGCGGCGGCGACGTAGGTGCGCGGCCCCCACTGCTCGTCGGCGCCGAGGACGAGCGGGGCGACGGCGAAGGCGATGAGCGGCTGGAGGTAGATGTAGACGGCGACGGTGCTGGCCGAGACGCGTTCGAGCGCCCAGGCGTTCAGGTAGTAGGCGAAGACGGTCGGAATCAGAACGATGTAGGCGACCGCGGCCCACGTCTCCCACCCGGCCGCGGGCGGCCCTTCCAGCGCGAACGTGTAGCCGCCGACGGGGACGGCGAAGACGGCGCCGAAGGTGAAGACCCATGTCATCGCGGTGAGCGCGCCGTGGCGGATGAACGCCTCCTTCGAGACGGCGATGTAGGCGCCGTAGCAGAAGGTGTTGGCGACGAGCAGGACGTTGCCGAAGGTCTTCTCGCCCGCCAGCTCCGCCTGGAAGGGGTCAACGAGGTAGACGACCCCGGCCGCGGCGACGAGCGTCCCCGTCAGGACGCGGGCCGACAGCTTCTCGTATCCGAGCAGCGCGCCCACGATGAGCGTGAAGACGGGGATGGACGTGCTGAGCAGGGTGGCGTTGACGACGGTCGAGTGGGCGAGGCCCTTGGTGAAGAGGAACTGGTTGAGGACGACGCCGAGCAGGCTGTAGAGGGCGAAGCGCGCGAGGTCTTTGCGGCGCGGCAGGTCGAGCGGGCCGGTCAGCCTCCGCAGGAGAATGAAGGCCGCGGCCGCGCACCCGACGCGGATGGCGACGAGGCCCGTGCTCGGCAGCCCGCGTAGCGCGATCTTGCCGGCGATGGGCCACGTCCCGAAGATGAGCTGGACGGCGAAGAGGGCGACGTGCGGCCCTGCGCCGCCCTTCGTTTCAGCGACGGATGCTTTCAAAAATCAACCCGCTTGATTGTGCCCGCCCGCTTAGCTGTACTCGCCGCCCTTCGCGCCGGTGCCTTCGCCGGGCTCGCCCGCGCCCGTGTTGCCGGGGTCGGCCTGCGCGTCGGGGTCGGATGAGCCGGTGTTCTGGCCTTCGGGCGTCTGGCCGTGCTGTGCGCCGTACTCCTGGCTCTCGGCGTCGGTCTGGATGTTGGAGGGCGCGTCGCCCGTGTTCTCTGTGCTCATCTCATTCCCCCTTAAAGTTTACGCGAGCAGGTAGAGCGGGTTTTCAAGAACCTTCTTGAAGGTCTGTAGGAACTTGGCGCCCGTCGCGCCGTCGATGACTCGGTGGTCGCAGGAGAGCGTGACCCGCATCATCTGCCGCACCACGACCTGCCCGTCTCGCACGACCGGCTTCGGGGCGACCGCGCCGACGGCGAGGATGGCAGCCTCGGGCGGGTTGATGACGGCCGTGAACTCGTCGATGCCGAACATGCCGAGGTTGCTGACGGAGAAGGTCGCGCCGGTGTACTCCTCGGGCTTGAGCTTGCGCGAGCGGGCGCGCTCGGCAAGCTCTTTGACCTCGCGGCCTATCTGCCCGACCGACTTCGTGTTGGCCGAGCGGACGACCGGCGTGATGAGGCCGTCCTCGACGGCGACGGCGACGCCGATGTCGGCGCGCTCGTAGAAGCGCAGCGCCTTTTCCTGGAAGGAGGCGTTGACGGCCGGGTGCTGCATGAGCGCGGCGGCGACGACCTTGATGATGAGGTCGTTGAGGCTGACCTTGTTCTCCGGGTCGAGTTCGTTGAGCTGGCGGCGCAGCTCGACGGCGCGGTCCATCTCGATCTCGGTCGTGAGGAAGAAATGCGGGATGGGGCCGATGGACGTGACGAGTCGCTTCGCGATGGTCCCGCGCATGGGCGTGACCGGCTCTTCGCGGTAGGGCGCGGCGCCATCGAACGTGGGGGAGTGCAGGGGCATCGTGCGCGCCTGCTGCGCCTCTGCTTGCGGCGCGGGTTCGGGCTGCGCGGCCGGCGCGGGCTGTTGGCCGGCGCGGCTGACGGCGTCTTCGATGTCGCGCTTGACGATGCGACCGCCGGGGCCGCTGCCCGAAAGCTCGTTGAGGTTGATGCCAGCCTCGGCCGCCATGCGCGCGGCGATGGGCGAGACGACGAGGCGGCCGCCGCGGCGCCCGTTGCCCGAGTCGCCCGACGGCTCGGCCTGCGGCTGCTTCGGCGCGGGCTCGGCCTTGGCGGTAGCCTCGGGCGCACCGGCCTGCGGCGCGGAGGGCCGGCCGCCAACGTCGCCGCGGATGGGCTGGCCTTCGATGGTCGCCTGCGTCCGCGCGCCGCCGGGGACGACCTGCGCGAGCTCGTCCGGGGCGCCGTACGCGCGGCCCTGCGTGCTGTCCTCGATGCGCTCTTTGTTCGCGGCCTGCGCGCCGCCCGAGGCGGCTTCGGAGAGGAGGCCGGAGATGTCCTCGTCGGGCTCGCCGATGATGGCGATGATGGCGCCTAAGGGGACGGTCTGTCCCTCGCCCACCAGAATCTTGCGCAGCACGCCGGTGGCGAGCGCCTGCGCCTCCATCGTCGCCTTGTCGGTGTCGATCTCGGCGAGCGGCTCGCCGACGCTGACCTTGTCGCCTTCCTTCTTGAGCCAGCGCGACAGTTGTCCCTCCTCCATCGTCGGGGACAGTTTCGGCATCACGACCTGCGTAGCCATTCGGTTTCCCTCTTCAGTCCAGGTAAGCGACCTCGCGGACGGCGGCGACGACCGCCGCCACGTCGGGCAGAGCCAGCCGCTCAAGGTTCTTGGCGTAGGGCATCGGGGCGTCGGCGCCGGAGAGGCGCTTGACGGGGGCGTCGAGGTAGTCGAAGGCGCGCTCCATGATTTGCGCGCTAATCTCGGCGGCGACGCCGCAGAACTGGTGCGACTCCTCGACGATGACGACGCGGTTCGTCTTCTTCACCGACTCGATGATGGTGTCCGTGTCGAGCGGGCGGATGGTGCGCGGGTCGATGACCTCGACGGAGACGCCCTGCTTCTCAAGCTCCTCGGCCGCCTTCAAGGCGATGGGGACGGTCACGGAGCGGGCGACGATGGTGGCGTCCTTGCCCTCGCGCTTCACGTCGGCGACGCCGAGCGGGACGAGGAAGTCTTCCGTTTCGGGCACCTCGCCCTTGCTGCCGTACATGCGCTCCTGCTCTAAGAAGATGACGGGGTCGTCGTCGCGGATGGCGCTCTTCAAGAGCCCCTTGGCGTCGGCCGGCGTCGAGGGCATGACGACCTTGAGGCCGGGGAAGTGCGCGTACCAGCTCTCCAAAGCCTGCGAGTGTTGCGAGGAGACCTGGTAGGCCGAGCCGTTCGGGCCGCGGAAGACGATGGGGATTTTGAACTGGCCGCCCGACATGTAGCGCATCTTCGCGGCCGAGTTGATGATCTGGTCGGTGGCGAGGATGGAGAAGTTGAAGGTCATGAACTCGATGATGGGGCGCAGGCCCACCATCGCCGCGCCGACGCCGAGGCCGGCGAAGCCTAGTTCGGTGATGGGCGAGTCGATAACGCGCTTGTCGCCGAACTCGTCGAGCAGCCCCTTCGAGACCTTGTAGGCGCCCTGGTAGGCGGCGACCTCCTCGCCCATCAGGAAGATGCTCTCGTCGCGGCGCATCTCCTCCCGCATCGCCTGATTCAGCGCCTCGCGAATCGTGATGACAGCCATTCAATCCTCCAGAAGCAGTGACTAGTGTCGGGTGACGAGTGAAAAGTAATCTTCGACTCGCCGCTCGTCACTCGTCGCTCGTCACTAGTCACTTCTTAATCGGTGACGCGTAGATGTCCGTGAACAGCTCCTCGGGCGCGGGCTCGGGGCTCTCGTCGGCGAACTTGACGGAGCGTTCGACCTCGGCGCGGACGCGGTCTTCAATCTCCTTGAGGCCGGCGTCGTCGAGGACGCCCGACTCGCGCAGCGTCGTGGAGAAGACCTTGATGGGGTCGCGCTCCTGGTAACGCTCGATTTCGGCGCGCGTGCGGTAGTGGCCGGGGTCGGACATGGAGTGGCCCATGAAGCGGTAGGTGCGGACTTCGAGGAGCGACGGCGAGCCGTCCTTGCGCGCCCGCTCGACGGCGCGGAGCGTCGCCTCGCGCACGGCCAGCACGTCCATGCCGTCGACGAACTCGCCCGCCATGTCGTAGGCCGCGGCCTTCTTCGACACGTCGCTCAGAGACATCGCGCGCGACAGCGACGTGCCCATGCCGTACTGGTTGTTCTCGCAGATGTAGATGCATGGGAGCTTCCAGAGCTGCGCCATGTTGAGCGACTCGTGGAAGGCGCCCTGGTTGACGGCGGCCTCGCCGAAGTAGACGAGGCAGACCGAGTCGGTGCCCCTGTACTTGGCGGCGAAGGCGACGCCGGTGGCGAGCGGTATCTGGCCGCCGACGATGCCGTGGCCGCCGAGGAAGTGGTTGTCGGCGTCGAAGAGGTGCATCGAGCCGCCCTTGCCCGCCGAGCAGCCGCCGGCCTTGCCGAAAAGCTCGGCCATCACCTCGTCGGGCGAGGTGCCCATGACGAGCGCGTGGCCGTGGTCGCGGTAGCTGGTGATGGAGTAGTCGTCTTTGCGCAGGGCGTTGAGCGTGCCGACGGCGACGGCCTCCTGGCCGATGTAGAGGTGGCAGAAGCCGCCTATCTTCCCGAGCGTGTATGCCTCGGCCGACTTCTCCTCGAAGCGGCGGATGAGGACCATCTGGTAGAGCATGCGGAGCAGCGTCTCGCGGTCAACGTCGGCGACGTGCTTGCGCTGCTCTTCGAGGCGGTGCTCGTGCTCCTCGCGCAGCTCGGCCTGGTCGGGCGCGGCGTCCTCGCGCACGGCGACGGCCGCGCCCCCGGCCTCATCCTGCTCGCCGCGCGGCCTCATCGGAGTAACTTTAAGTTCGCTCATGGTCTCGACTCTTTCGCGCCGAGCGCCGCCGCCGCAGAAAGGCGGGCGCGTCCGGCTCGTTGTCAGCGGCCCGAAAACTACTCGAAAGTTATTGCTCAGTGGTTACGGCGACAGATTATACGCGAGGCGTGACCCGCGCGCAAAAACGGCGCGGCCGCCCGGAAAATGATGATTCGTGAGCATCATTTTCGGGGCGGCCGCGCCGCGTCGTGTAAATTATGGGGTGCTAACGAGCGCCCTCGAATGAGAGCACGCGGAGGTTTGAGGCGGCGGAAGAGACTTTGCGCGCGGACTTGTCGAGCCGCATGTTTTGGGCGGCGGCGGCGAGGAGGTCGTCGGCTATCTCGCCGTCGGCGGGGAAGCAACTGACGCCGATGCTGATGCCGAGTTTGGTCGAGCGGCCCGTGCGGACGGGGAACTGGTGCGACTCGACGGCGGCGCGGATGCGCTCGGCGACGAGGGCGGCGACCTCCGCGGGCGCGGTCGGCATGATGGCGATGAACTCGTCGCCGCCCTGGCGGGCCAGCACGTCCATCTGCCGCATCTGCCGCTTGATGACGCCCGCCACCGACGCCAGTATCCGGTCGCCGACGCCGTGGCCGAGGCTGCTGTTGAACTCCTTGAAGTTGTCAATGTTCAGCGAGAGGACCGAGATGGGCTCGCGCCCGTGCCGCTGGCACTCGGCCACGCGCTGCTCAAGCATGAGGTGGAGGGCGCGGGCGTTGGGCAGCCCCGTCAGCGGGTCGGTCAGCGCGCTCTCCTTCGTCCTCTCGAACATGAGCGCGTTGCCTATCGCGCTCGATGCGTGGAGGCAGACGGATTCGAGAAGCCGGACGTGCTCGGCCGTGTAGGAGTCGAGCGTGCGCGAGTAGAGCGTCACGGCGCCGAAGGCCCCGTCCTCGCGCACGAGCGGCGAGACGAGCACGCCGCGAATCTGCCCGGCGATCTCCTCGGGCACGCCCGCCATGTCCAGCTCGGGCGACGTGTTGCACATCGTCCGCGCGTTCGCTATCACCCAGCCCGTGATGCCTTCGCCGACGTTGACGGCGCGGCCGGCGAAGAACTCGGCGTCAACGCCCGCGGCGTGCGCCGCGCGGGCCTTGCCCGTCCTCTCGTCCACGACGAAGACGACGCAGGTGTCGGAGGGCACGATGGTGCCGAGCTTGCTCGCGACGAGCGCCAGCGTGTCCTGCAAGTTCAAAGATGCGCCGATGGTCTGTGCTATCTCGTGGAGGGCGGCGACCTCGCGCTGCGCCTCCGTGATGGAGCGGAAGCCGGAGGCGTGGTCGGGCGTGCCCATCTGGTCGGGCGCGAGCCCCGCGTCGGGCCGCGCGCCGTTCATCAACGGGGCGGGCTCCGGCGAGACCTGCTCGCGCTTGTCCTGCTCGGCGATGAGCGTGTCGAGGTGGTCGATGTTGGCGATAAACTTTTCGACCACGCGCGGGTCGAAGGAGCTGCCGGCCATCCCTTTGAGGAGCTTGAGAGAGTCCTGGCGCTCCATGCCGACGCGGTAGGGGCGGTCGCAGCGCGTCGCGTCGTAGAAGTCAACGACCGAGATGACGCGCGCGACGAGCGGAATCTCTTCGCCGCTGAGGCCGGCGGGGTAGCCCGTGCCGTCCCACTTCTCGTGGTGGTGGCGGACGATCTCCTCGACGGGGAAGGGGAAGTTGACGCGGCGGATGATGTCGGCGCCGACGACCGTGTGCGTCTTCATCTTCTCGAACTCGGCCGCCGTCAGCTTGCCCGGCTTGTTCAGGATGTACTCGGGCACGGCCAGCTTGCCCACGTCGTGCAGCAGTGCGCCCGCCCTCAGCGCCGCCTCCTCCGACGCCGAGACGCCGAGCATCCTTCCAAGCTCGACCGCGTAGATTTGCGTGCGGCGGACGTGGCCGTGCGTCGTCTGGTCCTTGGCGTCGATGGCGATGGCGAGCGACTCAATCGTGCTCATGTGCAGCGCCGACATCTCCTCGGCGTGGCGGAGCTTCTCGGCCTCCGCGCGCCGCGCCTCTTCGGCGTGCTCCTCGCTCAGCCGCGACACGGCGTAGACGAGCGAGACGATGAGCGCGCCCGCGAAGAGGTGCGTCAGCCCGCCGCTCATCGAGGCGGCGTGGAAGAGCGCCGCCGCCGAGGCGAAGGCGAGCTGCGTGGCGCCCGTCCAGATGAGGTTCCGTCCGCGGAAAGGCGAGAGCGATTCGCCCGCTTCCTCACGAAGGAAGGCGGCGAGCACGCCCGTCCGCAGGAGGCTCTGCGCGAAAGCCAGCAGGCTCAAGGGGATGAGCAGCAGTTGCGAAAGGCCGGGGCCGGCGCCGACCTTTTCGACCCAGAGCGAAGACAGGAGCAGGTAGACGGAGCCGGCGGCGAATGTCGTGACGGCCGCCGCCGAAACCGACAGCGCCTTCAGCCGCTTGCGCTTCAAAGTCCGGGAGGTGTGGAGCCCGTCGGCCGCGGCCAAAAGCGTCGCGGCGCCCACCCCGTAAGTTAAGAGGGCAAGGAGGATAAAGGCGTCCGCTACGGATTTGCGCCAGACCGAGGCGTTGCCCGTAAAAAGGAGCGGCAGCGTGAACCGGCCAGCGGCCAGGGTCAAAATGAGGAGCGCACCCAGCCAGCCAAGCCCCCCCCAGCCGATGGCGCTCATCCGGCCGAGCGAAAAAATCAGACAGCCCAACGCCGACGCCTCGAAAGCGAGCAGCAGGGCGAGACTCCTTCGTGTGTGTGGCATAGCTGGCGCGAGAAGGGCCGAAAAGCTTGAAAAGTTAGGGAAATTGACGCTTTGGAAAAAAGACCAGGAGAGTCAGGCGCGTCAGATGGGCCAACAACGTTGGCACAATAAAAATAACGATTTTCAGGCCGGTAGTCAAGGAGACAGAAGGGGACGGGGTGTGAAAAAATCGTGTAAATCCGCCCGTTCTTATGCTAAATTGCGCCCCGAACAGCCGTGAGCACAAGAGTTGCGAACCGCTTTTCGTGAGCGACACTCCCTTTGCGTTCCATGATTAACGGATTTCGGCCGGGCGGGAAGTCCTGACCCCGCGGGCCGGATTCATTTAGACACTGATTCCGAGCTGTTGCTGCCAGCGTGCCTTCTGGACTTGGCGTGCGAGTCCGCCTCAGCTCCCCAACAGAACTGACCCTCTTCAAAAGGGTACAGGAGGAAACTCGATGCGAAGAACTCTAGCGCTGCTCTCTCTCCTCGCCGTCGCCAGCTTCTGGACGGCCTGCTCGCCGGCCGAGAACACGAACAACGCCAACACCAACGCCAACGCCGCGGGCAACACGAACACCACGTCGAACTACAACGCGACGACGACCAACACGACCAACGCCGGCGGCGGCAACACCAGCAACACGGGCGGCACCACCACGAACGGCGGCGGCGCGACGAACATGAACGGCAACACGTCGGGCGGCAACACCAACACGAACACCGGCAACCGCAACGCCACCGGCAACATGGGCGGCAACACCGGCACGAACAGGAACTCGTAAACACGGGCGCGAGCCGAACTCCGCGCGAGGCGCGCCGTGTTCGCGGCGCGCCTCTTGTTTTAAGGTACGGCGGAAAGGGAAGTGAACACGCCTTGAGTGAGTCTCAGTCCGGCGGCGAA
>DATHBF010000599.1:0-3069 GCA_035296285.1 Pyrinomonadaceae bacterium | reverse complement strand
CCTCGCCGAGCGAGGCGGCCGGGATGAGGGCGGTAATCTCTTCGACGATGTGGCGGGTGGCGTCGGGGCGCGCGAGGCTGGCCGTGGCGGCGCGCAGGGAAGCGTAGTAGCGCGAGTCCTCGACCATGCGGCGGACTACGGGGACGATGTCCGTGGCCTTCTGGAGCAGGACGCCTGCGCCGCGGCGGGCGAGCATGGTGGCCGCGCCGGACTCCTGCGGCATGGGCGGCGTGGTGGCGTCGGCGATGATGGGGACGCGGCAGGCCAGGGCCTCGAAGGTGGTCAGGCCGCCGAGCTTCGAGACCATCACGTCGGCCGCCTGCATCAACTGCTCGACCTGCTCGGAGTAGCCGATGACCTTGACGGGGAAGTTGGCGCGGGCGGCCACCGTCTCGGCCTCGGCGCGCAACTCCTCGTTGCGGCCGGCGAGGAAGATGGCCTGCACGTTCAACTCGCCGCGCACAAGCTCCTTGAAAATCTGCGGGATGTTGCCGCCGCCGACGAAGCCGGCGTTGACGAAGACGGTGAACTTCTCGGGGTCGAGGCCGAGGGCGCTGCGCGCGGCCTGGGCGGTGCGCTCGTCCGGCAGCTCGAACTTCGGGTGGACGGGCATGCCCGAGACCTTGATGCGCGCGGGGTCCACGCCGTAGTCAACAAGCTGCCGCTCGGCCTCCTCGCTGGCGACGAGGTAGAGCGTCACGTCGTCGCAGGCCCAGCCCTTCCAGAAGCCGTAGCAGGGGTCTGTGACGACGGTGACGAGCGGGATTTTGTCGGCCAGTCCGAGTTCCTTGAGGACCCGCGCGAAGGCGTGCTGCGTCAGGGGGTGGACGCTGACGACGACGTGCGGGCACCACTGCTCGAAGAGGTCGTGGACGTATTTGAGCGAGCGCCGGTAGAGGGGGCCGCGCGCCTCCGGGCGGAAGCGGTTGATGAACCAGTAGACGTACTTCATCCAGTGCTGCCTGTGGCGCAGCACCCAGTTGTAGACGGCGACCATCCGGGCCGAGAGGCGGTGCGACTCCTCGACGGCGCGCACGACGCGCACGGCGTAGGAGTCGCCTCCCCAGAACTTCTGCACGCCGGCGGCGATGGCCGCGGCGGCGGACTTGTGGCCGCCGCCCGTGTCCGACGAGATGATGAGAATTTTCGGGACGTTGGGTCGGGACATCTCGCCGCTCGTCCCCCTCAAGCCTTGACGGCCAGGCCGTCGCCCTGCTCTTCGGCGCCGCCGAGCCTTCTGGCGGCCTTCTTCATCTCGCGCTCAAGGCGCTTGATCTGAATCAGGTGCTTCGGGTTAAAGGGGAGCGACGGGTAGTAGCTGTTCGACTCGTGCGTGCAGAAGCAGCCGTCGGCCGCCTCCTTGCGGCGGGCCTTCATCGCCTCTGAGCGCCAGAGCGACTGGAAGTTCCAGTCGTGGTCGCGGAGGTTGCCGACCGCCTCCTTGTTCTCGCAGGAGGAGACGGTGCCCTCGTCGTAGATGACGGCGCCGGCCGTGCCCGCGTAGCAGGTCATCTGCGCCTTCTGCTCGCGCTGGGCGCGGTCGATGAGGCCGTGCATGTAGATGTCGATGGCGGCCTTGAAGAAGCCGGCCTCGCCGCCGTAGTTGTTCTTGATGGCGGCGTGGCGCGAGTCGTCGTCAATCATCCGGGCGAGCTTCGCGTAGCGCTCGTGGTCGATGTCGAGCTCGACGGGGTCGGCCGACGGCGGGCGGATGTAGTTGAAGTTGACCTTGTCGGGCTTCAGCTCGTACTTCAGGAAGTCGTACCAGTCGAAGATGGTGTCCTGGTTCGAGTTCATGAAGCAGGTGCAGGTCTGGATGTCGAGCCGGGGCCGCTCGCGCTTGATGGCCTGTAGTTGGCGGGCCGTGTCGATGGCGGTGTCCCACGAGCCGGGCTTCCGGCGAATCTTCTCGTGCTGCTCCTTGAGGCCGTCTAGCCCCAGCGCGACCGTGACGTTCAGGTTCGGGCACTCTTCGAGGATGCGCGACACGTCCGGGATGATGCGCTTCTGAATCTGCCCGTTCGACATCAGGTAGACCGATTCGAGCCGGTTGTTCTCGTAGAAGGCGCGTACGATCTCGGGCAAGTCCTTGCGCGTGAACGGCTCGCCGCCCGCCAGGATGAGCACGCCGAGGTTGCCGCCCATCGTCTCGGAAATCCTCTGAATCTCGTGCGTCTTCATCTGCAACTTCTTGCGCGGCCGGTCGTCCAGTTCGTCCGTGAAGAAGCAGTGCGTGCAACGCATGTCGCACACCGAAGTCACCAGGATGTTCAACAGCACCGGCGCGAACGGCTGCCCTATCGCCAGCTTGGCGTAGCGTTTTAAGAGTTCTCTGGTCGTGTAATCCATTTCAGTCCTTCGTTAAACGCCCCCGCGGGCGGCGCATAAGTGTAACAGACGCGCCACTTATTTCCGAGTTTCGGGCGCCCCCCCAACGCACCGCGAGGGCGAGAGGCTTTGATGCGGGGCGGCGGCCGCGCGTGGTTTTAAATATTTGCGCCGCGGCGCCGGAGTTTTCCCGGTTCTAGCCGGTCTGGGCGCGCTCTTCGCGGACGTTGATGCCGAGGGCGCGCATGCGGCGGTAGAGGTGGCTGCGGTCCATGCCGAGGAGTTCGGCGGCGCGGGAGACGTTGCCTTCGGCCTCGGCGATCTTGGCGCGGATGAAGTCGCGCTGGTGGGCCTCGCTGGCCTCGCGGAAGGAGGAGAAGCGGGGCGCTTCGGCGGGCGGCTCGTCGGCGCCCAGAGGCGGGAGGTCGGCGGACGAGACGCGCGCGCCCGCGTGCATGATGACGACGCGCTCGACCGTGTTGCGAAGCTCGCGGACGTTGCCGGGCCACGAGTAGCTTTGGAGGGCGGCGAGGGCTTCGGGGTCGAAACGCTTCGGCCGCTTGTTGTAGGCGCGGGAGAAGCGTTCGTTGAAGTGCTCGACGAGGGAGGGCACGTCCTCGGCCCGCTCGCGCAGGGGCGGAATCTCGAAGGGGATGACGTTGAGGCGGTAGAGGAGGTCGGCGCGGAAGGCGCCGCGCTCGATCTCGACTTCGAGCCGCTTGTTCGTCGCCGCCAGCACCC
>DATHBF010000598.1:0-13552 GCA_035296285.1 Pyrinomonadaceae bacterium | reverse complement strand
GTCCTGTTGCCGCGCTCGAATTTGTACATGCAGCTCCTCCCGGCCCTCGTTAGCAGGGGCGGAATGATGGGTTTGAGCGATTGGCGGTGCGATGTGGGTGGGAATTGGTAGATACCATAGACTCAGTCTCTTTTCCAGAGGTAACAGACTTGTAAATTCTTAACTGACGGCCGACCCGCCCAAGCTCGCGGCTGGCGAACGCCTCGGCCACCGTTTATCATCGGGGCAATCTTGCATCAGACGCGGATGACGTTGCGGGTTGGAGGGTTCATGCGAAGATTCGGTGTGTGCGGCCTCGCGTTGGCCGTCGTGTTCGTGGCGGTGCCCGCGGGGGCGGTGCGCGCACGGCAGGCGGCCCCGGCGCCGGCCGTCGCCGTGTCGCCGGCCTTCGAGGAGGGGCGGCGCGGGGCCGAGCGGATAACGCCGGAGAGGCTGAAGGAGATCCTGTACCTCATCGCCTCGGACGAGATGGCGGGGCGCGACACGCCCTCGCAGGGCCTCGACGCGACGGCCCAGTACATCGCCGACCGCCTCAAGAAGCTGAAGGTCAAGCCGGCCGGCGACAGGGGCTCCTACTTCCAGCGCATCACGCTGCGCAGCACGCAGGTTGACCGCGAGAAGACGCAAGCCGCCCTCGGCGGGCAGGTCTTCAAGTTCGGCCAGGACTTCCTCGCCGCGGGCCGCACGAGCGGCGAGGCCGAGGGGCAGGTCGTCTACGCGGGCCACGGCTGGGTGGTGAAGTCGAAGAACATCAACGCCTATGAAGGGCTCGACGTGCGCGGCCGCATCGTCGTCGTCTCGGGCGACGGCTCGGGGCTGCCGCCGGGCCTGACGCTGGCCGAGCTGCGAAAGCTGCCGGGCGGCGACTGGGAGACTCCCGTCAGCTACGCCCGCAGGCACGGCGCGAAGGCGCTCGTCCTCATCCCGCGAAACTTCCAGCGCCGCTGGCTCTACGGCGCCTTCTCGGCCGGCCGCGCCGCCTTCAGGGTCGTCAGGCCGGCGAAAGTCCCGGGCGCGGAGGAGGAGGGCGACGAGGACGACGAAGGCGAGCCGCCCGCGGACGAGGGGCACGACCTGCCGGCCGTCATCCCCTCGTTCTCGATGCTCAACGCGCTGTTCGCGGGCGAAGAGGCCGACGGCGCGCGGGTGCTGCGGGCCTCGACCGGCGGCGAGCCCGTCAAAGGCTTCGCGCTCAACGCCTCGAAGCGCCTGCGCCTGAGCGTGCAGTTGACCGAGCGGGAGGCGACGACGCAGAACGTCGTGGGCGTGCTCGAAGGGCGCGACCCGAAGCTCAGGCGCGAGTACGTGGCGCTCGGCGCGCACTACGACCACGTCGGCGTCGGGCGGCCAGACCAGGGCGGCGACACCATCTACAACGGGGCCGACGACGACGGCTCGGGCACCACCGCCATGCTCGCGATGGCCGAGGCTTGGTCGAAGGGCCGGCGCCCGAAACGCTCCATCCTCTTCGTCTGGCACACGGCCGAGGAGAAGGGACTCTGGGGGTCGCAGCACTTCACCGACTACCCGACCGTGCCGCTCGCGCAGGTTGTCGTGCAGCTCAACATGGACATGATCGGCCGCAGCAAGCAGCCCGGCGACGCGAAGCCGGCCAACAAGATGCTGACCGGGCCGGACGAGATTTACGTCATCGGCTCGCGCATGATGAGCACCGAGCTGGGCGAGCTGACGGACGCCGTCAACCGCGCCTACCTCAATCTCAACTTCAACTTCCACTACGACAAGCCGGGCGACCCCGAGCAGCTCTTCAGCCGCAGCGACCACTACAACTACGCGCGCAAGGGCATCCCCATCGTCTTCTTCTTCAACGGCGTCCACGAGGACTACCACAAGCCTTCGGACAGCCCCGACAAGATCGACTACGAGAAGATGACGAAGGTCACGCGGACGGTCTTCGTGCTCGCCTCGGAGCTGGCGAACGCGCCGCGTCGCCCGGCCATCGACAGGCCGCTCCATTCGGCGACGACGGAGCGTTGACGCCGGGGCCGCTTGCTTGACACCGCGTCGGGGCAGCGTGTAATTTGTTGCGCACTGTTCGCGGGCCGTTAGCTCAGTTGGTAGAGCAGATGACTCTTAATCATCGGGTCGTAGGTTCGAGTCCTACACGGCCCATCGCAAACATAAAGGGGGCGCCTTTCGGGAGGCGCCCCCTTCGCCTTTAACGGTCCTCAGCCGTCTCAGCGCTCGGTCGTGCGCTCGCCCGCCGCGCCCTTGATCTGGCCGGCGCCCTGCCCGGCGGTGCCTTCTTCGGTGCGCCCTTCGCCGAAGCCCTCCTCGGCCGTCTGCGTCTGGCCCTCGCCGTCGTTGCCGGAGTTCGAGCCCTCGCCCGTTGACTCCCTCTTCGGGAAGCTCTCGCCCTGCTGTCCTGCCATCGTGCTCACCTCCTGTCGAATCCGCCGCCTGTTGTACGGGATGCGTGCGCGCCGGAGTGCCCGCGCCCTGTGTGTCGGCAACGCCCGTGCCCTTCGGGGCCGGGAACAAAAGCGGGCCGCGCGCGTGTAAGACGCCATCATGAGAGAGCAAGTGAACGAGACGGTCGTCTGCCTGTGCTGCGGCGCGAGGGCCGGTGGCGCGGCGCCCGCGCCGCACGCCGTGAGGGTGGCGTTCTACGAGGAGCGGCCGTGGCTCGAAAGCTTCGCGCGCGAAGCCGGCGCGGCCCCGCGCCGCCGGTCCGGCCTCGCTTACGGGGCGGGCTACGCGGGCCTCGCGTACCTCTTCGCCTTCTCGTACGGCCCGCCCTGGGTCTGGGGGTTCGGCTTCACCGTCCTCAACCATTACGGCGTGCCGCGGCTCATCCCGCTGTGGTCACTTTTGGCGCCCGCGGCCCTGGCCCTCGCGTTCGTGGCGGCCCGCTCACTCGACACGTCGCGCGACAAGGAGGGCGCGCTCCAGGCGCTCTTCGGCTTCCTCGTCGGCCTCTTCGGGACGCTCCTCCTGATGCTCTACGTGTGGGTGCCGGGCTGGCTTCTGGCCGTGGGTTAGAGGCGGCGGTCAGAAGAAGAGGGCGCTGACGCCCCTGTAGAGCCAGAAGGAGAGGGCGGCGATGAGCGCGGCCAAAGGGATGGTCAGTATCCAGGCCCAGACGATGCGACCCGCCACGCCCCACTTGACGGCCGAGAGGCGGCGCGTGGCGCCGACGCCGACGATGGCGCCCGTGATGGTGTGGGTGGTGGAGACGGGGATGCCGCCGAAGGTGACGCCGATGATGCCGAGCGCGGCGGCCGTCTCGGCGCTGAAGCCGCCGACGGGCTTGAGCTTCGTGATGCGCGAGCCCATCGTGTGGACGATGCGCCAGCCGCCCGAGAGCGTGCCGAGCCCGATGGCCGCGTGGCAGACGAGCACGACCCAGAGCGGGATGTCCTTCGTCGCCTCCGGGTTGAAGTTCGAGGCGACGAGCACGCCCGCGATGATGCCCATCGTCTTCTGCGCGTCGTTGCCGCCGTGGCCGAGGCTGAAGAGCGCGGCCGAGACGAGCTGCCCCTTGCGGAAGAAGCGGTCCACGCGGTGCGGCGACCAGCGGCGGAAAATCCACATCACCGCCACCATGATGGCGAAGCCCATCAGCGCCCCGACGAGCGGCGAGAGCACGATGAAGATGAGCGTCTTCGTCCACCCCGACGGCAAGATCACGCCGACCCCCGACGCCGCGATGGCCGCGCCCGCGTAGCCGCCGACGAGCGCGTGCGACGAACTCGAAGGGATGCCGTAATACCAGGTGATGAGGTTCCACGTGATGGCCCCGGCGAGGCCGCACAGCAGGACCCAGAGCTGCCAGTCGGAGGGGATGGCCTTGATGTCAACCATGTCCTTCCCGATGGTCTTGGCGACGGCCTCGCCGAGGATGAGGAAGGCGATGAAGTTGAAGAAGGCGGCCCAGACGACGGCCGCGCCGGGCGAGAGCACCCGCGTCGAGACGACGGTGGCGATGGAGTTGGCGGCGTCGTGGAAGCCGTTGATGTAGTCGAAGATGAGCGCGACCAGGATGATGAGTACGACGAAGCTCAGGAGGGTTGTCTCGTTCATCGCTCGTCTCAGGCGTGCTTGATGATAACGCTTTCGATGATGTTGGCGACGCGCTCGCAGCGGTCCACGGCCGTTTCGAGCTTCTCGTAGATGTCCTTCCACTTGATGAGGTGGACGGGGTCGGGCGTGCCGCGGAAGAGGTCGCCGATGGCCTCGTGGTAGAGGTCGTCGGCGACGTTCTCAAGGCGGTGCACCTCGACGAGGCGGGGCATGATGTCGCCCGGCCGCTCAAGCCTTGAGACTATCTCGCGCAGCTCGACGGCCATCCCCGAGAGCACCTCGCCGAAGCGGCGCGCGTAGTCGGTGCTCCCCTCGACGTTGTACATGACCATCGCCCGGGCCGCGTCGTCTATGAAGTCCACGATGTCGTCCAACCCGCCCGCGAGCATGTAGATGTCCTCGCGGTCGAAGGGCGTGATGAACGAGGAGTTGAGCTTGGTGACGATGGAGTGCGTCAGCTCGTCCGAGGCGTTCTCGATGGCCTTGATGCGCTGGAGGTGTTGGGCGAAGTTGCCCTGGTTGTCGGCGAGCATCTTCGACAGGGCGGTGGTGGCGTCGTAGATTTGCGCGGTCATCTGCTCGAAGAGGGCAAAGTAATGCACCTCCCGCGGTATCAGGCTGAAGCGTGCCATCGGCTCCCCCACAAACTTCCGGATTGGGTTGTAACGAGAGCCGAAATATAGACGAACGCCCCCCGCTTGTCTACATGAAGGATGAACTGCAACCGAATTGTGCCTGAATTAAATCCGCCGCCGCCGGCGCTTTTGCCTTCCGCGTCCCTTCGTCGTATGCTCCTGCGCTGGCCCGCGGGGGCGTCTCAAGAGGCATGGATAAATCGAACTTCGAGCAGGTGGTCGGGCTGATGCGCATGGAGGCGGACGCCATCTCCTGCGCGGCCGGGCGCCTCGGGCGCGGGGAGGTCGAGCGCGCCGTCGAGCTTCTGGCCGCGTGCCGCGGCAAGGTCGTCACCGTCGGCGTCGGCAAGTCAGGCAACATCGCCCAGAAGATCGCCGCCACGCTCACCAGCACCGGCACCGTCTCCGTCTTCCTCCACCCTTCGGACGCGCGGCACGGCCAGCTCGGCGTGGTCGCGGCCGAGGACGTGGCGCTCGTCCTCTCGAACAGCGGCGAGACGGCCGAGCTGCTCGAGCTGCTGCCATACCTCAGGCACAGGGGCGCGCCCGTCATCGCCATCGTCGGCAACACGGACTCGACGCTCGCGCGCAAGGCGGACGTGGCGCTGGCCGCCGCCGTTGACCAGGAGGCGTGCCCGCTGAACCTCGCGCCGACGGCGAGCACGACCGTCGCCCTCGCCGTCGGCGACGCGCTGGCGATGACGCTGATGAGTCTGAAGCGGCTGACGCCCGAAGACTTCGCGCTCAACCACCCGGGCGGGCGTCTCGGCAAGCGGCTCATGCTCCGCGTCTCGGACTTGATGCACGCGGGCGCGGAGAACCCTTCGGTCGGCGCCTCGGCCACGCTCCTCGAAGTCGTCGGCCGCATCGGCCGCGGCGGGCTCGGGGCCGTCAACGTGCTCGACCGTGAAGGAAGGCTCCTCGGCATCATCACCGACGGCGACGTGCGGAGGACCTTGCAGAAGGGGCGGCTCGCGGACCTCGAAGGCGTGACGGCCGGCGAGATGATGACGCGCGAGCCGGTCGTCGTCGCGCCCGACCTGCTCGCGCACGACGCGCTGCAACTGATGGAGAACCGCCCCTCCCAAATCTCCGTCCTCCCCGTCGTCGGCGCGGACGGCCTCTGCGTCGGCCTCCTGCGCCTGCACGACATCGTGCGGAGCGGGCTTTAAGTGACCGGGATGAAAATCGACAAGGTCTGTTCTTACGTCTGCGCGTTGGCGCTCGTCTTCGCCTCGGCGGTCGCGTCGCAAGCTCAGGGCGAGCGCGTGACTCCGGCGGGCGACGTTGTCGTCGTGCTGGGCGAGCAGTTTTTGAACTCGCTGCTGGTGTCGGTCGCGTCGCAGCCGGAGCCGCCTTCGTTCCCTTTGGGCAAGGGGGAGGGGAAGTGCGCGAGCCGCGTGACGCTTCTGCCGGAGGCGTCGGGCGTGCGCACGGCCGTGCGCTTCGAGGGCGGGCGCATCACGGCGCCGGTCGCCTTCCGCGGCTCCTACCAGGCGCCGCTCGTCGGCTGCCTGAACTTCGAGGGCTGGGCCGACACCGCCTTCGACCTCGCCTTCGACGAGTCGCGGCAGTCGCTCGGCGCGCGCGTCACCGTCCGCCAGTTGAAGCTTAAGAACGTGCCCACCTCCGTCCTCGGCGGCGGCCTCAGCGGCCTCGTGCAGGACGCGATAGACGAGCGCGTCAACCCCGTCGAAATCCTCCGCGCCGAACAGCTCGGCGCGCGCATCCCGGTCACGCGCGGCGGCGGCAACGAGCTGCGCCTGCGCGCCCGCTCCGTCCGGCACGAAATAGTCGGCAGGGAGCTGCGCCTGCGCATCGTCTACGAGATAGTTCAGGCGCGGTAGAAGCAACCGAAGTCAGCGCCGGCGCACTCTAAGCGGGAGATTAGACAGCTCAGCCGCGCCCTTCGCCTTTCTCGCGGCGTCCGCCACACCCCTCTCGACGGGAGGAAGTCATGCGCCCAAACCGCCCCAACGCTTCGACGCTCCGTAAAAGTCTCGCGCCCGCCCTCGCCCTCGCCGCGCTCTGCACCCTGTCGCTCTTCGCGCCGCGCGGCGCCGCGCAGGAGAAGGGGGGCGAGCCGACGCCGGGCTCCCTACAGATTCTCGACGCCTCGGGCGAGCCGCGCGGCTTCTGCCCGCTGCGCCGCACGGAGGTGCGCGCCGACGTGGCCGGCTCGCTCGCCCGCGTCAACGTCACGCAGGAGTTCCAGAACCCCTTCGAGGAGAAGATCGAGGCCGTCTACACCTTCCCGCTGCCGCAAGGCGCGGCCGTAGACGAGATGACGCTGATGGTCGGCGCGCGCACCGTCCGCGGCCGTGTCATGCGGCGCGAGCAGGCGCAGGCCGTCTACGACGCCGCGCGCTCCGCGGGCCAGGTCGCCTCGCTCTTAGACCAGGAGCGGCCCAACATCTTCACGCAGTCGGTCGCCAACATCATGCCGGGCGAGCGCGTCACGGTCCGGATCAGCTACGTCGAGACGCTCAAGTACGAAGCCGGCGCCTACGAGTTCTCGTTCCCGACGGTCGTCGGCCCGCGCTACATACCGGGCACGCCGCGGCAGGCCGGGGGCACGAACAGGGTGCCCGACGCCGCGCGCGTCACGCCGCCCGTCATGCCCAAAGAGACGCGCGCCGGCCACGACATCTCCATCGAGGTCGCGCTCGACGCCGGTCTTCCGATTGACGAGCTGAAGTCCGTCTCGCACGACATCGAAGTGGAGAGGCCCGCGCCGGGTCGCGCGCGCGTGAGGCTGAAGGGCCTGAGCGCGATACCCAACAGGGACTTCGTGCTGCGCTACGACGTGGCGGGCCGCAAGATAGGGGACGCGCTGCTCACGCACAGGGGCGCGCGCGGCGGCTACTTCGCCTTCATCCTCCAGCCGCCCGAGCGAGTCGCGCCCGCCGAGGTGACGCCGAAGGAGCTGGTCTTCGTCCTCGACACCTCGGGCTCGATGCGGGGCTTCCCCCTAGAGAAGGCGAAGGAGGCGATGCGCCTCGCGCTCGAAGGGCTCAACCCGCAGGACACCTTCAACCTCATCACCTTCTCGGGCGACACGCACGTCCTCTTCCCCGAGCCCTTGCCCGCGACGCCCGAAAACCTTGAGCGGGCGAAGCGTTTCCTTGAGTCGCGCTCTGGCGAAGGCGGCACGGAGATGATGAAGGCCATCAAGGCGGCGCTCGACCCTTCGGACGCGCAGGGCCACGTCCGCGTCGTCTGCTTCATGACCGACGGCTACGTCGGCAACGAGATGCAGATCATCGCCGAGGTGCAGAAGCACCCGAACGCGCGCGTCTTCGCCTTCGGCATCGGCAACTCCGTCAACCGCTTCCTCCTCGACAAGATGGCCGAGCACGGGCGCGGCGAGGTCGAATACGTCTCGCTCCGGGACGACGGCTCGGCCGCCGCGCGCCGCTTCCACGAGCGCGTCCGAAACCCCCTGCTCACCGACATCACGATTGACTGGGGCGGCCTGCCCGTCGCGGACGTGTACCCGAAGGCCGTGCCCGACCTCTTCAGCGCCAAGCCCGTCGTGCTGACGGGGCGCTTCACGGGCGCGGCGCGCGGCGTCGTGCGGCTCAGGGGGCGCGCGGGCGGCAGCTTCTTCGAGCGTGAGATACAGGTCGCGCTGCCCGAGTCGCAGCCGGAGCACGACGTGCTCGCCACCCTCTGGGCGCGCAGGCGCGTGGACGAGCTGACGGCCGAGGACTTCGCGGGCGCGCAGCGCGGGAAGTTGCGCGCGGACCTGCGCGAGGCCGTCACGAACCTCGGGCTGGAGTACGGGTTGATGACGCAGTACACCTCCTTCGTCGCCGTCGAGGAGATGACATTGACGGACGGCGGCACGCCGCGCCGCGTCGAAGTCCCCGTCGAGCTGCCCAAAGGGATGGCGCAGCAGCCCGGGAGACAGGCAGGCAACAGGCTTCTGGGCGGACCCCTTTTCCAGCTCAGCGGGGGCAGTTCAAGTGCGTACTTCATCCTGCCGAACCAGCCGCCGTCCGTCCAGCCCTCCACGCAGGCCGGGGCCGTGACGAAGTCGGGCGCCTCGCCTACGCCCACGCCCCCCCCGGCCGTCGCACCCGTACAGGAGCACAAGGTCAAGACCGAGCAGGCTGACGGCGGCGAGCTGCAACTGCGGATTGATGACGGGCCTTTGATGAAGCAGTGGGCCAGGGACGAGGCCCTGCGCGCGAAGCTGCACCCGTCGGTCGCGGCCCTCATCCCGCATCTGAGGAAGCAGGACGCGCAGCCCGCCGAGGCCGAGTCGAAGTTCGTGCGCGCGGGCAAGGCCGAGCTGCAAATCTGGCTGAATGAGAAGACGCCGGAAGTCCTCGCGCAGCTCAAAGGGCTCGGCTTCGAGCTCCTGCTCGACCCGCAGTCGGCCAAGCTCGTCATCGGCCGACTGCCCGTCGAAAAGCTCGCGGCGCTCGCCGAGCTGACGGCCGTCCGCTACGTCGTGCCCCAGCAGTAAAAAAGGTGTTGGGTGCCGGGTAAGAGCAACCTGTCTTACCCGGCACCCAACACCTTTTCCCCTTCTTATTTCGCTGCGGCGAGGCGCGCGCCGACGGGCATGTCCACGATCTCCCAGGCCGTCTCGGTGCGGAGCAGTTTGGACATGAGGGCGGCGTGGAGGAGGTGGCCGCTGCGCTCGGCGCGGACGAGCCCGAGCAGGGGGATGCCGAGCAGCGCGAGGTCGCCGACGATGTCGAGGATTTTGTGGCGGACGAACTCCTCCGGGTGGCGCAAAGGCTCGGCGTTGAGCATCCCGTCGGGCGTCAGCACGATGGCGTTGTCGAGCGAGCCGCCTCGGATGAGGCTGGCGCGGCGCAGGGCCTCGATCTCCTCGGTGAAGCCGAAGGTGCGGGCGGGCGAGATGAGGCGGGCGAAGGCGTCGGGGTCGAGCGCGTCGAAGCGCATGTGCTGGACGCCGATGTTCGGGTGCGCGAAGTCAATCGTGCAGTCAATCTCCCAGCCCTCGAAGGGCTCGACCGAGACGCGCCGCGCGCCCTGCTCGACCTCGACGCGCTCCCTCACGCGCAACGCGCGCCTCGCCGCCGGCTGCTCGACGACCCCGGGCTTCAATATCATCCGCGTGAACTCCTCGGCCGAGCCGTCCATGATGGGCAGCTCCAGGTTGTCCACGTCCACGTAGCAGTTGTCCACGCCCAGACCCCGCAGGGCCGCGAGCAGGTGCTCGACCGTCGAGAGCATGACGCCCTTGCGCATCAGCGTCGTCGCGTAGGAGCAGTGGGCGATGAACTCGGCGCTGGCCGGAATCTCGAAGTCGTCGAGGTCTGTGCGGACGAAGACGTGGCCGGTGTCGGGCGGCGCGGGGCGCAGGCGGAGGCGGACGGGGGCGGCCGTGTGGAGCCCGAGCCCGCTGGCCTCGACCGGCGAGGCGATGGTCGTCTGTTTAATCAAGGCTAAGGTGCGAACCTTTCGCTTCGTTCATGAAGAGCGACCTTTCAGGGTGCAAAGGCCGTGCCGGCGCGGGGCCGTCGGAAAGCCCGAGAAAAGGGGCGGGGGCGGCGTTGACTGTGGCGGGCAGGCGACAGGAGTTGTCCGTCTGTGCCGCGCTTCGGCCACAGGCGCAAAGATGGCGGGCCGGGTGGCTCAACGTCGAAAACCCCCGCCCGCCATCCCGATAAATCCGAGGGCGTGTAAAGTTTTGTAAGCCGCCCGCGCTTAACGCCTCTCGGAGACGTACGTGTCGCCGCACCGGCAGCGGTAGACTTCGGCGACGTGGGCGTGTGCGTGGGCGTGCTTCCTGTCCCTGCGCCCGAACAACCTCTTAAAAAGCCTGACCATCTCGACCTCCTTGTTCTAGCCGGCCGAAATCCTTCGGCCGACATCCCTTTAGATGCGCGGCCCGCCGAAGTGTTTGGCCCGCCTTAACACTTGCCGCCCGCCGCCGTCATTCCTTATCATCGCCTCAAATGCCTCCGAAAAAATCAGCCAGGCCGAAGGAGCCGACCGAGCGGGTCTTCCTGATAGATTCGTTCTCGCACATCTTCCGCGCGTTCTTCGCCCCGATGGGCGGCCGCGCCGAGCCTTTGACGACGAGCGGCGGCCAGGTCACGCAGGCCGTCTTCGTCTTCACCAACATGCTCCGCAAGCTCCTCTCGGACGAGCGGCCGCACTACATCTCGGCCGTCTTCGAGTCCGGCGTCCCGACCTTCCGCCACGAGATGAACGTCGGCTACAAGGCCAACCGCGTGGCCCCGCCCGAGGACCTTGAGTCGCAGATCCCCTACATCATGCGGGTCTGCGAGGCGTACAACGTCCCCATCCTCAACGCCCCCGGCTTCGAGGCCGACGACGTTATCGGCACGCTCGCCAGGCAGGCCGCCGAGCAGGGCTTGCAGGCCGTCATCGTCTCGAACGACAAGGACATGTGCCAGCTCGTCGAAGACCCCTGGGTCGTCTGCATGCGCAACAACTCGCAGAACGTCAAGCGCAAGGAGCCGGTCCCGCCCGTCGAGTGGTGCGACGAGAAGTGGGTCGAGAACAAGTTCGGCGTCCCGCCCAAACAGATAGTTGACCTGCTCGGCCTCATGGGCGACGCCGTTGACAACATCCCCGGCGCGCCCGGCATCGGCGCGAAAGGCGCGGTGCAGCTCGTCAAAGAGTTCGGCTCGATTGAGAGCGCCCTGGACCGCTGGGAGGAGGTCAAGCACAAGACCTATCGTGAATCCCTGCGCGACAACCGCGGGCTCATCCTTCAGTCGAAGGAGCTGGCGACCATCAAGTGCGACGTTAACATCAAGCTCGACCTCGACCGCCTGCGCTGCAAGGCGCCCGACCGCGCCGCCGCCTACAAGCTCTTCCGCGAGCTGGAATTTCAATCCCTCACGCGCGAGTTCGCCGACGCCGCCCCCGAGGCCGGAGCCGAAGTCGCCGCGAAGAGCTACCGCAAGCTGCGCACCGTCGCCGAGCTGGACAGCCTCGCCCGCAAGCTCTGGGACGTGGAACACTTCGGCCTCGCCCTCGCCGACTCCACGCCCGCGGGCGCCGGCCAGCAGACCTCCGTCCGCGGCGACGACCCGCCGACGGGGCTCGCCATCTCGCACGCGCCCAACAGCTCGCACTTCATCAACTTCGAGGAGTTCGAGGGCGGCCGCGAGCAGGCCCTCTCCATGCTCCGCGACGTGCTCTCGAACGGCCTGCTCTCGAAGTCAGTCCACGACCTCAAGCGCGCCGCCGCCCTGCTCGCCTCCGCGGGCGTCGAAGTCGAAGGCGTCGAGCACGACACGCTGCTCGCCGCCTACCTGCTCGACCCCGTCCGCAGCACCTACGACCTCGGCGCCCTCGCCCGGGAGACCGCGGGCGTCGAAGGCTGGAGCGAGCCGCGCGGCGAAGGCTGGACCGCGGACGAGTGGCGCGCGGCCGAGGCGGCCGACTTCACCGCCCAAGCGGCCGACCACCTCCACGGCCGCATCCTCGAACAGGGCCTCGAAGCCATCTACAAAGAGATAGAGCTGCCCATCGCGCCCATGCTCTACCGCATCGAGCGCGCGGGCCTGCGCGTTGACACCGCGGTGCTCGGCGAACTCTCCACCCTCTTCGGCGCGGAGCTGGAAAAACTGACCGCGCAGATTTACAAGGAGGCCGGCCGCGAGTTCAAGATCAACTCGCCGAAGCAGGTCGGCGAAGTCCTCGAAGAATTGAACCTCAGCACCAGCCGCAAGACGGCGACGGGCCAGGTCTCGACGAGCCGCGCCGTCCTCGACGAGCTGGCCGCTCAAGGCTACGAGCTGCCGCGCCTGCTCATCGAGTTCCGCGAGCTGGACAAGCTCAAGGCCACCTACACCGACGCGCTCCCGCCGCTCATCGGCCCCGACGGCCGCATCCACTCCGAACTCAACCAGACGATAACGGCCACGGGCCGGCTCTCAAGTTCGAGCCCGAACCTGCAAAACATTCCCATCCGCACCGAGCTCGGCCGCCGCATCCGCCGCGCCTTCGTCCCCGACAAGGGCAACGTCTTCGTGGCGGCCGACTACTCGCAGCTCGAACTGCGCCTGCTCGCCCACGTCACCCAGGACCCGCACATGCTCGACGCCTTCCAGAAGGGCGAGGACATCCACGAGCGCACGGCCCGCCTCGTCTTCGGGGCGAAGACGAAGGAGGAGCTGAAGGACAAGCGCCGCTTCGCCAAGATCGTCAACTTCGCCATCGCCTACGCCGTCGAGCCCTTCGGCCTCTCCGCGCGCGTCGGCATCTCGCGCAAGGAGGCCAAGCAGGTCATCGAGGACTACTACAAGACCTACGCCGAGGTGCACCGCTTCATGGTGGAGACGCCCGAGAAGACGCGCGAGACCGGCGTCGCCCGCTCCCTCTACGGCCGCATCCGCCCCATCCCCGCCATCAACGACCGCAACGCCAACCTCCGCTTCCGCGCCGAACGCGAGGCCATCAACATGCCGATCCAGGGGACCGCGAGTGACATCGTCAAGATCGCGATGATTAAGGTGGACGAGGCGCTGCGGGGCGCGGGGCTGAAGGCGCAGATGGTGATGCAGGTGCACGACGAGCTTTTGGTGGAGGCGCCGAAGGCGGAGGCGGGGCGCGTCGCCGAAATCCTCAAGCGCGAGATGGAGACGGCCGTCGAGCTGGACGTGCCGCTCGAAGTCGAGGTCGGGACGGGCACGAACTGGATGGACGTGAAGAAGTAGATACGCAAGCCCATGCCTGACGAAGAGAAGGAAGAGGGGCGGGTCATCTACAGCCGGCCGGAGGGCGAGGGCGGCGGGGGCGAGGCGCGCCCCGAGGCGGCGCCGCCGGGCGAGGCGACACGTAAGGGCGGCGCTTACGGGGCGCCCTGGCAGACGGTCGTGCCGCTGTCGGTCGGGTTCGCGCTGCTCGTCGGG
>DATHBF010000597.1:0-11009 GCA_035296285.1 Pyrinomonadaceae bacterium | reverse complement strand
GCGTGGACGACGGGCGGCGCGGCCAGCAGCTCCGCGCGCCGCCAGGCTTCGTAAGCCTCGCGCGCCGGGGTCCAGCCGCCGCGGTCGAACTCGGCGGTGAGCACGCGCGGCTCCTGCTTGCGCGGGCAGCGGACGACGAAGAAGAGCGTGTCGAAGCGGCGCGGGCTGAAGGGCGGCGTGACCCAGCGGCCGGCGTATTGAAAGTCGCCAGCGTCGAGCCGCAGGCCGTAGTGCGCGAGCAGCTCGGCGAAGCCCATGCGCCCCGAAGTGAGGTCGTCGAGGACGGACGAGAGCTGCCCCTTCGTCAGCGTCTCGGCGCCGCGCGCGGCCAGCACGCCCAGCTCCTCGAAAAGCTCGCGCGCAGCGCACGCCACCATCGTCGCCGTCTCGGCGTCAGAAGCGCCTTCGACGGGGACTTGCCCGTCGGCCTCGTCGCGCTGCCCGCCGGGGAAGGCGTAGAAGCCGGGCATGAAGGCCATCCCCCCGCCCCGCCGCGCCCAGAAGACCTGCGGGTCCGCCGGGTCGGAGTCCGCGCGCAGGAGGATGACGGCCGCCGCGTCCTTCGGCGTGGCGACGGGCGCGGCCGGCGCGTTCCCCTGCGGCCGGTCCTGAGTTGTCGGGGCGGCTGTCTCGTTCACGGCGGCTCTGGTCCGTTAGCTCACGTGCAAAATTTTCTCGTGCTGTGGGAGTGAGGCCAGTATAACACCGGCGGCGGGGATTGCGGATTGGCGATATAAAAGAAGTGACGGGAGGACAGCCCACCTCCCGTCAGCCCGCAATTCCAAATCCGCAATTACTCTTCGCCCTGCCAGCGGAAGCGTTCGCCGTCGCCCCCGTTCCAGGGGACGCCGCGCATGTGGTAGCCGCCCTCCTCCCAGAAGCCCGCGCGG
This sequence comes from Pyrinomonadaceae bacterium, assembly GCA_035296285.1. GTDB lineage: Bacteria > Acidobacteriota > Blastocatellia > Pyrinomonadales > Pyrinomonadaceae > QHXN01. The sequence continues at coordinate 10,119 of DATHBF010000597.1, read as the reverse complement.
TCTTCCGCGACGAACTCGACGCCCTTGACCCACTTCGCCGACTTCCAGGCGTAGAGCTGCGGGACGATGAGGCGGACCGGGCCGCCGTGCTCGGGCGGGATGGGCTTGCCGTCGTGCGACCACGCGAAGAGCGAGTCTTCGGCGAGAAAGTATTCGACGGGGAGGTTCGTCGTCCAGCCGTGGTCGTGGGCCGAGACGACGACGAACCCGGCCTCCGGCCTGAGGCCGACCGCCTCGGCCAGAGCGCGCGTCGGCACGCCGCCCCACACGTTGTCGAGTCGAGACCAGCGCGTCACGCAGTGGAAGTCGGCGAAGACGTGCACCGCCGGCAGGCCCATGAACTCGTCGAGCGACCACTTCCGTGGGCGCTCGACCAGCCCGCCCGCCTCGAACTCCCAGGTCTCAAGGTCCACGCGCGGCGTGCCGTGGGCGTCGAGGACGGGCCACTTGCGCGTGCGCGTCTGGCCGGGAGGGACGCGCTTGGCGCGGCGCGTGTCGGGGCTGATTATCACGTCCCGCCCCTCAAGCTCGTCCGCCCGGCGCGGCTCGCCCTCCTGCCGGTACGGGTCTTTGAAAAGTCCGTCGAGAAAACTCATAACGAGACTGCTGCCGCCTACTTCTTCGTCGTCCGCTCCGCCAGCCGCACAAGCTCCTCGGGCATCCACTTGCCGACGCCCTTCTCGATGGCCCCGCGGATGCCGACGCTGCGGTCGTGCCAGTCATCGGCCGAGCCGGCCGTGCCGCGGTCGCGCGAGTAGCTGAGCGTCTGGTCGAGGCTCATCATCACGCCCGTGATTATCTCCTGCCAGTCCTCGTTCTGGATGCCGCGGCGGACGATGGACAGCCCGGCGGTCCAGTCCTCGTGCGGCGCGAGGTCGTCCTGCTCGGGGAAGGTCAGGTTGTGGAGCGACGGCATGGGCCCGCCCTTGAACTCGTCGAGCAGTTGGCGGCGCACGTCGCGCAGCGGGCGCGCGGCGTCCTCGCGCGCCAGCGCCAGCGCGCGGTTGAAGATGTCGGGCACGTTCGTCTGCTCTTTCGACATGGTCGCTTCCGCGCCTCCCTCTCTCCGACTGTCCTTTGAAGGTTTTGCCGATACCTTACACGCAACCCCCGACGCAGCACAACCTGCGGCCGGCGCCCCTCCGGGCCTTGCGCGCGGCGGCGCGCGGCGGCATCATAGGCCGCACACCACGAACCACATCGTCAAGGGGTTGGAACATGTCTGAACTCGTCTCGGCCGTGCCGTCCGAGCAACACCAGTCCGAAAAGCCCGCGGGCGGCGAAGGCGCGTGCCCCGTCTGCGGGCGCGAGTCCGGCGACGGGCTAGTCCCCTTCGTGATGCTCTCGGAGGAGGTGGCGAAGCTGGTCGCGGCCAACGCGCCGGGCGGCGCAAAGGTCGGCGTCGTCTGCCTGCGCTGCGTGGAGCTGTTCAAGCGGGCCTCGGTGCAGTTCGACAAGTACGGCGCCGTCTTCGAGCAGGGCCGCTACGTGCTGCCGACCTGGCTGCGGCTCGGCGCCGACGAGCGGTTCACGGGGCGCGGCGTCACCATCGCCTTCCTCGACTCGGGCTTCTACGAGCACCCGGACCTGACGACGCCCAAGAGCCGCATCCTCGACTACTACAACGTCGTCCCGAAGGGGACGGGCACGCTCCGGTCCGCCGACACCGCGAGCTGGCACGGCATGATGACCTCGGTCGTCGCGGCCGGCAACGGCGCCCTCTCCGGCGGCTTCTTCCGCGGACTGGCGCCCGACTGCAACGTCGTCCTCGTCAAGGTCAGCCAGTCCGGCCGCATCCCCGAGAAGAACATTAACGACGGATTGAAGTGGGTGATCGAGAACCGGGAGAAGTACAACGTCCGCGTCGTCAACATCTCGGCCGGCGGCGACGGCGTGAGGTCTTACCTCGACAACGAGCTGTGCCAGACGGTCGAGCGCGCCGTGCGCGAAGGGCTCGTCGTCGTCTGCGCCGTCGGCAACGCCGGCATGGAGCCCGGCCACCCCGTCATCCCGCCCGCGTCTTCCCCGTCGGCCATCGCCGTCGGCGGGCTCGACGACCAGAACTCGCTCGACCGCACGCGCCGCGGCATGTACCGCTCCTCCTACGGCCCGACCTACGACGGCCTGCAAAAGCCCGAGGTCATCGCGCCCGGCATCTGGGTGCCCGCGCCCATCCTGCCGCACACGCCCACGGCCGCCGAGGCCGAGCTCTACGCGCGCCTCGACCGCGCGGCCGACGACGAGCTGCGCCCCCTGCTCGAAGAGCACAAGGAGGTTGACGGCGACCTCTACGAGTCGCGCACGCTGCCGACCTACCTGCTGCGGCAGATGATCGCCATCAAGCTGCACGAGGCCGATGTCATCAGCGAGCACTACAAGTTCGTTGACGGGACTTCGTTCGCCGCGCCCATCGTCTCGTCGGTCGTCGCCTGCATGCTCGAAGCCAACCCGCGCCTGCGCCCGCAGCAGGTCAAGCGCATCCTGATAGACACGGCCGAACGCCTCCCCGGCGTGGACATAGACCGGCAGGGTTGGGGCGTCGTCGAGCCGCGACGCGCCGTCCAGGCCGCGCTCGCGCTCCGCACCGACTCCTGACGGCGACGCACATGCTCAACTGGATTTTCGAGAACGTGAACGGCCGGACGGCGCTCGTCGCCTTCGTCGTCCTGTCGGCCTCCACGGTAGCCCTCGGGCTGGCCAACCCGAAGAACGAGATCATCGGCAAGCTGTGCGGCGACTACGTCTCGACCGACAGCTCTTTCTACAGCATCGACAAGGCCGCACACATGTTCGGCCGCTACGGCGAGGACGCCTCGCTCCTCGCCGCGCACAAAACATTCCTGCGCCTCCACGACCGCATCTACCCGCTCTGCTACGCCCTCCCCCTCGTGCTCCTGCTCGCTTACTTCTACCCGGTCCCGGAACAGGGCGGCTCGCGGCGTTTCGGCTGGGTCGTACTCCTCCCGCTGCTGGCGATGGCCTTCGACTACGCGGAGAATCAGACCATCCTCTCCGTCCTCGAAGCGGTCGGGAAGAAAGAGCCGGCGCCGCCCTCGCTCCTCAAGGTCGCGCGCGTCTTCACCGCCCTGAAGTTGAGTCTGCTCCTCGTCTCGCTGCTCCTCCTGCTCGGTTTCGTGGGCTCCGCCCAGGCGCGGCTCCGCGAACTGTTATCGCGCTGACGGACGCCGGCCAACTGACGGATTTTTACTGCGGCGCTCTCTCCTTGCATGGCGAAAAACGCCGACACGAGCGGCGGCCCGGCCCTTGCATTGTCGTTCGTCTCCCGAACTCTTTCGGGCGAGAGGTGAACGAGATGTTGAAGGAACAACTGGCGTTGGCGACCAAGTCGAGCACGTCGCTGGTATCGCCGCTTGAGCGGCGCGTGGCGGGGCGCGTCGTGCCGCGCATCCCCCGCTGGCTGGGCACACACCACCTGACGCTTTTGACGCTCCTGTGGGGCGCGCTGGCCGTGCTCTTCGGCTATCTGGCGGCTGGCGACCTGCGCTGGCTGTGGGGCACGTCCGCCGTCATCCTGCTCCAGTACGCGACCGACTTCTTCGACGGCAAGGTGGGCAAGCACCGCGGGACGGGGCTCGTCAAGTGGGGCTTCTACATGGACCACCTGCTCGACTACGTCTTCCTCTGCGCGCTCCTCATTGGCTACTCGTTCATCCTGCCGGAGCGTTCGCAGTGGCACTTGATGCTCGTGCTCGCGGTCTTCGGCGGCTTCATGGTCAACTCGTTCCTCTCCTTCGCGGCGATGGGGCGCTTCCACATCAGCCACCTCAAGCTCGGGCCGACGGAGTTCCGCCTCGCGCTCTGCCTGCTGAACGCGCTCGTCATCTTCAACGGGCCGAAGCGCATGGCGAAGGCGCTGCCCTTCGTCGCCGCCGGCGGCCTCGTCGCGCTCTGCGTGCTCGTCTACCGCACGCAGCGCCAGGTCTGGCGCCTCGACATGGAGCAGAAGCTGCGCGCCGCACACCCCCGCGCGCCCGAGCCGCTCGCGGCGCGCAGGGAGGCGGCGTGAAGAAGGGTGTCGGGTGACGGGAAGACAAGTTGCTTCAACCCGACACCCGACACCCCTCCTTTGCCTTTTGCCCTGTGCCTTATTACAATCTCGGCACCAATCATTCCAGAATCCGAGAACAGTCCGAGAGGAGCAGAAATGGCAGAGAACGAGAACGCCCTGGGGGCGGCCCCCGCGACGGCGGAAGGCGATTCGGGCGCGGGCGCGGCGCCGCAGGCCGAGGCGCCGCCGCAGGCCGAACCAACGCCGCAGGCCGAAGCCGCGCCGCAGCCCGAGGCGCCGCCCGAGGAGATTACCTACCACGCCGTCGAGAAGGACGGCCAGGTGACGGCCATCTGGGAGATGCAGGGCCGCAAACACCTGCGCACCATTGACCCGCGCTCCCGCCAGGGCCAGGAAATCCTCCGCCTCTACACGGCCGAGCACCACGACGAGCCGGCGTAAAAGACGTGAATCGTAAATCGTGAATCGTGAATCGTGAATCGTAAATCGTCCTCTTCTATTCACGATTTACGATTCACGATTTACGTCTTTCAGCGACGTGCGCCTCGATGTTGGCGACGAGCTGGTCGGCGAGCGTCTGCATGGCCTCGCGGCTGGCCCAGGCGACGTGGGGCGTGACGACGAGTTTGGGTTGCAGGTCGGGCGCGAGCAGCGGGTTCGAGTCCCGCGGCGGCTCGGCCGAGAGCACGTCAACGCCCGCCCCCGCGATTGTGCCTTCGCGCAGAGCCTCCGCGAGCGCCGCCTCTTCAACGACGCCCCCGCGCGCGCAGTTGATGAGAATCGAAGTCGGCTTCATCAGCCCCAGCTCTTCGCGGCCGACGAGCCCGCGCGTCTCGTCCTTGAGCGACACGTGAAGGCTGACGGCGTCGCTCCGCTTCAAGACCTCCTCGAAACTCGCGCGGCCCTCCCGCACCTCCCGCGCCCCCTTGTGCTCGGCGACGAGGACGACGGCGCCGACGGCCCGCATCAGCTCGGCGGTCGCGCGCCCGAGCGTGCCGTAGCCGACGACGCCGAACGTCGAGCCGCGCAAATCCCTTATGGGGTGCGTCAGCAGGCAGAACTGACCCGCGCGCTGCCATGCGCCGCCGCGCACGTCCCCGGCGTAGGCCGGCAGGCTCCTCCGCAGCGCGAGCGTCAACATCAGAACGTGCTCGGGCACGGTGAGCACTGCGTAGCCGCGCACGTTCGAGACCTCTATCCCGCGCTCGCGGCAGAAGGCCGTGTCAACGTTGTCGGTGCCGGTAGCGGCGACGGCGATGAGCTTGAGGCGCGGGAGTCTTGAGAGGACTTCGGCGCGCAGCGGCACCTTGTTGACGACGGCGACGGTCGCGTCGCGCAGGCGCTCGAAGACTTCCGCCTCGCCCGTCGCGCCGTAGTCCACCCAGCGGTGCTCGAACGAAGGCGGGCGCAGCTCGGCGTCGAGCGTGTCGCGGTCGAGAAAGACGATGGTCTCCATAAGTTTCCTGGAACCTGCGGGCCGTTTTTGGCGCCTATGGTAGCATCCATCGTCGCGACGGGGGACAAGTACGTGTGCCGCTCCGCCAAACTATTCGCCGCCTCGCTTTCGCTGGCGCTCTTCGCGCTCGCCGCGTGCGGGGGCGTGAGGCCCGCAGCCCGCCCCCGTCCAGCCGCGAGCGCCGCCGCCGCAACCCCGGAAGTCCCTGTTAAGCCTTACGCGGGAAAGATGGCCTACGTCGTCGTCGCGCTCTGCGACAACGTGAACCAAGGAATCGTCCCCGTCCCGGCCGCCCTCGGTAACGGCGACGACCCGGCGCGGAACCTCTACTGGGGGGCGCGCTTCGGCGTCAAGACCTTCTTCCGCGCGAGCCGCGACTGGCAACTACTGTCGGCGCGGCCCGACCCCGGCCCGCACGTCCTCGAACGTGTCGTCTTCAAGCACAGGAGGCAGGACGCCTACCTCGTCGCCGACGCCTACCGCGGCGCCGAGATACGACAGGCCACGGCCGACTTCCTCGAAGCCGCCTCCGGCAACTCGCGCCAGACCGTCACCGTCGGCGCCGACACCTACGGCCTCAGCCGCGGCGCCGCCTCGCACCTCGTCGCCTACGTCGGCCACGACGGCCTGATGGACTTCAAGCTCACGCGCCTGCCGAAGAAGGCCGACGACGCGGCCCGCGACGCCGTCGTCCTCGCCTGCGCCAGCAAGCCCTACTTCGCCGAGGCGATGCGAGAGGCCGGCGCGCGCCCGCTGCTCTGGACGACCAACCTGATGGCCCCGGAGGCTTACGTGCTGGGCGCGGCCCTCGACGGCTGGCTCAACGACGAGACGGGCGAGCAGGTGCGCGAGCGCGCCGCCGAGGCTTATAACTCTTATCAAAAATGCGGCATCAGGGCGGCGCGCGGACTCTTTGCAACCGGCTGGTGAGGGCGGCACAATGCAAGCATGGCCTGGACGTATCTCGTTATCGCCGGTTTGCTGGAAGTGGCCTGGGCGGTCGGACTGAAGTACACCGAAGGCTTCACGCGCCTCTGGCCGACCGTGTTTACGGTCGCGGCGCTGGCCGGGAGCATGGCGCTGCTCGCGCTGGCGCTGCGGGAGCTGCCCCTCGGGACGGCCTACGCGGTCTGGACCGGGATAGGGGCGGTCGGCACGGCCGTGCTCGGCATCCTCCTCTTCGGCGAGTCGGCGGCGGCGGCCCGCCTCGTCTGCATCGGGCTCATCGTCGCCGGCATCGTCGGCCTCAAGCTCGCCTCGGCGCACTAGCGCAGGAAGGGGACGAGCAGGCGGACGAGGGCGACGATGACGAAGACGCCGACGATGTCTAAGAAGATGCCGTAGCGGATCATGCGCGCGAGGGGGACGTAGCCGGAGCCGTAGACGATGGCGTTGCAGGGCGTCGAGACGGGGAGCATGAAACCGAGGCTGGCGCCCATCGTCGCGCCGATGGCCGGCTCCAGGGGGTCCGCCCCCTGTGCGCGCGCGATGGCGATGACGACGGGCACGACCATGTTGGCCGAGGCCGTGTTCGAGGTCGCCTCCGAGACGACGACCGCCACCGCCACCGACGCGAACAGCAGGCCCAGCCCTCCGCTCACCGGAAGCAGCCCCGTCAGGCCCCGCCCCACCGACTCAGCCAGTCCCGTCTGGAACGAAAGCACCCCGAGCGCGAACCCGCCGCCGTAGAGCAGCACCACGCCCCAGTCAATCTTCACCGCCTCTTCCCAAGTGATCGCCCGCGCGCCCTCCTCGCCCGGCAGGAGGAAGAGGAGCACCGCGCCGACGACTGCCGCCACGGCCTCGGGCATGACGGCGTTGACGTTCTTGTAGATTGCGCTCTGGTCGCCGGCCGCCAGCGCGATGAGGCCGGGCACGACCCACAGCGCGACGGTCGCGAGGAAGGCCGCGAGCGTTGACTTCTGCCCGCGCGTCCACGCGCCCAAACGCTCCTTCTCATGCTTGAGCATCTCGCGGCTGCCCTCGACCTCGCGGACGCCCGCGGGCGACAGCCAGTTGAGGTAGACGAAGAGCCAGAGGAAGAGGACGACGACGACGGGCACGCCGATGACGGCCCACTTGAAGAAGGGGAACTCGACGCCCGTCAACTGGCGGATGAAGCCGAGGCCGATGACGTTGGGCGGCGTGCCGATGGGCGTGGCTAAGCCCCCGACCGAGGCGGCGAAAGAGGTCATCAGCATCAGCGCCGTCGCGTAACGGCGGCTGACCTGCTGCTGGCCCGACTCCTTCTGCTGCTCGAAGAGGAAGGCGAGTATGGCCATGCCGATGGCGAACATCATGGCCGTCGTCGCCGTGTTGGAAATCCACGCCGACATGAAGGCCGTCACCGCGCCGAAGGCGAAGAGGATGCGCGAGGGCCGCGCGCCGACCCACTTGATCGAAAGGACGCCGAAGGCGAGCCGGCGGTCGAGCCGGTGCAGGAAGATGGCCCGCGCGAGGATGAACGAGCCGATGAAGAGGAACATCAAAGGGTCGGCGAACGGCGCGAACACTTCCTTGGCCGGCGCCACCCTCATGACGACGCAGGCGGCCGCCCCCATCAGCGCCGTCACCGGCAGCGGCATCGCCTCCGTTATCCACAGCACCACGACCGCCGCCATCACCGCCGCCAGCCTGTGCGCCTCCGGCTTCAACCCCCCGAGCGGCAGCAGCAGCAGCAGGGCGAAGACGGCCGGCGCCAGCACGAGCCCGGCCACGCGCCTCACGCGCTCGAACCGCGCCTCGCCCTCCGTGATGGTCTCGACCGCCTCGACAGTTCGGTCCATAAAGGGAAGCAAGTCAGCTCACGGCCGGAGCTGGATGTTGTAGGTCTTGATCTTGGAGTTGAGCGTGGTGGCGTTCATGCCGAGGAGGCGGGCGGCGCGCGACTGGTGGCCGCCGGTCTGGTCGAGGGCGCGGCGGATGAGGTCTATCTCGAAGCGGCGGACCTCGTCGTAGAAGTTGACGCCGCGGCTCACGTCCACGGAGCCGCCGGCCGTCGAGAGCGGGCCGGCGCCGTGCGAGCGCTGCGGGTCGGCGAGGTCGGCCGGCAGGCACTGGCGCGTGACCTCGCGGCCGGGCGCGATGACGACGGCGCGCTCGATGACGTTCTCAAGCTCGCGGACGTTGCCGGGCCACGGGTACTGCTCGAAGAGGGCGAGCACGTCGGGCGCGAGCTGCTCGGAGACCTGGCGGCTGTTCTCCTCGTTGTACTTGCGTATGAAGTGCTGGGCGAGCGGGAGGATGTCTTCGCGCCGCTCGCGCAAAGGGGGGAGCTCGATGGGCACGACCGCGAGCCGGTAGTAGAGGTCTTCGCGGAAGGCGCCCTGGCGGACGGCCTCCTTCAAGTCAATGTTGGTGGCGGCGACGATGCGCACGTCAACCTTGCGCGGGCTGGTGTCGCCCAAGGGGATGAACTCGCGCTCTTGCAGGACGCGCAGGAGCCGGGCCTGCGTCTCGGGCGGGATGTCGCCTATCTCGTCGAGGAAGATGGAGCCGCCGTCGGCCACCTCGAAGAGCCCCTTCTTGGCGGCGACCGCGCCGGTGAACGCCCCGCGCGTGTGGCCGAACAGCTCCGACTCCAAAAGCTCGGACGGGATGTTCGAGGAGTTGACGGTGACGAAGGGCTTCGCCGAGCGCGTGCTTTGCATGTGGATGGCGCGCGCGATGAGCTCCTTGCCCGTGCCGCTCTCGCCGGTGACGAGGACGGTGGAGCGCGCGGGCGCGACCTGCTCGACGAGCTGGAAGACGGACTGCATCCGCTCCGAGCGGCCGATGATGGAGCCGCGGTCCACGCTGCGGCTCAAGGCGCGGCGCAGGGTCTGGCGCTCCTCGTCCTTGCGGCGGCGGCGGATGCCGGCCGCGACGGTCGAGAGGATCTGCTCGTTCTGGAAGGGCTTGCGGACGCAGTTGAAGGCGCCCCGCTCCCAGGCGCCGATGGCGGTGTCGAAGGTGGCGTAGGCCGTAATCATGATGCAGACGGCCTCGGAGTCGGCCTTCAGGAACTCTTCGAGCGCGCGCAGGCCGCCCATGCCGGGCATCGAAACGTCCAGGAGCACCACGTCGTAGGCGCGACGCCCGTAACACTCCAGGCCCTCCTCGCCCGTCTTCGCCAGGTCAACGCGGTAGCCCTCGGCCGAGAGCAGCGTCTCCAGCACGTCGCGCATGATCTCCTCGTCGTCAACGACGAGGACCGAACCCTTCTTCGCCATTCGGACCTCAGGAAAACAAGATGGCTACATTTTATACCGGGCGGGGGATTTAGACACGGGGGGCGAAGAAGAAAGGCGGATTAAAGATTTGAAATTCGAGGTTTGAAGTTTCAAATCCCTGCTCAGTCGCTCGCGGCCTGGAGGCGGGCGCGGGCGCCGGCCGTCGGGAGCGTGATGCGGAAGGTGGTGCCGCGGCCCGGGGCGCTCTCGACGTTGATGTGGCCCGAGTGCTCCTGCACGATGCCGTAGGAGACGGCGAGGCCGAGGCCCGTGCCCTTGCCGACGCCCTTGGTGGTGAAGAACGGGTCGTAGATGCGGGCCACGTTCTCGGGCGCGATGCCGATGCCGTCGTCGACGACCTCGACGGTCACGGTGTCGGGCTCGGGCGCGGTGGTCCTGAGTAGGATGCGCCCGCCGTCGGG
>DATHBF010000596.1:0-10899 GCA_035296285.1 Pyrinomonadaceae bacterium | reverse complement strand
TGCGCACCGCGCCGCTCGAAGCGGGCGGCCGCGAGGTGCCCATGCCGAAGGCGGGCGAGACAGTCAACCCCGAGTGGCGCCTCTACGCGCGCTCGTCCTCGGACGACAAGGCGGGCGTGATGGCCGTGCTGGCGGCCGTTGACGCGCTGAAGGCGGCGGGGCGCCGCCCCACGTCGAACCTCAAAATCTTCTTCGAGGGCGAGGAGGAGGCCGGCTCGCCGCACCTCGCCGACATCCTCGCGCGCCACCGCGAGCTGCTGCGCGCCGACGCCTGGGTCATCTTCGACGGCCCCGTCCACCAGTCGGGCCGCAAGCAGGTGGTCTTCGGCGTGCGCGGCGTGACGGGCGTGGACATCACGGTCTACGGCGCGCGCCGCCCCCTGCACAGCGGCCACTACGGCAACTGGGCGCCGAACCCCGCGATGACGCTGTCGCGCCTGCTGGCCTCGATGAAGGACGAGCGCGGGCGCGTCTTAGTCCGTGGCTTCTACGACGACGCGGAGCCTCTGGGCGAGGCCGAGCGGCGGGCCTTGAAGGAGGCGCCGCAGGTTGACGAGGAGCTGAAGGCGGCGCTCGGGTTCGCGCGCGCCGAGGGGGCGGGGAAGAGCCTGCTTGAGCTTCTGAGCGAGCCTTCGCTTAACGTGGACGGCATCAGTAGCGCGGAGGTCGGCGCGCAGGCGCGCAACGTCATCCCGACGACCGCCGCCGCGACCATAGACATGCGGCTCGTCAAGGGCGACGACCACCGCCGGCAGGTCGCGCGCCTCGTCGAGCACGTCCGCGCGCAAGGCTTCCACGTCACCGACAAAGAGCCGACGGACGAGGAGCGACGCTCGCATCCGCTCCTGGCGCGCGTCACGCCGCGCGGCGGCTACAACGCCGAGCGGACGCCGATGGACTGGCCGCTGTCGAAGCTCATCACGGAGGCCGTCCAGTCCGTCTCCGCAGACAGGGTCGTCCGCCTCCCCACGCTCGGCGGCAGCCTCCCGCTCTACGTCCTGCGCGAAACTCTGGGCGCACCCTCCATCACCGTCCCCCTCGCCAACTACGACAACAACCAGCACGCCGAGAACGAGAACATCCGCCTCCAGAACCTCTGGGACGGCATCGAGATCGTCGCCGCGATAATGACGATGAAGGAATAGTGGTTGACCCCGCAGGGGTCGCCGATAATAGCCGGGGGTAAGCCGCAGGCGCATGAGCGCCGAGGCGCCACCCCCGGAAACCGCGCAGCAATAATTCCGACCCTGAAAGGGTCGCACCGCCGCGCACGGGTGCGACCCTTTCAGGGTCGGATTCTCTTTCGGGTCTTACCGGGGGCAGCGCCTTCGTCGTTCGCCTCCGGCTCACGACCTCGGCTAGCCCCCGGCTATTGTCGGCGACCCCTGCGGGGTCATCTTGTGATGGTGATGGGGAGGTCCGTGTTCTTCGTCGCCTCGTTGCCGGAGTAGTCGGCGGCGAGGACGCGGAGGGTGTAGTCGCCGGGCGGGAGTTCGGAGGTGTCCCAGGTGCCGCGCTCGGCGCGGCCGTCGCGGAGGGTGTTGGTGACTTCGTAGAGGAAGCGGGTCCGCTGGCTGCCGTAGACGGTGATGCCGCTCTCGTCGGCGTAGGCGACTTTGGTGGCCTCCATCGAGGGCGGCAGGCGGTTGAACTCAAGCGTGACGCGGGGCCGCTCGAAGCCGGGCGCGGGCTCGCCCGACGGGAGCAGGAGCTGGTAGCCGAGGCGGTAGAGGCCGAGGCGGCGGCGCGACTGGTTGCCGTCCACCTGGTCGTAGGCGTCAACGACCAGACGGACGCGGCCGCGCACGACGAGACGCCCGCCCGCCTTCTCCTTCAAACGCTCGCCCGACTCGGCCAGAAGGGTCACGCCGTCATGCTCGACGGTCGGCGCGACCCCGTCCTTGAAGCCGGGGAGCTTGAGGGCGAGCGGGTTCAGCTCGGCGCCGGGCGGGCCGAGGTTCATGTGGACGTGATACATGCGGTTGACGGCGCCGAGCGGGTCGCCGACCCGCAGGCGCGTGCCCCGGCGCAGGCGGACGCGGAAGGTCTTGCCGGCGTCGTCGCGGACGGCGACGAAGGGCGAGCCCGCCAGCACTTCGTCCTTGTCGTCGCGGCCGACGCGGAGGTGTATGTAGGAGACGAGGCCGGCGCGGAAGCCTTCGTTGAGGCCGCCGAAGCCCAAGTTCGGGAGCGGGCTCGAAACCTTCTCGTCGCGGACGGCGCGCACGGTCTGGCCGTAGACGCCGAACACGTCGAGGCCGCTGTGGAGGTGGTGGCGGGCGTCGTCCGTGTCGTAGCTGCCGCGGACTTCGCCGAGCGTGCCGACGACCTCGTGGACGCGCCCCTGCGGGTCGAGCGGCCAGGGAAAGGGGGCCGCGAAATCTTCGGCCGCGATGCGGGGCAGGGCTTCCCCGTTAAGGGGCGGTTCCTTTTCATCGTGAGGCGCGTCGGCGGGGAGCAGGCGGCGAAGGAGGTAGTTGGCCGAGTCGGCGACGAGGAGCGAGCCGTCGGGCGCGAGGGCGACGCCGGCCGGCTGGTTGAAGCGCGCGGCCGAGAGGCCGTCGCCTTCGGCGAAGCCCGAGCCGAGGCCGGCGAGCGGGCGCGCGGCGCCGTCGGGCGCTACTTGCGTGACGCGGCCGCGGTCGAGTTCCGTGACGTATAGGAAGCCGTCGTGCGTGAGGGCGAGCCCGACGGGCTTCGAGAGTTCGAGGGGCGCGGGCGGCGCGGCCGACTGCTCCTGCGGCGAGGCGCCGGGAGCGGGTGGGGCGGGAAGCGTGAAGACCTGGCCGTCCTTCGTTATCTTGCGGAGCCGGTTGTTGCCCGTGTCGGCGACGTAGACCTCGCCGCTTGAGGAGACGGCGACGGCGCAGGGCGTGTCGAAGAGTGCTTCCGTCCCGGGGCCGTCGGCGTGTCCGGGGCCGCCCCGGCCTGCGAGCGTGCTCACCCGCCCGTCTTTCGTGATGCGGCGGATGCGGTCGTTGTAGGTGTCGGCGACGTAGACGTTGCCTTCCGCATCAACGGCGACGCCGACGGGAGAGTCGAAGCGCGCCTGCGCGGCCGGGCCGTCGAGGAAGCCGGGCGGGCCTTCGCCCGCGAGGGTCGTGACGACGCCCTCCTTCGTTACCTTCCGAATACGGTTGTTGCCCGTGTCGGCGACGTAGAGGTTGCCGTCAGGGTCGAGGGCGAGGCCGGAAGGGGTGTTGAAGGAGGCGGCGGCGCCCGCGCCGTCCGCGAAGCCTTCGCCCCCGCCCGCGAGCGTGAGGAGTTCGCCCTGCGGCGTGAGCTTGCGGACGCGGTTGCTGTCGCCCGCGTCCGCGAGGTAGACCGTGCCGTCGGGGGCGGCGGCGACGCCGAAGGGCTCGCCGAAGCGCGCCTGACGCGCGGGGCCGTCGAGCGCGCCGGGCGAGCCGTCGCCCGCGACGACCGAGACGCGCGCCCGCCAGCCGGCCACGGTCGGCCGGGGCTTAAAGGGGCGCGCGGTGCGGATGAAGAGAAGGAGCCCGCCCGCGGCGAGCGCGGGGAGCAGGATGAGGGCGAAGAGCCAGTAGGTCCGTCTCAAGCTCAGGAAGCGACGAACCTCCGGCGGTATTCGGTGGACTGGATGAAAGCCTTGACGAGCTCGGCCTGCACGAAGTTGCCGCCAAACTTCTCAAGGTTGCCGAGCCAGAAGTCGTAGCCGGTGTAGTCCGTGTCCTGCCCCGAGTTGGGGTTCCTTCTGAGGTAGCCGAAGTACTGCATCAGCACGAAGGCGCGGTTCCTCTCCGCCGCTTCGAGCGTCGCGTCCTCGGCCACCTTGCGCAGCACGGAGGCGCGGCCGTTAGGCGTGTTGTTATTCGTCAACTCGTTGATGAGGCTCTGGCGCTCGGCCGCGTCGAGGGGATTGCCGGCGCGGGCGTTCAACTGGTCAACGAAGGCGGTCGGCGTCATCGAGGAAGGGAAGGCGTTCAGGAATCGCTGGCGCTGGACGAACTCCTGCGTGAAGGCCGTCTTGTTGGCTTCCAACTGCGCCTCCCATCCCGGCGCGAGGACGACGACGCCCTGGCTGATGCGTTGGGTGTCGGGGAGGAACTCCTCGAAGCGGATGACGGGCACGACGAGCGTGTGCGGCGTGCCGCCGAGCGTCGAGGTGCCGACGGCGTCGCCGTAGGACGCCTTGTAGATTCTCTCGACGAGGTAGCCGGTGTCTTTGAACTCGATGGAGAGGAAGAAGGCGGCGGAGACGTTGATGCGGCAGACGAGCGGGTCGGGGTCGCCGCAGTTGTCGGTGACGTTCGTCCAGTGGGCGAGGCCCGAGGCGTCGGGCTCGCGCGAGAGGAAGTCTATGTATTGCTGGCGGACGTGGAAGCGCGTCTCGTCGGAGATGTTGTCGAAGGAGTTGCAGGTCGAGAGCGCGCGGGCGACGTTCAGGCGCGAGCCGCTCGTCGTCTTGTCGGCGAGCGACGCGAGGGGGTCGCCGGTCGTGAGGAGTACGCCCTTGAGGCCGGCGGCCGAGAGGTTGCAGCGCGAGAGCAGGAGCGCGGCGGCGCCCGCGACGTGCGGCGCGGCCTGCGACGTGCCCGAGAAGCTGCCGTAGACGTGGGGGTTGGTGCTGGTGCTCCTCAAGGTCGAGAAGATGCTCTGGCCCGGCGCGCCCATGTGGACGGTCGTCTTGCCCCAGTTGGAGAACGGGGTCAGCTCGTCGCGGTTGTTCGTCGCCGCGACCGTCAGCATCCCCGTCGTCTTGTAGCTGCTCGGGTAGGAGAGCGTCGTGTCGTTGTCGTGGCCGACGAAGTTGTTGGCCGTGCCGTTGCCGGAGATGGCGACGAAGAGCATGCCCTGCTGCTCGACGCGGTTGATCTGGTTGAGGAGCGCCTGACTGAAGGCGGTGGACCACCAACTGTTGTTGATGACGCGGATGTTGGCGACGCCCGCCTGACGGAGCTGGACGGCGACTTCGAGGGCGTCGATGGCGTCGGAGAGGAAGCCCCCGTTGCTCGCGTTGAGCCACTTGAGCGGGAGGATGTTGGTCTGCCAGTTGACGCCGGTCACGCCGCTCACGTTGTTGCCCGAGGCGCCGATGATGCCGGAGACGTTGGTGCCGTGGTTGTGGTCGTCGAGCGGGTCGCAGGTGTTCGTGATGGTGTTGAAGCCGCGCGCGCCGGCCGGGCAGGTGATGGTCTGGCCGCCGAGCGTGACGGAGAAGGCGGCGGGGGCCGTCCAGACGTTGGCCGCGAGGTCCGGATGGTTGTAGTCAACGCCCGAGTCGAGGACGGCGATGACCTGGTTGCGCGAGTCGGTCGAGATGTCCCATGCCTCGTCGGCGTCAATGTCGGCGTCGGGGATGCCGGCGACGCCGTTGATGGTCTGGCCGGTGTTACGGAGCGCGTACTGCTGCGAGGCGTAGAACGAGTCGTTCGGCGTGGCGCCGCCGTAAGCGAGCAGGTCCGGCTCGGCGTAGAGCACGTCGGGGCGGGCGGAGAGCTCCGCGACCAGCGCCGCGGCCGTCTTCGTGCGCGAGGTGACGAGGCGCGCGCCCGCGCCGCCGACGCCCACGTCCGAGGCGAGGTCCATCTCGGCCGCGACCTGCGCGCGGGCTTCCGACGAACCTTTGGCGGCGGGGCTGAACTGGACGATGGCGCGGGAGGCCGCGGCCGGGCGGCCCTGCACCATCTCGACGCGGGCCGGCGCGTTCTGCGAATCGGCGGCGGCGCGCGCCGCGGTCGGGGGCGGCTGGAAGAGGAGCCCCGCCGGCAGGGCGAGGGCGAGCGCGAGGGCGGTCAGAATACTTCTCATCTTAATACTTGTAATCCCTGTTCCTTTAAAGCTTGCGGGTCGCTTGCCGCTCACTCTCGGGCGGACGGGGAGCGAGAGGGCGCGAGGACTGGCGGACGAACATTTTTAGCGTACCGTTTGGCGCGAATCAAGCGAGGCCGGGCGGCGCGCGCGGATTTTCGTTGAAATAAAAAGGGGGCGGCCATACAATCCCGCCGCGCGGAGCGGACTCGGAGGCGCGGGGAGGGAATTTCGGCCCCGCCGCCGAGGGCCTTTCGGGACTCAACGGCCGCCGCCCGGCGTTCTCATTCTTTCAGGTATTCCTTTCGACAAGCAGGGTGCAGGAGGGAGCGAGGCTTTTCCGGGCCTCGTCGCGGCGCCGCTTTTCCGGGCGGCGTCAGGAAACACTTCGGCTGACACTTGGAAGGAGTCCACAATGAGAGTCCACCTGCGAAGGGGGAGCCTCGTCACCCCCCTTATCCTAGCCCTCAGTCTGCTCGCCCACGCCCAGGGCAGCTCGACGGGCTCGCTCGGCGGCACGGTCACAGACCCGGCCGGCGCCGTCGTCTCGGGAGTCTCGGTGACGGTCCGCAACAACGCGACCGGCGTCGAGTCCTCGGCCACCACCTCTGAGAACGGCACCTTCAACGTCCCGGCGCTACCGGCCGGCAACTACACCATCACCGCCACGACGCGCGGCTTCAAGAAGTCGGTCGTCGAGAACGTCAAGGTTGACGTGGGCCTGCCCAGCTCCGTCAACGTCGAGCTGCAAACCGGCGACGTGAGCGAGACGGTGACGGTCGTCGGCGAGGGCGGCGAGCTGCTGCACTCGCAGACGGCCAACGTCGCCACCACCATCACCGGCCGCCAGATCACGGAGCTGCCGTTCACCTCGCGCGACGCCCTCGACCTCGTGCTGCTGCTGCCCGGCACCTCGACGCCCGGCCGGCCCCGCACCTCGACCGTCAACGGCCTGCCCAGAGGCGCGCTCAACATCACGATTGACGGCCTCAACGTGCAGGACAACCTGCTGAAGTCCGACGACGGCTTCTTCACCTACATCCGCCCGCGCATCGACTCCATAGACGAGGTCACGCTCTCGACCGCGACGCCCGGCGCCGAGTCGAGCGGCGAGGGCGCCGTCCAGGTCAAGTTCGTCACACGCGGCGGCACCAACGACCTCCACGGCTCGCTCTACTGGTATCACCGCAACCCGGCGCTGAACGCCAACTACTACTTCAACAACATCTCGGGCCAGCCGCGCGACCGCGTGCTGCTGAACCAGCCGGGCGGCCGCGTCGGCGGCCCCGTCCGGATTCCGGGCGTCTACGACGGCCGCAACAAGTCGTTCTTCTTCCTCAACTACGAGGAGTTCCGCCTGCCCGAGCAGGTCACGCGCCAGCGCAACATCCTGACGCCCGCCGCCCAGGCCGGCGTCTTCACCTACGGCACGGGCGCCAACCAGCGCACCGTCAACGTGCTCAACCTCGCGGCCTCGACGCGCTGCGCCGGCACGGCCGCCGCGCCCGTCTTCTGCACCTCGACGGTTGACCCGACCGTCGCCAAGACGCTCGCCGACATCCGCTCCGCGACCGCGCAGGGCAGCGTCGCCGCCTTCGACCAGAACCGCCAGCTCTTCACCTTCACCAACTCGGGCGGGCAGAACCGATACTTCACCACCGTCCGCTTCGACCACCGCCTGACGAGCAAGCACCACCTTGAGAACGTCTGGAACTATCAGGTGTTCCGCAACGGCATTGACTTCCTCAACAACGTGGACCCGCCATTTCCGGGGCTGCTCGGCGGCGTGGGCGGGCAGAACTCGAACCGCTTCTCGAACTCGACGGGCCTGCGCTCGACCATCACGCAGAACATCGTCAACGAGGCGCGCTTCGGCCTGACGGGCGGCACCTCGCTCTTCCGCTCGGAGCTGACCCCGTCGGCCTTCGACTACCTGAAGGGCTTCAGCTTCGGCACGGCGGTCGGCACCGGCGGCTGGTTCGGCGCCTTCCCCACGGGGCTCGGCATCAACAACCCGAACGCGGTCCGCTCGGCCAGCCGCCGCAACTCGCCCATCAAACAGTTCACCGACAACCTGACCTGGGTCAAGGGCTCGCACACGATGAGCATCGGCGGCGGCTTCACCCAGATCAACACCTGGGCGCACTCCACCAGCCAGCTCGTCCCCGCCCTCAGCTTCGGCGTGGACACGACCGACCCGGCCAACAGCCTCTTCGTCGCCGGCAACTTCCCCGGCGCCTCGTCCACCGACATCAGCGCCGCCGCCGCCCTCTACGCCGTCCTGACCGGCCGCGTCACGCAGATCAGCGGCACGGCCTACCTGAACGAAGAGACGGGCAGGTACGCGCCCCTCGGCGACTACGTCGAGCGCATCCGCCAGCGCGAGTTCGGGCTCTACGCGCAGGACGCCTGGCGCGTGCGCCAGAACCTGACGCTCAACTACGGCCTGCGCTACGAGGTGCAGTTCCCCTTCACCTCGCTCAACAGCGTCTACACGCGGACCCGCTACGAGGACGTGTTCGGCATCTCCGGCCCCGGCAACCTCTTCCGGCCCGGCGCCGGCGGCGGCCGCGTCCCCGAGTTCACGCTCTTCGAGCCGGGCGACCAGCCCTACGACACCGACACGAACAACTTCGCCCCGTCCGTCGGCTTCGCCTGGAGCCCCGGCCGCGGCAAGGGCGGCTTGATGGACGCGCTCTTCGGCGGCGCGGGCCGGAGCGTGCTGCGCGGCGGCTACTCGGTGGCCTTCGTCCGCGAGGGCACCAACGTCGTCTCCAGCATCCTCGCGGCCAACCCCGGCGCCAACACCAGCGTCACGCGCAGCATCGCCCTCGGCAACCTGCCGGCCGGCACGCTCCTGCGCGACATAACCCCCGCCACCTCGCTGGCCGCCGCGCCGGGCTCGCCGACCTTCCCGCTCAAGTCGGCCTCGGTCAACGACTCCATCAACGTCTTCGACCCGGGCCTCAAGCTCGGCTTCGTCCGCTCGTGGACCTTCGGCTTCCAGCGCGAGCTGGCGCGCGACACGGTCTTCGAGATTCGCTACGTCGGTAACCGCGGCATGGACCTCTGGCGCCAGTACCACATCAACGAGGTCAACGTTCTTGAGAACAAGTTCGTCGACGAGTTCCGGCTGGCGCAGCAGAACCTCGCGGCCAACGTCGCGGCCGGGCGCGGCAACACCTTCCGCTACGCGGGGGCCGGGACCGGCACCTCGCCGCTGCCGACCATCCTCGCCTACTTCAGCGGCGTCAACCCGGCCAACGCCGGGGCCTGCGGCGGGGCGGGCCAGCCCACCTGCGCCGCGCTCTACAACTCGGCGAACTTCACCAGCAACACCTTCCTCTCGCCGCTCTCGCCGAACCAGGCCAACCCGCAGAGCTTCGCGCTCACGCTCTTCAACAACGCGGGCCGCCGCACGAACGCCACGACGGCCGGCCTCCCCGCCAACTTCTTCATCGTCAACCCCAACTTCCTCGGCGGCACCGTGCCGCAGGGCGCCTGGGTCGTGGACAACAGCACGCGCACCTGGTACGACGCGCTCCAGCTTGAGGTGCGCCGCCGCATGTCGAAGGGGCTGCTCGTGCAGGGCAACTACACCTTCAGCAAGTCCCTGTCGAACATGTTCGCCAGCTCCTCCTCCGTCTCGTCGAACTTCACGACGCTGCGCGACAAGAACCTCGACAAGGTGGCTTCGCCCTTCGACGTGCGCCACGCCTTGAAGGCCAACTGGATTTACGAGCTGCCGCTCGGCCGCGGCCACGCGTGGCTCGGCAAGGCGAACGGCCTCGTGGACAAGCTGGCCGGCGGCTGGGCGGTGCACGGCGCCTTCCGCATGCAGAGCGGCTCGCCCTTCAGCTTCGGCAACGTCCAGCTCGTCGGGATGACGGCGAAGGAGTTGCAGGACTCGCTCGAAATCCGCAAGGACCCGGGCGGCGTCGTCTACTTCCTGCCCGACGACATCATCGCCAACACGCAGCGCGCCTGGAACACGACCGCCACCGGCTTCTCCGGCACGGCGCCTTCGGGCCGCTACATCGCCCCGCCGGGCAGCAACGGGTGCGTGCAGGCTTACGCCGGCCAGTGCGGCTTCGCCAACCTCGTCCTCTACGGGCCGCGGTTCGTCCGCGCGGACCTGAGCGTCGTCAAGAAGATCAAGTTCACGGAGACGGCCAACCTGGAGTTCCGGACCGAGTTCCTGAACGCCTTCAACAACATCAACTTCAAGGTCGGCAGCGCGGGCAACACCGTGACTTCCGTCACCAACTTCTCGGCCACCGCCTTCGGCCGCACGACCACCGCCTACCAGGACATCTCGACCACCAACGACCCCGGCGCGCGGATGATCCAGTTCGTCCTCAGACTCAACTTCTAACTTGAGTCCGTCGGCGGGCCGGCGTTAACGCGGAGGGCACAGAGAAGGATATAGTTCTTCTCTGTGCCCTCCGTCAGTCAGGGAGCGGCTCGCCGGTTGCGGAGGCGGCATAAGAGCCCTATGAGATTTGACCAGCGTATCGTTTCACAGATGCCTCTACGTGAACTTTGGAATGGACGTGGTGTAGTGAGCGTAAAAGAGCTTCGTGAATTGAATGCCTCAGACATAGCAGAGTTGTTGCGTGGGGGGAAGATTCATTTTGTGGTAGCCGATGTCGGCAGCCCGTTGACGTGGGTCCCCGTTGATGAATGTTATGATTTCTGGAAATCCGAGGTGAAGAGTCATCTTGCTGTTCCCGATGCAGAAAATTATTTGGGGAATTTCCCAGACGAATACTGTTACTTTGCTTCGGAGTGGGAGTCCGGGATGGGCGGGCCAATCGTCCTTTTGGCGAAGTCGCATTAGAAAGTAAGAAGGCGCGTTCCAATACTCGGATGCTTGTTTAGTTGTGCGCGGCGGGTGATGGCGGGCGTTAGATGTTTTCGCGGTAGCAAAGGCATAGAGGCATGAAAGTCTTGAGGGCATCAATTATCGGGGCGTGTTCGGCGCTAGCGTTAATTAATCCAAGTTGCTAGTTGAGACTTGGCGCGTTCTTTGAAAGTAAAAGAAAATCCCCTCCACTTCGCCGGCCAGCGAAAGAAGGAGGGGATCGGTGATCGATCACACAGTCGCACTCTACTGCATCGTGGACG
>DATHBF010000595.1:0-6005 GCA_035296285.1 Pyrinomonadaceae bacterium | reverse complement strand
GCCGACTCGATGGCCGACTCGGCTTCCGAGACCTGCCCGACGCGGGCCGCGTAAGACGCCTCGGCCTCGGCGAGTCGCTGCGTGCTCTCCTCGCTCGCCTCGCGCATCTGCACGTCCTTCACGACGAGGGACTCGCTCTCGCTCGTGACGGCTCCGAGCCGGGCGCGCACGGCCTCCGTCTCGCGGCGGACCTCCTCGATGCGGCGCTGGAGCGCGGCCGACTGCTCCTCCTGATAGGCGCGCTCGCGCTCGCGGCGGTCGCGGCGCAGGGCTGACTCGGAGACGGCGGCGCGGGCCTGCGAAAGCTCCTCCTCGCGCCCGCGCGCTTCGCTCGTCGCGCGGCGGGCCTCTTCTTCGCGCTCCTCAAGGTCTTCGGCGAGGCGGTCAACCTCCTCGTTGGCGGCGGCGAGCCGGCCGGCCAACTCGGCGAGGTGCGAGGTGAGCGCGCGCTCGTCGGCGGCGTAGACGCGGCGCAGGAGGTCGCGCAGCTCGTCCCGAATCTGGTGATAGCGCCGGGCCTTGGCCGCCTGCCGGCGGAGGCTGCCGACCTGCCGCTCTATCTCCGAGATGATGTCGGAGACGCGGCTGAGGTTCGAGCGGGCGGCTTCGAGGCGGGCCTCGGCGGCGCGCTGGCGGACGCGGAACTTCGTGATGCCGGCCGCCTCTTCGATGAGCGTGCGGCGGTCCATCGGCTTGGCCGAGAGAATCTGGCCGATGCGCCCCTGCTCGATGATGGCGTAGTGTGCGCCGGAGAGGCCCGTGCCGGAGAAGAGGTCTTGAATGTCGCGCAGGCGGCAGACGCGGCCGTTCAGAAGGTACTCGCTCTCGCCGGAGCGGTAGAGGCGGCGGGTGACGGAGACGGTCTCGCCGGGCGCGAAGTCGAGCGCCATGCGCCGGGGCCGCCAGTGGCGGCGGTGCTGCGGTCGCGCCTTCGCGGGCGCGGGCGTTTGACCGTCGGCGACGGGGACGAGGGCCTGAGTTTCCGAGACGGCGACGGCCTCCGCTTCATTCACGACAGCCGGGCCGTCAGGAACTTCGGGGACGACCGCGGCGGGGGTGTCGGGCGCGGCGACGACGGCCGCTTCGGCGTCCTCGGGCGCTTCGGGCAGGAGTTCGGGCGCGAGGCGCTCTTCGACGGCGCCGGCCTGGTCGTCAAGCTCTTCGAGCGTGGCGTCTATGTCGTCAATGTCCGGCTCTTCTTCGACCGCCTCGTCGCGCACCATGTGGAGGACGACCTCGGCCATGCCGCTCGGCAGGCGGTTGCGCGAGCCCTGAAAGATGACATCCTTCATCTCGCCGCCGCGCAGGTTCTTGACCTTCTGCTCGCCGAGGACCCACGAGATGGCGTCGGCGACGTTGGACTTGCCGCAGCCGTTGGGGCCGACGATGGCGGTGATGCCGTTGCCGGTGAAGACGAGTTCGGTGTAGTCGGCGAAGGATTTAAAGCCGGTGATTTCGAGTCTCTGAAGTTTGAACATGAGTGCGCTTCGGTTCCAGCCGGGGTGCTACGAGGGGACACAGTCCCTAGAGCCGGTGCGGGAGAGGCACACTATATGTTGCAGAAACCGGGTTGTCAAACCGAAACATTAAGCGGGCGGGGGTTAGTGGCGCAGGCAGGAGAGTTAGCCGGCGGGGGCAGGATTAAACACGGAGGGCACGGAGAAAAGCGGGTGTCTTTCTCCGTGCCCTCTGTGTTTCAAACGGCGGCCCGCTGTCGCCCTAGTCGGAGAGCCAGCGGACGCCCGTGACCCCGTCGGCGACGAGGGGCAGCGCGGCCGCCAAGTCGTGCGTCCACGTGCCGCGGACAGCGGCGATGGTGCCCTGCTGGTTGCCGCGGTCGGAGGAGCCCCCGAACCGGCCGCGGTACTCGATCGACTCGATGAAGGCGCGGACCATCTCGGCGCGGCGCACGCGCTGGAGCGCCACCTGATCGTCGCGCGCGTCCTCGCCCGGCTGCGTGTTGTTGTCGAGCTGGCGGAGCCAGAAGTCGTAGCCGCTGAAGTCGGCGTCCTGCGGGTTGTCGGGGTTGCGGCGCAGGTAGCCGAAGTACTGCATCAGGACGAACGACCCGTTGTAGAGCTTGTTGAAGACCGAGCGGCTGTCAATGATGTTCCGCAGCGCGGCCGCGCGCCCCTCGTCGCCGCCCGCGCCGAAGGCGGCGATGGCCGAGTTGCGCTCCTCGGTCGTCGGCTGGACCCCGGCGTTGGAGAAGAGCGAGTCAGCGTACTGCTGCGCGGTCTGGCTCTCGTGCTGCGAGCGGAAGTCGGGCCGCCGGACGAAGGCCAGCGCGTAAGCCTGCCGGTTGGCCTCCAGACGCGCCTGCCAGTCGCCCTCGTTGACGACGACGCCGCGCTGCACCTCCTGCGTGTCGAACAGGAAGGGGATGTAGCGCGGGTTGCCCTTCTGGTCGCCGAGGCCGGTCTTGTAGATGCGGATGACGTAGTAGCCGGTCTTCTGGAACTCGATGGAGAGGAAGAAGGCGGCCGAGACGTTCACCCTCCGCTCCTGTATGCACTGCGCGTTGCCGTTGCACTCGTTGATGGTGTTCTCCCAGAACGCCTGGCCCGCCGGGTCGGACTGGCGGTTGAGGAAGTCGTGGTAGTGCATGCCGACGAAGGTCCGCGTGTCGTCTATGACGTTCGTCGGGCGGTCCTGCGCGCCCTCGTTGTCCACGATGACGAGCGTCTGTCCGGGGATAGAGCCGAGCGCCGCCCCCGTCGGGTTGAAGAGCAGGACGGCGAACGTCTCGGTGCCCTCGGCGTACGAGTCGTCGCTGACGGGGACGGCGAAGGTCTTGGTCGTCTCGGTGGGCGCGAAGGTCAGGCGCCCGGTGGTGTAGGTGTAGTCGCCGCGCTGCGTGGCGGTCTGGTTTTCGGTGCGGTAGTCAACAGTGCTGGTGCCGTCGGTCGGCCCGGTGCGCGTGACGGTGACGGAGAAGGTCGTGACCCCCTCGGTGACGCTCTGGCTGCCGGTCGTGAACTGGACGGCCGGCGCGGGCGTCGGGGTCGGCGTCGCAGCGGGAGTCGGCGTCGGCGTCGGACTCTCGACAGGCGTCGGAGTCGGAGTCGGAGTCGTGACCGGGGTCGGCGTCGGCGTAGCGCCGGGCGTCGGGGTGGGTTCCGGCGTGGGCGTCGGCGTGGGCTCGGGTGTGGGCGTCGGGGTGCTGGCGGGCGCGCCGCAGGTCAGCGCGCCGACGGAGACGGGGCTGACGACGTACTCCGTGCCGCCGCGCGTGTTGTCGTCCTTGGCGGCGATGCCGGTGGTGAAGGTCGAGCCGCGCAGGCCGGCGAGCACCGAGCCGTTGCCGATGGCCCCCTTCGGCGCGAAGGTGTTGAGCTGCGAGGCGCGGACCTTGACCGTGATGGTGTCGGTGGTCGGGTCTATCGCGCCGCAGTCGGCCGTGCCGCGCTGCGTGTAGGTGAGCGAGCCGTCGGAGTTGCGGACGGCCGTGCCCCAGGTGTAGACGGGAGAGCCCGAGTCGGTGCTGGCGCGGAAGTAGAACTGGTCGCCGCGGTCCGAGAGGGCGAAGCTGTAGTCGCCTGTGGGCGAGAGGCCCGCGAACGGCGCGTTGGCCGTGAAGTTCATCCGCCAGTTGTGGCCCGCCGGTATCACGTCCGGCATCAGCGAAACCTTCATCGTGGCGGAGATGACGAGGTCCGTGGGCGCCGTCTCGGAGGCGTACCTGATGGAGACGATGTCGAGCGGGTCAGGCGCCGGGATGGTGGCGAGCGCGGCGTCGGTGGTGTCCTGCGCGTAGTCGGTGACCTGCGAGCCGGCGAGGCCGCCGACGGTGTCGGCCTGCGGGACGGGGCCGGACTGCGGGGCGGGCGGCGAGCCGGGGTTGGGCACGTTGGTCTTGCCGTCGCCCTTGATGCTCGGGCCGGAAATCTGGCGCGTGACGAAGGTGTGGCCGTCGAAGTCGTTGTGGTCGTCGGTGTAGCCGACGACGGCGGCGCCGTGCGGGTCGAAGGAGACCTGGAAGTAGTCGATGAGGTTGCGGTTGGCGGTGCCCGTCAGGCCGCCCTCGGAGATGTTGCTGCCGTGGATGAAGTGGTCGCTGACTTCGACCTGCCGGAAGGTCGGCGTCTCGGCCGTCGCGTTGAACGACTGCGCGTAGAAGACCTTCCAGTTGGCGTTGTCGTTGTTGGAAGCCTCGCTCGTGCCGTACCAGACGATGCCGACGGAGCCGGGCGTCGGGCCGGTCTCCATCCAGGGGAAGACGCTGGTGCGCGTTTCGGTGCCGTTCGAGACGCGGACGGGCTGGCTCCAGGTCACGCCGCGGTCGGTCGAGTGGACGAGGAAGATGTCTTTGTCGTTGGAGTAGGCGACGTAGACGGTGCCGTTCGGCGTGCCGTCGTCGGCCACCTTGACGGGGAAGAAGATGTGGGCGACGCCGTTCGGGTCGGTCGCGGCCTGCGTGCACTGGTAGACGGCGGCCTCGCCGCTGGGCAGGACGACCGTGCTGTGGCAGACCTGCCCCGTCGAGCCGCTGACGTAGACGGTGCCGGTCTTCTGGTGAACGTCGATGTAGCCGACCTGCCCGATGAGGCCGGCCGTCTGGGCGGGTCCGTAGGTAAGGCCCCCGTCAATCGAGCGCTGAATCTGCGTCACGGTCGGCGCGATCGTGCGGTAGAGCAGGTAGGCATTTGAGGGTCCGTGGAACTCGTTCCACTGGCGGTCGTCAATGGGGATGCCGCCCGTGACGTTGCCGGCCGCGTTGCGGAGGAAGGTGACGCCGCGGTCCTGCGACCTCTGCGAGGAGATGTTCGTGAGCAGGAGGCTGGTGGCGGCCAGCGTCGGCGGGTCCGAGATGGCGCCGGTCACGGGGTCCGGCAGGCCGACGGCGAGGTCAATGTCGCCGCCGCCCTCGGCGCCGGCCGTAACGCCCTGGTTGCCCGTCACGGAGTCGGGCTGGCCGCGGTAGGCCCAGTTGCGCATGAAGGGGTCGTACGAGCCGTTGGGGGCGCCGCCGACGGTGGGCCGCAGGTCAACGTACCAGAGGTCGTTGCCGGCGGGGACGCCGCGGATGCCGCCGACGTAGTGGTTGCCGAAAACGTCGGTGCGGTTCGACGGCTCGCCGTCGCGCGCGGCGACCGGGGCCTTGACGGTGACGTTCGGGCTGAAGGTGATGCCGCCGGTGACGTAGTTGGCCGCGCGGGTGGCCGCGGCATCCTTGAGCGAGACGCTGCCCTGGTACTGGTCGGTCGCCCCCGAGGTGGCGAAGTAGACGACGTGGACGGTGTAGTCGCCTGCGCCGGTGGAGTTCGGGTCAATGGCCGCGTTCTCCTGCGTCTGCGGGGCGCCGCCGCCGTCCTGCCCCGTCGGCGCGGTGGCGTTGCACTGCGCGTTGGTCGAGGCCGCGCTCGGGCACTTGTGGATGTAGAGGTCGTAGTCGTTGGCCGAGACGGCCCACGTGATCTTGACGGCGATGAACTTGCCCGTGTAGACGCCGGGCAGGACCGTCAGGCGGAAGGTGTCGCAGTTGACGCCTTCGACGCAGGTCGCCTCGCCGCCGGCCGAGCCGGAGCCGACGGCCGTCCCCGACCAGGTGCCCGTGAAGGGCAGCACAGGCCCGGTCGGGCCGAAGGTGCCGGAGGCGGGGCTGGCGGCCTTCGCCACCTTCACCGCGCGCCACGAAGAGGCGGGCGCGACGAGGCACCCGGCGACGAGCGCGAGCAGCAGGGCGAGAGACAAGAAGCGGCGGTTCCTCTTGCGCGAGGGGTGATTGACGGTCGTCATAAAGCCTCTTTTCTTAGACGTGTTCTTCGCTTCGGCGTGCGGGCGGTGAGACCCGCGCTGCTCCATCTCAAGAGACGCTTCCTCGTTCCTCATTGTGGACAAACTCCTTCCGGGCAGGGACGTGTCGCGGGCCAGGGTGGTGCGGGACACGGCCAGATGGGCAGCACGGCAGGATGCTGCTCCCTGATGACCGCTGAGCGGGTCAATAAATATTAAATTATCGGGATGGCTGACTGACGTTGCGCCTAGACTTATACCACAGCCTC
>DATHBF010000594.1:0-2491 GCA_035296285.1 Pyrinomonadaceae bacterium | reverse complement strand
CGGCACCGTCGGCATGCCCGGCAGAATCCCCATGAAGATGAGCAGCCCCGCGCCTATCATGATGGGGCGGGGGTTGCGCAGCAGTTGGCGGCTGATGTCGGAGCCGACGTTGGAAGTCTCTTCGTCGGTGGAGACGCGCGTGACGACGATGCCGGCCGAGACGGTGATGAGCATCGAGGAGATGATCGCCGCCAGCCCGTCGCCGATGGTCATGATGGTGTACTTGTGGCCGGCCTGCGCGAACGTCAACCCGTGCGTGAGGACGCCCGTCGCCAGGCCGCCCGCGATGTTGACCATGGCGATGACGATGGTGGCGATGGCGTCGCCCTTGACGAACTTCATGGCGCCGTCCATCGCGCCGTAGAGCTGCGACTCCTTCTGCAAGGCCCCGCGGGCGACTCTCGCCTGCTCCTGCGTGATGAGCCCCGAGCGCATGTCGGCGTCGATAGCCATCTGCTTGCCGGGCATGGCGTCGAGCGTGAAGCGGGCGGCGACCTCCGCCACGCGCTCCGAGCCCTTGGCGACGACGATGAACTGCACGACGAGGATGGTCACGAACATCACGGCGCCGACGATGATGCTGCCCTGCGCCGTGATCTTACCCAGGGCCTCGATGACGCCCCCGGCCGTCCCCTCGGTCAGGATGGCGCGCGTCGCCGAGACGCTTAAGGTGAGGCGGAAGACGGTCGTCAGCAGGAGGATGGTCGGGTATGAAGTCAACTGCGTCGGCGTCGTGATGTAGAGCGAGGTCGAGAGCACGACGACGGAGACGGCGAGGTTGATGACGATGAGCGCCGAGATGACGGCGGGCGGCAGCGGGACGAAGAGCGTCCCGATGGCGAGCATCAGGCCGACGGGCAGAAGCAGGTCGCCGTAGCGCGCGAGCAGGCCCGAGACGTTCCCCCGCCGCAGCTCGCCCCAGAGCGCCCTGAACCGTTCGAGAATCTTTTCCATGCCCCTCTCCGGCGAAAAGGAGACCGAAAGCCGACGGACTGTCACAAGGGGGAAGCTTCAGGAGTATTCGAGAATCAGAAAGATGACGAACGCGGCGGCCAGCGTCGCGCACGCCATCAGCGCCACCTCGCCGAGCGTGAAATAACCGAAGTAGGTGCGCGCCGCCAGGGGCACGCGCGCCGGCCGCCGCACTTCGGGCGGGGAGGCGGGCGCGGGCACGAGCGCTGCGGCCTGCGCGCCCTCCGGCTCGGCCGGGGCCGGCGACGCCACGGGGGGCGGGAGTTGCTGCGGGGGGAGCAGCGAGTCGAGCACGACGAGCGAGGCCGGCTCGTAGAAGATGAAGAAGTTGCGGGACGAGTCGTGCGCCGCCGCGGCCGCGACGGGCAGCAGGGTCACGCGGTCGCCGTTACGCAGACGGCGCGGGGCCTCGACCGGCTCGCCGTTGACGGCGGCCGCGCCCGCCACCTCCGGCTGGAGCACGACGCCGCTCCAATCCTTTTGGACGACGGCTCGCACGGCCGCGACCGCCTCCGCGTCGCCGCACGCCACGTTCTGCCCCGTCCGGTCCCAACCGAGGAGCATCACCCCGCCCTCGACGGGGACGCGCCGCCGCCCGGCGGTCGCCGTCTCCACCTGAAAGTAGAAGGTGTCCTCCTCGGTGCGGAGGCTGTCGAGGATGGCGGCGAAGCTCGTGGGCTGCGACTGATTGATGCCGCGCTTCGGCTCCGACTCGGCGTCGGGCGGCGCGGGCGTCTCGCGCGTGTTGGGGGCGCGGCCCCCTTCGTCCGCTTCGCCCTCGGCGCGCGAGCCGAGCCCGGGGACGGGGGCGCCGGGGCGGAAGCCGTTGCCCGCCTCAAGGCTGATGCGGTAGGGGCCGATGGAGATGGTGTCGCCGTTCGAGAGGGGGTGGCGTGCCTCGCGCGCGAGCGGCTCGCCGTTGAGGAGCGTGCCTTCGGCGCGGTTGATGAAGAGTGGCGCGTCGTCGTCGCCGCCGATGATGATGGCCTGCTCGTGGGCGATTGCGGGGTCGCTCAGGTGGAGGCTGGCGCCGGGGTCGCTGCCGATGGTGACGATCGGCCCGTCGAAGGTCTGCTCGGCGGACGCCTCCGCCTCGCCCGCGCCGCGCCGCCTGATGATAAGTCTGATAGCCATGCCGTCGTCGGGCCGGGGCCGCCCGCCCGAGTGATGACAAG
This sequence comes from Pyrinomonadaceae bacterium, assembly GCA_035296285.1. Classification (GTDB taxonomy): domain Bacteria; phylum Acidobacteriota; class Blastocatellia; order Pyrinomonadales; family Pyrinomonadaceae; genus QHXN01. The sequence continues at coordinate 344 of DATHBF010000594.1, read as the reverse complement.
TCTGCCCCCGCTACCCCGTTGTTGACACCGCCTGCCGGGCTCAATACTATCACAGCGTCCCCCACAGCTTGAATTAAGAAGATGCCGAACGGGCGTCCGCAGGAGGCTTCGATGACGACATTGCGCAGCGGAGATGGCGCGGGCGAGCAGGCGGCCGACCTCGCCGGCCTTTTCAACTACCCCGCCCTCGGCCGCCTGCTCGAAGGCGGCGACCCGCGCGCCCTCGAAGAGATGCGCGGCAGGCTAGCGCGCACCGGCCAGGAGTTGGAGCGCGTCGTCCGCCAGGGCTCGCGCGAGGACGCCGACCGCGCCGCGCGCGCCGCACGCGCCGTCACGCTGACGCT
>DATHBF010000593.1:0-21392 GCA_035296285.1 Pyrinomonadaceae bacterium | reverse complement strand
GTACGCACGCATCAACCGCCGCGCCGAGTCGCACTTCGCCGCCGGCCTCGTCGAAGAGGTCCGCGACCTTCTGCGGAGCGGCGTGCCGGCCGGAGGGTCCGCGCTCGGCGCGCACGGCTACCGCCGCGTCGTCGAATACCTGCGCGGCGAACGCGGGCTCGAAGCGGCGGTCGAGCAGACGAAGCTCGACGTGCGCCACTACGCCAAGCGGCAGTTGACGTGGTTCCGCCGCGAGCCCGGCGTCGAATGGGTCGAAGGCTTCGGCGAAGACCGGGCCGTGCAGGCCGAAGTCTTTCGCCGCCTTTCGCGCGGCCCGTATGCTTTTTTTGTAAATCAGGACCCTAAACTTTGAACTTTACGTGCGTAAGGTGTAATCTGGCGCAACTTCAAAGTCTGAGAACACGCAGGGGTCGGCCGTGGACACGAAATCAACTCCCCAAAATATTCAGGATGCGTTCCTTAATACGGTCCGCCGCGAGAAGGACACGGTGACCATCTACTTGATGAACGGCGCGAAGCTCTCGGGGCGCATCCGCAGCTTCGACAAGTTCTCGGTGCTGCTCGAATCCGGCGCCCAGGAGCAGTTGATCTTCAAGCACGCCATCTCGACCATCCTGCACGCGCGCCGCCCGGCCGGCGACCACCGGCCGCAGCACCACTCCGACCACCCCGCCGACGCCGACCACACGGGCCGCACCGACGGCTGACGCGCAGAGACCTCCTTGGCCCCAGCTTTTATCACCTTCGAAGGCATTGACGGCAGCGGCAAGTCAACGCAGCTACGCATGCTCGCCAGCCACCTGCGCCTGCTCGGCCACGAGGTCGTGGCGACGCGCGAGCCGGGCGGCACGCCCTTGGGCGTCCGCGTCCGCGGCCTCGTGCTCGACGCCGAAGAGCAGGTGGACCCGCTGGCCGAGCTTCTGCTCTACGCGGCCGACCGCGCCCAGCACGTCCGCGCCCTCATCCGCCCCGCCCTTGAGTCGGGCCGCGTCGTCCTCTCGGACCGCTACGCCGACGCGACGGCCGCCTATCAGGGCGCGGGCCGCGGCTTCCCCGAAGACCTCGTCTCCGAGCTGATAGCGCTCGCCACCGGCGGCCTGATGCCCGACCTGACGCTCGTCTTCGACGTGACGGTCGAGGAGAGCCAGCGCCGGGCCGCCCGACGCACGCACGGCGGCGACACGCCCGACCGGCTCGACGTGGAGGACGCCGCCTTCTACGCGCGCGTCCGCGACGCCTACCTGCGTCTCGCCGCCGCCGAGCCCGACCGCGTCCGCATCATAGACGCCGCCGGCTCGGTCGAAGAGACCCACGCCGAAGTGCTCCGGCTCGTCAGGCCGTTCCTTGAGTCCAGAAGGTAGAGCATGTTCGACACCCTCTTAGGCAACGAGCGGGCGAAGGAGACGCTGCGGCGGATGCTGCGGCAGGGGCGCGTGCCCGGCGCGCTGCTGCTCGCGGGCGAACAGGGGCTCGGCAAGAAGCTCTTCGCACTGGAGCTGGCGCGGGCCTTGAACTGCCGGCAGCCGCGCGGCGTCGAGGCGTGCGGCGTCTGCCCGGCCTGCGTGAGGTCGGGCAAGTTTCAGTACCCGGCGTCGGACGACCGCGAGGCCCACAAGAAGATCGTCTGGAGCGAGCACAGGGACGTGGGCCAGGTCATCCCGTACAACCGCAACATCCTCGTGGACGCCGTCCGCGACCTTGAGCGCGAGTGCAACTTCCGCCCGGCCGAGGGCAACGCCCGCGTCTTCATCGTTGACGACGCCGAGAGCCTCTCGGACTCCTCCTCGAACGCGCTCCTGAAGACGCTCGAAGAGGCGCCGCCGACCACGCGCCTCGTCCTCGTCAGCTCGCGCCCGGCCGCGCTGCTGCCGACCATCCGCTCGCGCTGCCAGACCGTCCGCTTCGCGCCGCTCCCGGCCGAAGAGTTGGAAACGCACCTCGTCAAGACCCGCAAGCGCGCGGGCGAGGAGGCGCGGCTCGCCGCACAGCTCGCCTCGGGGCGGCCCGGCCCCGCCTTCGCCCTCAACCTCGACGAGTACCGCGCGCGGCGCGACTGGGCGCTCGGCGTGGTCGAGGCGCTGGCCGGGGGCCGCGACCGCGCCCGCCTGCTGCGGGCCGCCGAGGAGCTGAGCGACGCCAAGGGCAAGGACGAGTTCGAGCCGCGCCTCGACGCCCTCGCCCTCGTCGCCCGCGACCTCTGGCGGCTCTCGCTCGGCGCCGCCGAAGGCAGCGCCCTCGTCAACCGCGACATCGCCGAACGCCTCGCGCGCCTCGCCGAAGGCTTGAGGCCCGCGCGCCCCGCCCGCTGGCTCTCGCGCGTCGAAGACCTGCGCGCTCAGCTCTCCGTCAACGTCAACCGCCGCGCCGCCTCCGACGCCCTCCTCCTCTCGATGGACGGCGACTAAAAGAAGAAGGGCCGCCTCATAACAGGCGGCCCTCCGTCAGACTCAATCGTTTCTCGACTCACCTCTGAATCGTCACCAGCTCGGGCGCGGCTTCCGCCTGGGCGTCCGCGCCTTCCGAGACGAGCTGTTCGGCCTCCTTGACGAAAGCCTCGACGATGTCGGCGCCGGAGACTTTGCGCATCGGGCGGCCGTTCTTGAAGATCATGCCGACGCCCTTGCCGAAGGTGACGCCGAGCTGCGAGTCGTGCGCCTCGCCGGGGCCGTTGACCTCGCAGCCCATGATGGAGAGGTGCAAGGGCTCCTCGATGTGCGCCAGCCGCCGCTCTATCTCCGTCACTATCTCGACGAAGTTCTCCACGTCGAGCCGCCCGCACGTCGGGCACGCCACGACCGTCACGCCGCGCTGGCGCAGGCCGAGCGATTTCAGAATCTCCCAGCCGACGCGGACCTCCTCCCACGGCTCGGCCGCGAGCGAGACGCGGACGGTGTCGCCGATGCGCTGGTGCAGGAGGATGCCGAGGCCGATGGCCGACTTGATGGTGCCGCCGAAGGGCGTGCCGGCCTCTGTGACGCCGAGGTGGAGCGGGTATTCGACCTGTTCGGAGAGCAGGCGGTAGGCGGCCACCGTGCGGTCCACGTCCGACGCCTTCAAAGAGACGACGATGTCGCGGAAGTCGAGGTCTTCGAGTATGCGGATGTGGCGCAGCGCCGACTCGACCATCGCCTCGGGCGTGGCCGTGCCGTACCTTTTGAGCAGGTCTTTTTCGAGCGAGCCGCCGTTGACGCCGATGCGGATGGGGATGCCGCGCTCTTTGGTCGCGCGCACGACCTCGCGGACGCGCTCGTGCGAGCCGATGTTGCCGGGGTTCAGCCGCAGCTTGTCAACGCCGGCTTCCAAGGCCATGAGCGCCAGCTTGTAGTGGAAGTGGATGTCGGCGACGAGCGGCACGTCGGGCACGCGGCGGCGGATCTCGCGAAGGGCCTCGGCCGCCTCGCGGTTCGGCACCGCCACGCGGACTATCTCGCAGCCGGCCCGCACCATCTCATTAATTTGGGCGACGGTGCCTTCAACGTCCGCCGTGTCCGTCTTCGTCATCGACTGCACGGACACCGGCGCCCCGCCGCCGATCTGCACGCCCTTCACCCTGACAGCCCGCGTTTCTCTCATGCCTCTCACTACGCCAACTCGCCGACGGAAGTTTTATTTCTGCTGCTGCGTCGCCGCCGGCTGCGGCTGCTCGGCCGAGCCGCGGCCGAGGCGCGAGGCCACCTTCGTCACGTCGTTGATGATGACGAAGCCCATCAGGAGGAGCAGGAAGACGAAGCCGACCTGCTGGATTCGCTCGCGCATCCGCATCGTGAGCTTCACGCCGACCCAGGCCAGCGCGCCCTCAAGGAAGAGCATGAAGATCATCCCGCCGTCGAGCACGGGGATGGGGAGCAGGTTGAAGATGCCGAGGTTGAGGCTCAGGAAGCCGAGCATCCGCAGGCCGCCGCCGACGCCCTCCTCCTCGACGAAACGCTTCGACGCCACGGCGATGCCGATGGGGCCGGAGACCGTGTCGCGCACCGAACGCTGCCCGCTGAAGACCTGCCCGAGCGCCAACCCCGTGATGCGCAGCATCTCGACGTTGTGGCCGACGGCGTAGGAGGTGGCCGACGCCAGCCCGAGTTGCTGGACGGGGTAGTCTTCGGCGGGGCTGAAGCCGAGCTTGCCGTTCGCCATGCGGCGCGCGCCGGCCTCGACCTCGACGGTCTGACCATCGCGCCTGACCGTGAATTTAATCGGGCCTTCCTTGTGCTCCTCGATGTAGCGGACGACCTGCTCGCTGCTCTTGACCGGCTCGCCGTCGAGCGCCGCTATCTGGTCGCCGGGCTTCAGGCCCGACTCGGCCGCGGGCGAGTCCTGGAGCACGGAGGCGACGACGACGGGCACGTCGCCGTAGTCGGGCTGGATGCCGAGGCTGCCGACGGCCTCGCCCTCGAAGACGAGCTTCGACGGCTTGACGGTCAAAGGCACGCGCTGCCCTTCGCGCTCGACGACGAGCGGGATGGACTGCTCGGGCGAGATCATCGCGTCGTTCCTGATGCGGTCCCAGGAGCTGTCGTCGCTGCCGTTGAAGGAGACGATGCGGTCGCCCTTGCGGATGCCGGCCGCCTCGGCGGCGCCCCCGGCCTCGACGCTGCGGACGACGGGCGGCGGCGCGACGGGCACGCCGTTCGTCATCGCGGCGACGAGCGGGATGGCGATGGCCGTCAGGACGTTCATGACGGGGCCGGCGACCCCGACGAGGAACTTCTGCCAGCGCGGCCGCAGGTCGAAACGCTCGCCGGCCGGTATCTCCTCGGCCGTGCCTTCTTCAATGCCGGCGTTCGAGTCGTCGCCGCCGAGCTTGACGTAGCCGCCGAGGGGGATGAGCGAGAGGCGGTAGTCGGTCGTGCCCCAGCGGCGCCCCCAGATGCGCTTGCCGAAGCCGACCGAGAAGGTCTCGACGCGGATGCCGAGCAGCTTGGCGACGATGAAGTGGCCGAACTCGTGGAGGACGACCGCCGCGCCGAGAATCAGGATGAACGATAAAATCCAAAGCATAATGTCAATAAGGCTCCGACTTAAACAACGGCCGCGAAAAAAGTTAGAGGCGCCGCCCGCGCCTCCGGTTGTACCGTTAGTTTACGTTGGTCATGCGCGAGCGTCAAACAAAGGCCCTCGGCCGACGGCTTTAACTTCAGGCGGCCGCCTTCGGAGCGCGCGCCAGCCGCGCGACTTCCTCGGCCGCCGCGGCGCGCGCCTCGCGGTCAGCGCCGAGCACGGCTCCGAGGCTGTCGGCCGGGCGCGTGGCGTGCGCGTCCATGACGCGCTCGATGACGCGCGGGATGTCGGTCAGGCGCAGGCGGCGTTCGAGGAAAGCCTGGACGGCGACCTCGTTGGCGGCGTTCATCGCGGCCGGGAGCGTGCCCCCGGCGCGCAGCGCGCGATAGGCGAGGCCGACGCAGGGGAAGCGTCCGAGGTCGGGCGCCTCGAAGTGGAGCGCGGAGAGCTTCGTCAGGTCGAGCGGCGGGAGCGACTTGCAGGCGTGGCGCTCGGGGTAGGTCAGCGCGTACTGGATGGCGTGGCGCATGTCGGTGACGCCCATCTGCGCGATGACGGAGCCGTCAACGAGTTCTATCATCGAGTGGAGGACGGATTCGGGGTGGACGACGATGTCAATGCGGTCCGGGCCGAATCCGAAGAGCCAGTGGGCCTCGATGACTTCGAGCCCCTTGTTCATGAGCGTCGCGCAGTCAATCGTGATCTTGGCGCCCATGTTCCAGGTCGGGTGGCGCATGGCCTCCTCGACCGTGGCCTCGGCCATCGCCCCGAGCGACTTCGTGCGGAAGGGGCCGCCCGAGGCGGTCAGGACGAGGCGGCGCACCTCCTCGCGGCGCTCGCCTCGGAGGCACTGGTGAAGGGCGTTGTGCTCGGAGTCAACCGGCAGCAGCTCGGCGCCCGAGACGGCGGCGGCGCGCGTCATCAGCTCGCCCGCGATGACCAGCGTCTCCTTGTTCGCCAGCGCGACGCGCTTGCCGGCTTCGAGCGCGCGCAGCGTCGGCACAAAACCCACCGCCCCGACCGTCGCGCTCACGACGCAGCAAGCCCCGGCGTGCGTCGCCACCTCAACCATCCCCTCCTCGCCGACTGAGATACGCGGCTCGGGGACGCCCCGCCTCTTCAGCTCGCCGCGCAGCTCTTCTCTACGGCCCCCGTCCGCGACCGCCACCAGCTCCGGCCGATGTCTCTCCACCTGTTCGGCGAGGCGCGCGACGTTGCGGCCCGCCGCGAGCGCGACCACACGGAAGCGGCCGTCGGCGAACGACTCGACCACGCTCAACGTGTTCCGCCCGATAGACCCGGTCGAGCCGAGGATGGAAATGCCCTGAGAATCCATGAAAAACCAGAGAATCTAACGCCAGTAGAAGAGGGCGAAATAGTAGATGACGGGCGCGTTGAAGAGCAAGCTGTCGAGCCGGTCGAGGAAGCCGCCGTGACCGGGGAGAATCTGTGCGGCGTCCTTGGCCTTGGCGCCGCGCTTGAGGGCGCTCTCCGTCAGGTCGCCGACCACGCCGAGGACGTTCATCACGGCCGCCAGCGGGAGCGCCGCGCGCAGGGAAAGCTCCGGGAAGAACCAATAATGGGCGATGGCCGCCGCCGCGAGGCTCGCCACGAGGCCGCCGGCCGCGCCCTCCCAGGTCTTGCCGGGGCTGATGTTCGGCGCGAGCTTGTGCCGGCCGAGGGCGCGGCCCGTGTAGTAGGCGCCCGTGTCCGAGCCCATCAGCACGAGGAAGAAGAAGGAGAGCAGGTGCGTCGAGATTGAAAGGCTCTCGGGGTAGCCGGGCGCGGGGGCGTCGAAGCCGGTCCGGATGGCGATGATGTGCCCGCCGAGCAGCGCCACGTAGAGGACGCCGAGCACGGTCGAGCCGACGGACAGGATCATCTTGTCGAAGGGCGAGCCCCGCAGCATCTCGGCCGCCAGCGCCGCGATGACGAGCGCGAGCACGGCGAAGATGACCAGCGACGGCTCGTTGTAGAAGAAGGCCACCAGCAGCGCGGCCGTCGCCGAGTAGCCCACGACCACGTCCGGCTTCGCGCCGACGCGGCGCGCCAGAAACCAGAACTCGTAGAGCCCGACGACGATGGCCGCGACCGCGATCAGGACGAAGAGAAACTTGAGCGGCGGGTAAAGTATCGAGGCGATGAGGACGGGCAGGGCGACGGCGGCGGTGGCGAGTCGGGAGTTCATTTTGCGTTCGCGACGAGCTTGAGTCCGCCGAAGCGGCGGTCGCGCCTCTGAAAATCAACGACGGCCGCGAGCAGGTCGGCGCGGCGGAAGTCGGGCCAGAGCGTTTCTGTAACGTAAATCTCGCTGTAGGCGGCCTGCCAGAGTAGAAAGTTCGAGATGCGTAGCTCGCCGCTCGTGCGCACCAGCAAATCAAGTTCGGGCAGGCCGCGCGTGTAGAGATGGCGCTCGATGTCGGCCTCGGTCATCTCGTCGGCGGCGCGGCCCCCGGCCGTTAGTTCGCGGACGGCCGAGCGGACGGCGTCCACGATCTCGGCGCGGCCGCCGTAGTTGAGTGCGACGCTGAGGACCATGCCCGTGTTCGTCCGCGTGCGCTCGACGGCGCGCTGTAGCTCGCGGCGCACGCTGTCGTGCAGCCCCTCGACGCGGCCGACCGGCTGGAAGCGGATGTTCTGGCGGTGAATCGCTTCAAGCTCAAGCCGCAGGTAACGCTTGAGCATCCGCATCAGGGCGTCCACTTCGAGGCGCGGCCGCTTCCAGTTCTCGGTCGAGAAGGCGTAGAGCGTGAGCGCGCCGAGGCCGAGGCGGGCGCCCGTGTCAACCGCCGCCCGGACGGCCTCGACGCCCGCGCGGTGGCCGGCGATGCGGGGCTGGCCGCGCCGCGCCGCCCAGCGCCCGTTGCCGTCCATGATGACGGCGACGTGGCGCGGCAGCCGCGTCCAGTCAATCTCCGAGAGCAGCGCCTCGTCGCGCGAGCCCCGCTCGACGATTTCGGTAAAGTTGGCGAGCATTCAGTAAACCGTGTCCGAAGCCGCTTCGCGGCCCCGCGGCATCATAAACGCAAACTACTTCAAAATTCAAAGTCGTCAGACTTATTCAGTAGACGACCTCGACGAGCGTAAGCCCTTTGGCCGGGGCGGTGGCGAAGGCGTGGGGTCGTTCGCCGGTTTGAATCGCGCGCAGGATGGCGGCCTCGTCCGTCTCGCCGCGGCCGGCGGCCAAGAGCGTGCCGGCGATGGAGCGGACCATGTAGCGGAGGAAGCCTTCGGCGCCGGCCGTCATCTCGACGAGGCCGCCCCGGCCTCGGACGCTGAAACGCTCGCCCACTTCGAGCCGCGTGACGTTGCGCACGCGCGAAGTTACGTCCGACTGCGCGGCTGAGAAGGCCGTCCAGTCGTGCTCGCCGAGGAAGAGGCGGGCGGCGCGGCGCATCCTGTCGAGGTCGAGCGGGCGGGCCTCGTGGTGCGCGTAGCGGTCCCAGAAGGGCGAGGCGAACGGGGCGTTGAAGACGCGGTAGCGGTAAAGCTTGCCGCGAGCCGAGAAGCGCGCGTGGAAGTCTTCGGGGGCGACCGCCGCGTCGGTCACGCGCACGTCGCGGCCGACGTTTCCGTTGACGGCGGCGCGCAGGCGCTCGGGCTCCATCTCCCGTTCGAGCCTGACGCTCGCCACCTGGGCCTCGGCGTGGACGCCCGCGTCGGTCCGCCCCGCCCCGTGAACGACGACCGCGCGCCCTTCTATCAACGACAGCGCGCGCTCCAACTCGCCCTGCACCGTGCGCCGGTCGCCTTGCGCCTGCCAGCCGTGAAACTCCGTCCCGTCGTACTGAATCGTGAGGCGATAATTTGTCACTTCTTTCGGCTGCCGGGCTTGACGGCCGGGACGCCTGCGGCGCATTGGGGGCAGGCCGAAGGGGCGAGGGCGGGCACGTCGAGGGTGGCGAGTGCGCGGCGGGGGACGCCCACGTCGGCGCGGCCGCCGGAGCGGTCAATGATGGAAGCGGCGCCGAGGACGAGGGCGCCCGCGGCGCGCAGCGCCTCGATGGTCTCGCGCGTCGAGCCGCCGGTCGTGACCACGTCCTCGACGACGAAGACGGGCTCGCCCGGCCGGACGCTGAAGCCGCGCCTCAAGGTCATGCGCCCTTCGGCGTCGCGCTCGGTCCAGATGGAGCGCGTGCCGAGCGAGCGCGCCACCTCCAGGCCGACGACGATGCCGCCGATGGCCGGGGCGACGATTGTCTCGGCCTGCCCCTTCCCTAACGTCTCGGCGAGGGCGCGGCCGAAAGCCTCGGCCTCGGGCGGGTGCTGGAGCACGAGCGCGCACTGTAGGTAGTGCGTGCTGTGCAGGCCGCTCGTCAGTATGAAGTGGCCTTCGAGCAGCGCGCCCGTCCGCCGGAACCTGTCCAAAACCTCTTCGCCGCGCATCGCCGTCCTTCCCTTTCCGCCCGCGTCTCATCTACAATCAGGCCCCGATGCGGAACTTCCGGTGCCTCGTTCCCGATTCGGCGCTCGTCGAGGAGACAGTTCAACTACTGCGCTCGAACGGCGGCCGCGTCCGCGCCGAAGAAGTCGCCGAAGTGGTCCTGCAACTCCCAGCGCTCGACGCGCCGCTCGCCTCCACACTCGTCTCCGAACTCGTCAGGGAAGACTGGCGGCTCGGCGTCTGCGAGAAGACGCACGAGGTCACGCTGCTCTGCGAGGACGACGACTGCCGCGCGCTCTTCGAGGCGGACTTCGTCGTCTTCGACCTTGAGACGACGGGGCCGAAGATGCCGCCGAGCCGCATCATGGAACTGGGCGCGTGCCGCGTCAGCCGCGGGCGCATCGTCGCCGAGTTCCAGACGCTCGTCAACCCCGAGATGCCCATCCCCGACTTCATCGCGCGCCTGACCGGCATCCGCGACGAGATGGTGGCCGAGGCCCCGACCTTCGACCGCGTCGCGCCCGACTGGCTCGACTTCGCCGACACGGCCGTCCTCGTCGCACACAACGCCGTCTTCGACGTGCGCTTCATGCAGCACGAGTTGTCGCGCCTCTTCCCCGGCCGCAAGATGATGAACCAGCACCTCTGCACTGTCTCGCTCGCGCGCCGGGTGCTGCCCGAGCTTAAAAGCTTCCGGCTCGGCGCGCTCGCCGAGCACTTCAAGGTCCGGCACCCCGCCCGCCACCGCGCGGGCGACGACGCGCGCGCCACCGCCGAAGTCTTCCTGCTTCTCCTGGAGGAGTTGGACCGCCAGGGCGTCCGCGACGTGGCCGGCGCGCGCCGCTTCAACGTCCCCGAGCCCAAGCCCAGGCAGCAGCCGAAGGTTCACTGACCCTCCGCCTCGGCCGCCTCCCCCGCCCCCTGCTTCCTCCGCTTCAGCAAAACTCTCAACAAAAAGAACCCGACGATGAGGACGGCGAGGCCGAGGCCGACGGCCGGGTAGTGCTTCTTGAAAAGCTCCATCGCCTGCTCGCCGTAGCGGACGGCGAAGAAGCCTTCGAGGAAGTAGCGGAACGCGCGCCCGCCCGCCACGGCCAGCGCGAAGCGCAGGAGGCTCAGGCGGAAGACGCCCGCCGTGATGACGAAGAGCTTGAAGGGGAACGGCGGCGGCAGCACCGACGCGACGAGCACCGAGAGCACGTCGTAGCGGTCGATCCAGTCCTTGACCTTCTTCTGTTTCGACTCGGAGAACTTTTCCAGCGCCCGCCGCCCCGCGCGCTTCGAGATGAAGTAGAGGATGACGCAGCCGATGGTGGAGCCGGCCGTCGCCGAGAGGGCGTAGACGGGCATCATCTCGGGCCGGTGGACCGAGAGCGCCATCATCACCGCGTCCGGCCCGCCCGCCATCGGTATCAGCGCCGAGTCTAAGAGCGCGACCGCGAACAGGCCCGCCGGCCCGAACGTCTGTAGGTACTCGGAGACCTGCCCCAGCCAGTCGCCGAGCTTCTTAAGCCACTTCACCTGTCCTTCAACCCTCCCCGGCCCCGCCCGTCTCCGGCGGCACCTTCTCCATCATGCTCCGGCGGGGCGCGCGGATGCGTTTGACGACGACGTAGACGGCGATGCCGATGACGAGCAGCGCGGCCACGGCGCTCACCACGTACAGGCCGTTCTCGCGCATGAACTCGATGACCTGCTCGCCGTAGAAGACGGCCAGCGCGCCCTCGACGGTGTAGCGCAGGGTGCGCGCTATCATGATGGTCGTCACGAAGCGCCAGCGCGGGAACTCCAAGGCGCCGGCCGTGGCGACGAAAATCTTGAAGGGCATCGGCGGCGGCAGGAGCGCCGGGATGGCGAGCGCGAGGATGCCGAAGCGCGCGTAGGCCCGCTCGACCCGCGCGATGTTCTCGGGGCTGAAGCGGCGGCGCATGACGGCCTGCCCGCCCCGCCGCATGATGGTGTAGAGCAGGTTGCAGCCGATGACGGAGCCGGCGGCGGCGAAGAGCGGGAAGTAGAAGACCGACTTCGGGTCGCTGTAGCAGCGCGCGACGACGAGGTAGTCGTTAATCTCGGGCAGGCTCAGCAGCGACGAGTCGAGCGCGCCGATGACGACCATCGCCGGCGCGGCGTAGTAGATGGGCACCCCCGTGATGAAGCCGTGGAGGTAGCGCACGACCTCGGCCAGCCATTCGTACATATGTGACGTGAATAGTAAATGGTAAATCGTAAATAGACAAAAACGCCTCTATTCACGGTCCGCGATTCACTATCGCCGGGTCTATTTCGCGGGGGCGAAGACGGTGGGCGTGTCGTAGGTGACGCCGAAGGTGAAGCCCGAGCGGGGGCTGGCGCTGGTGAGTCCCTTGATGCCGGCGGCGTCGAAGCGCAGGCCGGCGGCCTTGACCTGTAGGCCGAGGCGGAACTCGGAGAGCGACTCGGTGCCGAGCGGGGCGCTCCCCGAACGCGTGTTGGCGCGGCCGTTGACCTCTGAGGCGACGCTGACCTTGTCGTTGACGCGGTAGATGCCGGCGAGGCCGTAGAGCAGCACGTCGTTCTGCGAGAAGAGTTGGGTCGGGGCGGTGAGGATGCCGACGCCGAGGTTGCCGAAGGTGTTGAGGCGCCCGTCGCGGCCGAACTTCTTGCCGAGCAGTATCTGGCCGAAGGCGTTCGTCTGGTTCAGCCCGATGCCGCGCGTCTCGTTCGAGTTCGGCAGCTCCACCCCGAACTGGAAGCCGAGCGCCGGGCCGCGCCGCGTCTCGTTGCGAATCTTGATCTTAGTCGAGAGGCGGAAGTCGCCGGTGTCGTTGGCGGAGTTCGTCCCGGCGGCTATCTGCGGCGCGACGGCGGGCGAGGCCGAGCGCGTGTTGATGCTGAGAAAATTCTGCGCGACGCCCTCGATGGAGAACTCGACGTTGGGCGACAGCCCGAAGTGGACGCCTACGACGCCGACGCGCGTCAGGTCGCCCGTCAGGCCCGAGACGGGGAACTTGGCGCCCTGCATGAAGTCGAGGCCCGCCTCGATCCGCAGCGCGCCGACGGGGACGATGTCCACGTCCTCCGTGATGAGCGGGCGCTGCTGCGCGCGGGCACCGGCCGACAGGCAGAGCCCGAAGGCGAGGGCCAGGAGGAGGCGCGCGGCTGACTTCGTGCTTGAAGGCATTAAGGTTTTCGGTCTTCCCCGTTCGGCGTTGTGTTCGAGCCGCGCGAATTGTAATGTTCGGCCGTCGGGGGCGTCAACCCGGATGAGATTTTTGGAAGAAAGCGGGTCCGGCGCGCGTCGAAAGGTTTGAAAGGTGGCTGAGGAAGAATGGAGCAGGTCGCCGTGATGGTTGGGACCGGGAAGGGCGAGGCGGTCATCGAAGCCTGTAAGCTGGGCGACCGCGACGCCTTCCGCCTGCTCTTCGAGCGCCACAAGGACCGCGTCTACTCCGTCGCCCTCTACTTCTTCGGCGGCGACGAGGCGCTCGCGGCGGACGTGACGCAGCAGGTCTTCCTCAAGCTCTTCACGCGCATCGGGCAGTATCAGGGCGAGGCCGAGTTCACCACCTGGCTCTACCGCCTGACGACGAACGCCTGCATTGACGAGCAGCGGAAGCGGCGGCGCTTCCTCCAATTCGGCGAGGACGCGGAGGCGGGCGAGATGATTGAGGCGGGGACGCAGGAGGACGCGCTCCAGCGCGGCGAGCTGACCGACTCGGTCGGGCGGGCCGTCGCGGCGCTCAAGCCGAAGCTGCGCGTCGTCATGCTGCTCAAGTATTTCGAGGAGCTGTCTTACGAGGAGATCGCCTCCGTGCTCGGCTGCTCGAAGGGGACGGTCGCCTCGCGGCTCAACCGCGGGCACAAGATTCTGGCGCGCAAACTCGGGCACCTGCGCGGGTCGCTCGTGCGCGCGGGGCACGAAAGCTGATGTTCGGCACACACTACAAGAGGGATCTGTCGGCTTACGCGCACGGCGAGCTCGCGCCCGAGAGGTCGCAGCGCGTCTGCGAGCACCTGCGCTCGTGCGCCTCGTGCCGCGAAGAGTACGAGGAGATAAAGCTCGGCATCCGCCTCGCCGAATCTCTCCCGCAGGCGGAGGCGCCTGCGGCGCTCTGGGACGGCATCGAGGCGGGGCTCGCGCGCGAAGCTTTTAAAGGAAAGGCCGGCGGGACGAAGGCCGGCCGCGTCGGTTTTCACTTCCCCGTCCTTTCGTGGCGGGCCGGGCTCTCCTTCGCCACGATTCTTTTGCTGGCGGGCGCCGGCTGGATTTACTACCTCTCGACCCGGCCGGCGTGGGAGGTGGCGAGCCTCGAAGGCTCGCCGCGCATCGCGGGGCGGGCGGGCGCGCGCGGGCGGCTCGGCGTCGGCCAGTGGTTGGAGACGGGGCCGGACGCGCGGGCGCGGGTCGAGGTGGCGAACATCGGCCAAGTCGAGGTCGAAGAGAACACGCGCGTCCGCTTGGTCGAGACGCGGCTGACCGAGCACCGGCTGGAGCTTGAGCGCGGGACGCTGCACGCGCGCATCTACGCGCCGCCGCGACTCTTCTTCGTTGACACGCCGTCGGCCGTCGCCGCCGACCTCGGCTGCGCCTACACGCTCGAAGTTGACGACGCGGGGCGCGGGCTGCTTCACGTCACGTCGGGCTGGGTGGCTTTAGAGAATGGCGAGCGCGAGTCGGTGGTGCCGGCCGGCGCGGCCTGCCTGACGAAGCCGGGCGCGGGGCCGGGCACGCCCTTCTTCGAGGACGCGCCGGAAGAGTTCATGAGCGCGCTCACCCGACTCGACTTTGAAGGCGGCGGCCGCGAAGCCCTGGAAGCGGTGCTCTCGTCCTCGCGCCCGCGGGACACGCTCACGCTCTGGCACCTGCTGGCGCGCGTCGGCGAGGCCGACCGGGGCCGCGTCTACGAACGCCTCGCCTCGTTCGCACCGCCGCCCGAAGGCGTCACGCGCGAGAGGGTCGTGAGCCTCGACGCCGACGCCCTCGACGCCTGGAAGGACCGGCTCGAACTCACCTGGTCGAACGAAAGCTTTCCTACTATCCGTCGCACGCTGCGGAAGCTGCTCAAATAATTTCCCCTCAACTCCCTGACACGATGGCCCGCCGTGCCGCGCGGGGTGGAGGTGACTTGTGTCTAAAAATCCGACGGCGATTCTTCTCAGCACCTTCGTCGTGCTCCTCCTTCTCTGCGCCTCGGCTTCCGCGCACCCCGCGACCGGCATCGTCATCGACCGCGGGGGCCGCGTCTACTTCAGCGACCTCGAAACCGTCTGGCGACTGGACCCCGATGGTAGGCTATCCGCCTTCCGACCGGGCAAGCCGGGCGAGCACATCCACGAGTTGACGATTGACGACGAGGGGAACGTCTACGGGGCCATTATCACTTACGACTCCGCGACGAAGACGTGGCCGAGCGCCCTCTGGCGCAGGACGCCGGAGGGTCGTGAGACGTACCTCTTCGGGCTGAACGATGACCCGCCGCTCGCCCTCACCATCTGGCGACTCCGCGACGGCTCGACCTACTTCTTCGACCAGGACAACAACCTCAAGGCTCGCACCGTCCTCCTTAAACGCACGCCCGACGGCAAGGTCGAGACGATTGCGGGCGGCGCTTACGGTAGCGCGGACGGGCGCGGCCCGGAGGCGCGCTTCCAGAGCGTCGCCGGCATGGCCTTCGGCGATGACGGGTCGCTTTACGTCACCGACGGCGGGGCGCTGCGCCGAGTCTTCCCCGACGGCACGGTGCGCACCGTCGTGAAAGAACTCGGCGCAAAGCTCCCCGGCGACCAGCCCGTGGGCTACGGCGGCCCTTCGGGGCTCGCCCTGGACGCGCGCGGCAACGCCTACGTCGCCGACAGCGGCAACCGCCGCGTCCTGAAGGTCACGCCCGACGGCCGCGTCGAAAGAATCATGCGCGCCGAGCCGCCATGGTCCCCCAACGGCGTCGCCGCCGCGCCCGACGGCCGCCTTCTCGTCCTCGAAACCTCCTTCACCCCGCCCAACCGCCACGCCGGCCCGCGCGTCCGCCAACTCTCGCCCGGCGGTAAAGTCACCGTCGTCGCCAGCGTCGGCGAGAAGGAGAAGGCCCAAGCTCTTGCGCCGCGCGCCGAGACGAGGAAGGAAGCCCCGGCGAGCGAATTTGAAGGCGCGGCTGTCGGAAGCGCAAGCTGTTTCGACCGCGGCGTGGGCGTCTACTACGGGCTCGGCGTCCTCGCCATCTGCGCGGTCACGGGTCTGCGCTTCTCATTCCGGAGGGCAAGCTAATGAGGAAGGCACTGAAACTGTCGGCGGTCGTGCTCGCGCTTCTTTTTTTCGGCGCTCAGTTTGTGAGGCCGGCACGGACGAACCCGGCCGGCGTCGCGGGGCAGTCGCTTGAGGAGGTGTCGCCGCCGCCCGCGGAGGCCGCGCGGGTGTTGGACCGCGCGTGCATGGACTGCCACTCGAACCGCACGCGCTGGCCGTGGTACTCGAACGTGTCGCCCGTCTCGTGGTTCGTCGCCGACCACGTCGAGGAGGGCCGGCGCGAGCTGAACTTCTCAAGGTGGGGCCGCTACACGGAGCGGGACCGGGCGGGCCGTTTGCAGGCGGTCTGCGGGACGGCGAGGGAGGGCTTCATGCCGCTCGGCTCCTACACGCTCGTCCACCGCGGCGCGGCGCTGACGCCGGCCGACGTGCAGGCGCTCTGCGACTGGGCCGCGGCGGAAGAGGCCCGCCTTTCGTCTTCGCAAGTACGTTGAGGGCCGCGGGGTGCGTGTGGCGCTGCGCAAGGCTTTCGCGTAAGATGACGCCCGGTCCTAACACCTACCGCCGGGGGCTCATCCGATGAACACACGCCGACTCCTCCCGAGACTCCTGCTCGCGCTGTCACTTCTGTCCAGCGCGGCGCCCTTCGCCTTCGCACAGCAGCCCGCGCCCGTCCGCGTCGGGGGTTTGAAGAAGAGCGTCACCGTCCGCCGCGACGAGCGCGGCATCCCCTACATCGAGGCCGCCGACGAGTCGGACCTCTACTTCGCCCAGGGGTACGTGACGGCCGGCGACCGCCTCTGGCAGATGGACCTGCTGCGGCGGACGGCGCGCGGCGAGCTGGCGGAGATATTCGGCCGCGCGGCGCTCGAAGAGGACAAGCGGCACCGCACCTACGGCTTCGCGCGGCTCGCCGAGGCCAGCGTCGCGCAGGCCCCGCCCACCGCACGCGCCGCGATGGAGGCTTACGCGCGCGGCGTCAACGCCTACATCGCCTCGCTCGACGAGCAGACGCTCCCGCTTGAGTTCAAGCTGCTCGGCTACAGGCCGCGCCCCTGGACGCCGGCCGACACCGCCGTCATCGGCAAGAACTTCGCCGAGGTGCTTTCGACCACCTGGCACGTCGATCTGATGCGCGCGGCTTTCGCCGACCTGCCCGAAGAGAAGCGCGCGGCCCTCTTCCCCGCCACCTCGCCGCTCGACGTGGTGGTCGTCGGCTCCGACAACACGAAGAAGAAGGCCGCGCCCGGCCGACAGTCCAAAGTTACTCCCGGCGCTCCCGTCTCGCCCGCCGCCGTCGCCGAGGCCATGCGCGCGAGGGAGTTGACGGCGCGCTCGCTCGAACGCGTCGGCCTCTACGCCGAAGACCTCGCGGCGAGCAACAACTGGGTGGTGAGCGGCCGGCACACGGCGACGGGCAAGCCCTTGCTCGCCAACGACCCGCACCTCTCCGCTTCGGCCCCGAACATCTGGTACCTGATGCACCTGAGCGCGCCGGGCCTGCGCGTCGCGGGCGTGACGGCGCCGGGCGCTCCCGGCATCATCATCGGCCACAACGCGCGCGTCGCCTGGGGGCTGACGAACCTCGGCCCCGACGTGCAGGACGTGTACCGCGAGAAGTTCGAGTCGAAGGATTCGCGCCGCTACATGACGCCGACGGGCTGGCGCGAGGCGGAGGTCCGCCGCGAAGAGATCAAGGTCCGCAAGTCGCCCGCCAGCCCCGAGACCGAGACGGTCACGCACGAAGTCGTCGTCACGCGCCACGGCCCCGTCGTCCTGCAAAAGGGCGACGAAGTCTACTCGCTGCGCTGGACAGCGCTCCAGCCCGACGCGGGCGAGCTGGAGGCGTTCTACAAGGTGAACCGCGCGCGCAACTGGCGCGAGTTTCAGGACGCCCTGGCCTCTTACCGCGGCCCGACCCAGAACTTCGTCTACGCCGACGTTGACGGCCACATCGGCTACTACGGCGCCGGCCAGATTCCCGTCCGCAAGAGCGGCGACGGGAGCACGCCTTACGACGGCTCGACCGACGCGGGCGAGTGGACCGGCTTCATCCCCTTCGCCGAGCTGCCGCACACGTTCGACCCGCCCTCGGGCATCATCGTCACCGCGAACAGTCGCGTCGTCGGCCTCGACTACCCGCACTTCCTCACACACCTCTGGGCCGCGCCCACGCGCACGCGCCGCATCCACGACCTGCTCTCGGCGAAGAAGAGAATGACGGCCGCCGACTTCATGGAGGTGCAGGGCGACACCTACACAATTTCGGGCGCGACCTTCGCGCGCGAGGCGGCCGAGGTGGCGCGCGCCGCCAAACTCGAAACGAAGGATGCGAAGTGGGCCGAGACGCTGAAGCTCTTCGAGGCGTGGGACGGGAAGCTGGCGGCGGACTCGCGCGCGGCGCGACTGGCGGTCGAGATGGCGTCCGTCTTCCGCCAGAAGGTGCTCGAAGCGGCCGTCGGCGCCGAGCGCGCGAAGGAGTACCGCTGGGGCAGCAGCGCGACCCTCTTCGACCGCCTCGTCGAGCAGCGCCCGGCCGAGTGGCTGCCTAAGAACTACGCCGGCTACGCAGAGCTTTTAGACGCCGTCCACCGCGAGGCGCGCGCCTCGATGGAGAAACGCTTCGGCGCCGACGAGTCGAAGTGGACGTGGGGCATCCTACAGGTCAACTTCCCGCACCCCCTGGCGGGCGTGCCCCTGGTCGGCGCGCCCTTCAAGGTGGCGGCCTTCCCGCAGTCGGGGGGCGGCGGCATCTTCGCGGCGCCGAACGTCGGGCCGTCCGTCTCGATGCGCCTCGTCGCAGACCCCGCCGACTGGGACAGGTCGCGGCACGGGATAGCGCTCGGCGAGTCGGGCGACCCCTACAGCCCGCACTGGCAGGACCAGCTCGCCGACTGGCGGGCCTCGACGCCGCGCGTCTTCCCCTTCAGCCCCGGTGCGGTCGCGGGCGCGGCGCGCTCGACAATGACGCTCGCGCCGCGCTGAGTTATTAAGCGATGAGTGAAAGCGTGACCCACGTCGAAGGAAGGCTGCGGCTCTTCTTCGCCGTCGAGCTGCCCGAGGAGGTGAGGTCGCGGGCCGCCGAACACGCCGCGCGACTGCGCCGGTCGTTCCCCGACGTGCGGGCCGGCTGGGAGCGGCCCGAGAAGCTTCACGTCACGCTCAAGTTCCTCGGCGACGTGGACGCGCCGCGCGCCTCTTCGCTTCAGCGCGCGGCCGAAGCGGCGACACGCGGGCTCCCGTCATTCACGCTCACCGTCGAAGGCACAGGCTCCTTCCCGCCCCGCGGCGCCCCGCGAGTCCTCTGGCTCGGCCTGCGTGACGACTCGGGCGGGCTCGCCCTGCTTCAAAGCCGGCTCGAACAGGAGTGCGAGCGCGAAGGCTTCCCGCGCGAGACGCGCCCCTTCAAGCCCCACCTCACACTCGCGCGCCTACGCACGCCCCGCGGCGTACGCGAGCTGGCCGCCGCCCACGGCGAGACGCCCTTCGGCCCGCTCGACTTCAACGTCCCCGACCTCATCCTCATCCGCAGCCAGCTCGGCCCCGGCGGCTCGCGCTACACGCCCCTTTCCCGTCACCTGCTCCGGTAAAAACAGTTTGCGCCTGTGCGTGAGAAGTTCACGCACAGGCGCAAAGAAAATCGCCGATTCTCTGCCGAGAGTTGTTTCAGCCGTTCGGGAGTTGGCGGGGCCGGACGGGCGGCTGTTGCTGGGCGTCCGGCTGCTGCCGCTTCTCGCTCGTTTCGGAGAGCATCTCCTTGATGGCGCCGATGCTGGAGAGCATGGCCGAGGTCTCGACCGGCATGAAGACGACCTTCGAGTTCTGGCCGCGCGACATCTCCTTGAGGCTTTCGATGTAACGCTGCGTGATGAGGTACTGGGCGGGGTTGCCGTGGTCGAGCATGACGCGCGCGACCTGCGAGATGGCCTCGGCCTCGGCCTCGGCCGTGCGGAGTCGGGCCTGCGCGGCGCCCTCGGCGGCGAGGATGGCCGACTGCTTCTCGCCCTCGGCGCGCGTGATGGCCGACTGCCGGTCGCCCTCGGCGCGCGTGATGGCGGCCTGCCGGTCGCCTTCGGCCTGGAGGACGAGGGCGCGGCGGTTGCGCTCGGCCGTCATCTGCTTCTCCATCGTGATGCGCACGTCCTCGGGCGGCGTGATGTTCTTCACGTCCACGCGCGTCACCTTGACGCCCCACTTGTCGGTCGCTTCGTCGAGGATGATGCGCAGCTTGTTGTTGATCTGGTCGCGCGAGGAGAGCGTGTGGTCGAGGTCCATGTCGCCCATCACGGCGCGCATGCCGGTGATGGTGAGCTGGACGATGCCGCCGATGAGGTCCGCAATCTCGTAGACGGCCTTGACGGGGTCGGTGATCTGCCAGTAGACGACCGAATCGACGTGGATGGTGACGTTGTCGCGCGTGATGACGGGCTGCGGCGGCAGGTCTATGTACTGCTCGCGCAGGTCGATCGAGGCCAGCCCCGGCCGGACGTTGGTCCAGTAGACGCCGCGCGGCTTGTCGATGAAGGGGATGATGACGTTGAGGCCGCTTTCGGCGCGGCGGTTGAAGCTGCCCAGCCGCTCGATGAGCATGACGGTGGCCTGCGGCACGATCTTGATTGTCTTGGCGGCGACGATCAGCGCGGCCAGCGCGAGGAAGACGAAGAAAGCCAGGATGCCGAGTTCCATAAGACCTCCAAGGGGATTTTCATTCAGGACGGGAGCGCCGATGCGGCAAGACTATAACGGATTCGGGCCGGCGTGTGGAAGGTTTTCTCGCGGAGGCCGCCACCCGCCGAGCGCCTCTTCGACGACGCGCGCCGCGGCCAGCACGCGACTCTCCTCGAAGGGGCGGCCGACTATCTGGACGCCGACGGGCAGACCTTCGCGCGTGCGCCCGGCGGGGACGCAGGCGGCCGGCAGGTCGAAGACGTTCGCGGCGTGCGCGTAGCCGAAGGCGCGGAAGGTCGGGACCACGCGGCCGCCCGTCTCGACGCGCCCGTACTCCTCGTGCCGGAACGCGGGCACGGCCCCGACGGGCGCGACGAACAGCGGCGTCCGCTCCATCCAGCTCAGAAGTCCGGCGCGCACCCGGTCGCGTTCCTCCCAGGCGCCGAGGAAATGGCTGAGCGTCGGCTCGCCCCAGCGTGCCGCGCGCTCCATGATGACGCGGGCCGCGCGCCCTGCCTCCTCTTCCCTGCCCGCGTACATGGAGAGGACGAAACGCTGCGTCGCGTGCTCGAACAGCGGAAGCCAAAGGTCCGTCGCCTTCTCGACGCCGGGCGGCCGCTCCTCGAAGACCTCAAGCCCCGACGCCCCCAAAGCCTCCGCCGCCACGCGGACCGCGACGGCCGTCTCCTCCGTCACTTGAACGTTGCCGTCGTCCGCGTACCAAGCGACGCGCACGCCCTCCAGACTCGCTTCGTCAACACGCGAAGCTGACAGGATTCCGTAGAGGAGCCCGAGGTCTTCGACGCCGCGCGCCAACGGGCCGAAGCTCGCGCCGAGCGAGTGCGGGCCGGAAGCCGGCGGGAGATGACCGCCGCGCGGGACGCGGCCGGCCGTCGGCCTTAAGGCCGCGACGCCGCAGAAGTGGGCGGGGATTCTGACGGAGCCGGCGAGGTCGCTCCCCAGACTCGCGGGCGTGAGGCCGGCGGCGACGGCCGCGGCGCAACCGCCGCTCGAACCGCCCGGCGTGCGCTCCCGGTCGTGCGGGTTGAGCGTGCGGCCGAAGACGGGGTTCTCGGAGGTGTAGTCGAGCGCGAACTCGGGGCAGTTCGTCTTGCCGAGGATGAC
>DATHBF010000592.1:0-4751 GCA_035296285.1 Pyrinomonadaceae bacterium | reverse complement strand
GTTGGCCGCAAGTCGCATCCGCTCCTTGTCGAGGTCGTGCTGGACGTGGATGTAGAAGATGACGAGCGCGACGATGCCGATGATGAGGGCGATGATGATGGCGGGGTGGTCCTTGAGGAACGCGAGGCCGCTCATCAACGTGCTGCCGATGGTGGCGACCATGCCGGCGACGAATGCCCAGAGGCGCTTGGCGCCGCCGACTGACGCCTGAAGAAAATCCTTCTCTCGCATCGGGACCGGTTCGGAGACGACGGGCTGGCGGCCGTCGCCGCGCGCCACCGCCGAGTCCTGCTTCGCGGCCGGGAGGCCCCCGCCGAACCCCGCGGCGGCGCCGTTGTCGTCGTCCGCGCCGACGACGGTCGGGGGCGCGAGCCCGATGTCGGCCGTGGCGAAGTTGGTCGGCGCGAGCGAGAAGGAAGGGCCGCCGTTGGCGCCGAGGCCGACCGTGGCCGGCTCAGGGGCGGGGGCGTCGAAGTCGGGCGAGGGCTCGACGGCGCCGATGGTGGTCGGCGCGACGGCCGTCGTCTCGATGGCGTCGTCCGCCGCGAGCGACGAGCGCAGGATGGCCTCCCACTTGACGGCGTCCTGCGCCATCTGCTGGACGACGGCCGGGCGGACGCGAATCTCGCCGGGGTTGATGATGCGGCGGGCGTTGAAGAAGTCGGCCTTCGAGCGGTCGTCGAGCGGGATGTAGTCGTTGAGCTTCTTGCCGGTGAAGAGTCCCTGGTGCATCCCGAGCGAGAGTATCTCCCAGGCGATCTCGGGCTGGAGCGCGAGGTCCGGGTTGCCGGCGAGGTCAACGCCCAGCAGGCGGCCGAACTTCGTGTAGTTGGTGCGGCCCGTGATCTGGACGTAGCCGCGGCCGCGGAACTTGTAGCCGTCGCCGGGCTGCGTGTTGCCGAGGTCGCGGCGGTTCTCGTAGTGCTGCGTGAAGTAGGTCTTGCTGCCCAGCTCGGTGATGGGGTTGTAGGTGAGGGACACGCGCCGGCCGTCGACGACGCCGGAGACGCCCGTCTCGCGCTGAACGGTGGCGAAGGCGTAGGCGAGCTGGCGGACGCTCGTAAACGACGGGTCCTTCTCGGCCGCTTCGAGCATGCGGGTGAGCCCTTCGAGCTGGTAGCGCCCGAGCGCGCCGAAGACCTGCTGGTAACGCTCGAAGAAGATGTTCTCGTCGAATCTCATGGCGGCAAGTCTCCTCGGTCTCTTCGTCGTGTGGAGGGAGTTCGGCCAGCCGGCCGTCGGGAATGCAGCGCCAAGATAGGCGCGCGGGGCGTGGTTGTCAACGACTTTCGTCCGGCGTGAAGCGCGCAGCGACGACGCCGTCTCGCTCGACGCCGTGGCGCAGCGTCAGTTCGGGGTAGGGCGCGTGCTCGGCCTCGGCGGCTTCGAGCCCGAGCAGTCTCTCCGCTTCTCGAATCTCCTCTTCCCCTCCCTCTATCTCGGCGAAGAGGCCGAAGGGCAGCTCGTCGAGCACGACCTCCGCGCCCGCGAGGCGCCAGGTCGCGCGGCGCTTCTCGTAGACGAGCGACGGCCTGTAGCCGAGCGCGTCGAGGATGGCGGCGAGCGCCGCGCCGTCCGACACCTCAGTCTCCTCCTCGCGCTGCCGCTTGACGGCCGAGCCCGAAAGGTCGCGCTCCTTGAAGGTGAAGACGGCGCGCTCGCCCGCGCGCCTCAGCCGCAGCACGCGCCGCCGCGGGTCGAGTCCCGGCCCCGCGTAGAGCGTGTTCTCCTCGAACTCTTCGCCCTCGCGCGCCGCGCCCGCCTCTTGAAGACGGGCGGGAAGCTGTTCCCACAGCTCCCTGGTGAGTCGGTATTTCTTTTCGATTTCAATCGCCATGACGCGAGTTCAGGGCTGCCGGACCCAGCGGAGGATTTCGGGGATGGTGGCGCGCTTGCCGTACATGAGCATGCCCGTGCGGTAGATGCGCGCCGCGAACCAGATCATGAGCGCGATGGTCGCGACGCCCAGGAAGAGCGAGAGGGCGACCTGCCAGAAGGGCGGGCGCTCGGTGACGATTCGCACCAGCATCGTCACCGGCGAGAAGAAGGGCACCATCGAGACCCACACGGAGAAGGACGAGCTGGGGCTGCGGATGACTGGGAACGCGAGGTAGATGGCGAGCACGGGCAGGAAGCTGATGGGCACGATGATCTGGCTCGCCTCCTTCTCGCTCGTCACGATTGAGCCGATGACGGCGTAGAGCGTCGCGTAGAGGAAGAAGCCGACCATGAAGAAGAGCACCGCGTAGACGTAGGACGAGAGGGGGATGGACGGCAGGCCGACCTCGACGCCGACGCCCGCGAGCGCCACCGCGCCGTAGAGCGCGAGCAGCAGGAGCAGCACGGTCCAGATCATGAACTGCGTCAGCGCCACCAGCGCGACGCCCACCAGCTTGCCCAGCATCAAGGGGAAGGCGCGCACCGACGAGAACAGGACTTCGACGATGCGGGTCGTCTTCTCCTCGACGACGGCCGAGAGCACGGCCTGCCCGTACATCATGACGGCGACGAGGATGAACGTGCCGACGCCGACGGCGAAGAAGAACTGGCTGCCGCCCGAGTCCCGCTCCGCGCCCCGCTCGGTGACGCGCGAGCTTTCGACGCGGACCTCGCGGGAGAGCTCGCGCACGCGCCGCTCGTCAATCCTCTCGTCGCGCATCCGCTGCTCGATGACGGCGCGGCTCAGGCGGTTCTCGATGACGCCGGCGCTGAACACGTCGCCCGTGTTGCGCATGTAAAGCTCGGCCCGGCCGCGCTCAAGGATGTCGGCGGGCAGGATGAGGTAGGAATCCACTTCGCGCGCGAGCACCCGCCGGTCCAGGTCGCGCTGGATTTCCTCGCGCGAGCGGCCGGCCGGCTGCACCTCGGTCACCGCGAAGCGCGACTCGAACTGCTCCTCCGCGTCGCGCTGCCCGCGCATCTGCTTCTCGGCCTTGCGCTCGGGGTCGGCCTCCTCCGCCTTCGGCCGCATGATGGAGTCGTGGACCTGCGCGTAGAGCCGCCCCGTCTCGTCCACGACGGCGAGGCGGGTGGCGCCGCCCGTCTTGAGCCCCATCAGCATCGCCGGCACGATCATGAGGAAGACGAGCAGCAGCGGCGCCAGAAGCGTCGAGAGCACGAAGGTCTTGCTCCTCACGCCCTGCACGTACTCGCGGCGGATGATGGCCAGCACCTTCCTCATCAGCTCTCCTCCACCTGCGCGATGAAGATGTCGCGCAACGTCGGCTCGACCTGCTCGAACATCGAGACGCGCGCGCCGCGCTCGACCAGGCGGCGCAGCAACGTCTGCGAATCCGCGCCCTCCGCCAGCAAAACTTCGACGCGGTCGGCCGAAGGCTTGACGGCGGCGACGAGCGAGCGGTCTTCGAGGACGCCGTCGGCGCCCTCGGCCCTGAGCGCCACGGCGTTGCGGCCGAAGCCGGCGCGCAGCTCTCGCACGCTCCCTTCCAACACCTTCCGCGAGCGGTTGATGAGGCAGATGTCGTCGCAGAGCTTCTCGGCGTGCTCCATCATGTGCGTCGAGAAGACGATGGCGCGGCCGGCGCCCTTCAGTTCCAGCACGACCTCTTCCATCAGGCTCGCGTTGACGGGGTCGAGCCCCGAGAACAGCTCGTCGAGGATGAGCAGGTCGGGCTCGTGCATGACGGTGGCGATGAACTGAATCTTCTGCTGCATCCCCTTCGAGAGCGTCTCGGTGCGGCTGTCGCGGCGGTCGGAGAGCTTCAGGCGGTCGAGCCAGCGCGCGGCGGCCGCGTCGGCGTCTCGCCCCGTCATCCCCTTCAGCTCGCCGAGGAAGCGGAGCTGTTCGCCGACGCGCATCCTCTTGTAGAGGCCGCGCTCTTCGGGCAGGTAGCCGATGCGGTCCTGCGCCGCCGAGTCGAGCGGGCGGCCGAACAGCTCGACCGTGCCCTCGTCGGGCGCCGTGATGCCGACGCTCATGCGGATGGTGGTGGTCTTGCCGGCGCCGTTCGGGCCGAGCAGGCCGTAGATGCGGCCGGGCCGCGCCTCAAGGCTCAGCCCGTCCACGGCCGTGAAGTCGCCGAAGCGTTTGGTGACGTGGTCGAGGCGGAGTGTGGCTGGCTCTTTGCTCAAGGCTTCTGGTGCGCCGTCTTCCGGCGGGCCGGGTTTTCGGTAAAGCGTCGCCCGGTAATACGGCCGCCGGTTGTAAAAGTTTTGTGAACGGCTTAGAAGCGCCCCCGAAGCGTGCTAAGATTCGCCCGTCAAAGCCCGGCCGTCCTCGGTTTTTCGCTATGCCTTCCCGCGTTGCAACCGCCCTGAAAAGAGTCCTCGCCCCGGCGATGGCCCTCTGCCTGCTCGCGCCGCCGCCCGCGCCCGCGCAACAGCAGCAGCAGCAGGACGGGCCCGAGGAGGTCGTCCGCGTCAGCAGCCAGCTCGTGCAGACGGACGTGATGGTCTTCGACAAGGCGGGCAAGTTCGTTGACGGGCTCAAGCCCGAGCAGTTCGAGCTGAGGGTTGACGGCAAGCCGCAGTCCGTCCTCTTCTTCGAGCGCGTCGAGGCCGGCACCGTTGACGAGGACGCGCAGCTCGCCGCCGCGCGCGGGCTGTCGCGGGCCGCCGCGCCCGGCTCGAAGGCCGGCCCGCTCCCTCTGGACCGCGGCCGCTCCGTCATCTTCTTCGCCGACGACCTGCACCTCGCGCCGGCCAGCGCGCACAGCATCCGGCGCACGCTCCTGCGCTACGTGGACGAGGAGGTCGGGCAGAACGACGAGGCGCTGGTCGCCTCGGCCAGC
>DATHBF010000591.1:0-5000 GCA_035296285.1 Pyrinomonadaceae bacterium | reverse complement strand
TTCTCAAGCAGCTCGCCGACGGCGCGGACGCGCCGGTTGCCGAGGTGGTCGATGTCGTCGGCCAGAAACTCGACGGGGTTGCGGCGCATCTTCAGGAGGTACGAGATGACCTGCACGAAGTCGTGCGCCGAGAGGAGCGGGTCGTCGATGCGCTCGCGCTCGGGCCGCCCCATCTTGATGTTGAACTTCAGGCGGCCGACGCGCGAGAGGTCGAACTTCCGGTCGTCGAAGAACATGCCCTCGAAGAGGCGGAAGGCGGTCTGCACGGTCGGCGGGTCGCCGGGGCGCATCTTGCGGTAAATCTCAAGCAGCGCGTCCACCGGCTTCGTGATCACGTCCTTCTTCAGGGTCTGCGCGAGCACGCCGCCCAGGTCGTCGCGCTCGGGGAAGAAGACGTGGAAGGAGGTGACGCCGGCCTCGATGATCTCCTGGAGCTTGGCGGGCGTGATCTCGTTGTTGGCCTCGACGATGACCTCGCCCGTCTCGGTGTTGACCACGTCGCCGAGCGCGTAGGCGCCGTCGAACTGCTGCGAGTCGACCTCGACCTCGTTGATGTGCCCCTTGCGGATGTCCCTGAGCGTGGAGGCGGTCACCTTCTTGCCGGCCTTGACGATGGGCTCGGTGCCGCCGCGGGCCTTGAGGTCGTGATCGGACTTCATGCCGACGAGGTTGGTCGGCCCCTCCTCGCGGACGCGGACGAAGAGGCGGCCCTCCTCGGCGCGGACCTCGTCGCCGATGTAGAAGGCGCGCAGGATGTCCTCGTCCGCGAAGGCGGCGTTCTTGACGGCCTCTTCGAGCTGCGAGTCGGTGGCGAAGCCCTTCGTGTTGAACTGCGGGTTGAGCCAGATGCCCAGCGCCCGCAGGAAGATGGAGGCCAGGAACTTGCGCTTGCGGTCGATGCGGACGTAGAGCAGGTTCTTCTGGTCGTACTCGAACTCGACCCAGGAGCCGCGGTACGGGATGACCTTCGCCAGGTAGACGGGCGCCTTCTCGAAGAAGACGCCGGGCGAGCGGTGGAGCTGCGAGACGATGACGCGCTCGGTGCCGTTGATGATGAAGGTGCCGTTGTCCGTCATCAAGGGGATTTCGCCGAAGAAGACCTCCTCCTCCTTGATGTCGCGGATGGACTTGGTCTCGGTCTCCGGGTCCTTGTCGAAGACGGTGAGGCGGATTTTGACCTTGAGCGGCACCGAGTAGGTCATGCCGCGCTCCTGGCACTCCTGCTGGTCGTGCTTGTGCTTGAGGCCGACGGGCTCGCCGCAGTTGTCGCACAGCGTGGGCCGCACGGCGTTGAAGGTGCCGCAGTTGTGGCAGAGCGTCTCGCCGGGGACGAGCGGGTCCACCTTGACGAGCGAGCCGCACGACTTGCAGTTGGCGCGCAGGTAGCGCAAGCCTTCCAGCCGGCCGCACTTACACTGCCAGTTGCCGATGTGGAACTCGACGAAGTCCAGCTCGGCCGTCCCGCGGAAGTCCGAGATGGGGAAGACCGAGCGGAAGACGGCCTGGAGGCCGGCCGGCTCGCGCTCCTCCGGCAGCAGGTCCATCTGGAGGAAGCGGTTGTAGGAGTCGCGCTGAATCTCGATCAGGTTCGGGATGCGGACGGCCGTCTTTATCTTCGAGAAGTCGTGGCGCGTGGGCGGCTGGCTCGTGCGGCGGCCCGAGCCGGCGGCGCCCGCCTGGAGCGGATTCTGAACCGGGTTTGCAGACATCGTTTAATCCCTTAAGTAAGCCGTCTATCGGGAGCCGCGAAAGGGTAAGGTCCACTTCGCGAATCCCCGTTTGCCGTTAACGAGTTTTAGAGACGCCAAAGCGCGGTCAGAGCGCACCTGTCTCTGACCGCTTCGTAAGCTGAAAGCGGTAACGCTTCGTCAAATTTGTTGGGAGTTGCGACAGCCCCTCACTACTCCCTTACCTTAGCCGCGCGGCTACGTAACTGTCAAGAAACGGGTTTAGGTGCCGGGTGTTAGATGCCGGATTCATTTAACCAGCAGCCAACACCCGGCACGCAAGACCTTATTTACTTCACTTCGACGGTCGCGCCGGCGTCGGCCAGCTTGGCCCGGATGGACTCGGCCTCTTCCTTCGAGACGCCCTCCTTGACGGCCTTGGGCGCGCTCTCGACGAGGTCCTTGGCCTCCTTCAGGCCGAGGGCCGTGATCTCGCGGACGACCTTGATGACGTTGATCTTGTTGCCGCCGGCGGCCTGGAGGACCACGTCGAACTCGGTCTTCTCCTCGACCGGGGCCGCGGCCTCGCCGCCGCCGCCCGCCGCCGGAGCGGCCGCCACGGCCGCCGCCGCCGCCGAGACGCCGAACGCCTCCTCGATCAACTTCACAAGCTCGGCCGCCTCCAGGAGGGACTTCTCCTTCAGCGCGTCAACGATTTCCTGATTAGAAAGTGCCATGATTACCTCTCATCCTCCTCAAAGGGTTCTAGTGTTGCTGTCCGTGTCTATGATTCGCAGCAGGAGAACCCACGGGGCGCCCGCCTCTCCCGTTGCATCGCGGGTCGGGCCGGCGTCCGAGGCGGACGACCTGACAAAATCGTCCCGCCCGTTTTACCGCGTCCGGCTGACATTTCAACTGAAGGGCTGCGGCGTCGGCCCGCAACCCCGAAACTTTTACTCGCCCTTCTGCTCGCCGGCCTGGCGGATGACGACGGCCAGGTTGCGCGGGACGGCCGAGACGACCGTGGCGAGACGCTGCGCCTGCGCGTTGATGAGGAACATGACCTTCGAGATCAGGACCTCCTTGGGCGGCAGCGTGGCGAGGGCCTCGACGTCGCGCAGCGCGATGACGCGACCCTGCACGACGCCGGCCTTGAAGGAAAAGACTTCCGGGTTGTCCTTGGCGAACTTCGAGATCGCCTTCGACAGATTGACGGGGTCGCCGTCGGCGAGCGCCAACGCCGTCACGCCCTTGAAGTGCTCGGTGGCCTGCTCGAAGGGCGTGCCCTCGGCGGCCTTGCGCGCCAGGGTGTTCTTGACGACGGAGTAGCTGGCGCCGGCATCGCGGAGCTGGCGCCGCAGCTCCTGGTCCTTCGCCACCGTCATGTTCTTGAAGCCGACGATCATCCCGGCGGTCGCCGCCTGGAACTGCTGCGTGAGGGCTTCGAGGTTCTGCTGCTTCTGCTCTCTGGTCTTCATCTCTTCTCCCCTTGCCCCCTTCTTAACGGGCGTACACCGTCTCGTCCAGCAGCACGCCCGGGCTCATCGTCGAGGCCAGGTTCACCTTCTTGACGTACTTGCCCTTGGCGGTCGAGGGCTTGGCCTTGACGACCGCGTCGAGGAGCGTCTGCGCGTTATCGCGCAGCTTCTCGGGCTCGAAGGAGACCTTGCCGATGCCGACGTGGATGACGCCGGTCTTGTCCACGCGGTACTCGACCTTGCCGGCCTTCGTCTCGCGCACGGCCGTCGTCACGTCCGGGGTCACCGTGCCCGTCTTCGGGTTCGGCATCAGGCCGCGGGGGCCGAGCACCTTACCGAGCTGGCCGACGAAGCGCATCATGTCGGGCGTGGCGATGACGGCGTCGAAGTCGAGCCAGCCGCCCTTGATGCGGTCCACCACGTCCTCGCCGCCGACGAAGTCCGCGCCGGCCTCCTCGGCCTCGCGCACCTTCTCGCCCTGCGTGATGACGAGCACGCGCTTCGACTTGCCGAGGCCGTGCGGCAGCACCACGGTGCCGCGCACGAGCTGGTCGGCCTTGCGCGGGTCAACGCCGAGCCACATGGTGAGCTCGACCGTCTCGTCGAACTTGCGGGCCGTGACCGCGGAAATCTCCCTGACCTTCTCCAGCCCCTCGTCGAGCGTATACTTCCGGCCCGGCTCAATCTTCTCGAAAGCCGCCCTGTACTTCTTACCCTGCTTCGGCATTAAAACTTCTCCGAGGTGCGAACGAAGCGGGTTACGCTTCTCCCTCTCAAGTTAGTTGTCAACCGACAACTATTCGATGTCGAGCCCCATGTTGCGCGCCGTGCCCTCGATGGTCTTGATGGCCGACTCGACGTTGGTGGTGTTGAGGTCGGGCATCTTGAGGCGGGCGATCTCCTCGATCTTGTCGCGGGAGATGGAGCCGACCTTCTCCTTGTTCGGCTTGCCGGAGCCCTTGGGGACGCCGGCGGCCTTCTTCAGGAGGTCGGCCGCGGGCGGCGTCTTGGTCTCGAAGGTGAAGGAGCGGTCGGCGAAGACGGTGATGACGACCGGGATTTTGAGGTCCGGGTCCATCTGCGCCGTCTTGGCGTTGAACGCCTTGCAGAACTCCATGATGTTGACGCCGTGCTGGCCCAGGGCCGGCCCGATGGGCGGCGCCGGGTTGGCCTTGCCGGCCGGCACCTGCAACTTAATATAGCCCGTGATTTTCTTAGCCATTGCTTTTGATTATTCGTCTTCCGTGAACGTGACCTTCTCGACATCGAGGAAGTTGAGCTCGACCGGCGTCGAGCGCCCGAAGATGGTGACGACCACCTTGAGCGTCGACTTGTCGGCGTTGACCTCCTCGACCTTCCCCGTGAAGGAGGCGAACGGGCCGGACTTGATGCGCACCGTCTCGCCCTGCGTGTAGGTGAACTTCGGCTTCGGCTTCTCGGCCGCCTCCGTCACGTTGTGGACGATCTGGTTGACCTCGTCCGGCGTCAGGGGCGTCGGCGTCTGGCCGCCGACGAAGCCCGTCACCTTCGGCGTGGACTTAATGAGGTGGAACACGTCGTCGGGGATGTGCCCGCGGTCGTCGCACTCGATCTGCACCAGCACGTAGCCGGGGTAGAACATGCGCGAGGACTCGACGCGCTTGTTGCCACGCATCTCGACTACCGTCTCGGTCGGCACCAGCACTTCCGTGATCTCGTTCTGGAGGTCGGTGTCGCGGATGCGCGCCTTCAGCGAGTCGCGCACCTTCTTCTCGTGCCCCGAGTAGGTGTGTAGGATGAACCACTGCTGCATTGCGCAAAACTTCCTCGCCGCTAGCCGCCCAACAGTCTCGTCAGGCCGCCGATCAGCTTCGTG
>DATHBF010000590.1:0-12665 GCA_035296285.1 Pyrinomonadaceae bacterium | reverse complement strand
TAGACGAAGAGCGGGTACGGGATGTCCTCCGACGCGGCGCCCACGAAGCGGCCCAGGAAGGCCGTCAGGACGAGCGTCGTCAGCAGCGGCTGCATCACCACCCACACCACGCCGAGCGCGGTCTGCTTGTAGCGCACCTTCACGTCGCGCCACGTCAGGAAGTAGAGCAGCTCGCGGTAGGCCCAGAGGGCGCGCACGTCGAGCGCCGCCCAGGACTTACTCGGTTGGATGATGAATAGCGGCTCGTCCGGCAGGGTGTGCGGCGACGGCGCGTTCCGTGCGGTTGCCGTGCTGGCGGTTGATCCCAGCGTGCCCGCGCTGTCTCCGGTGGTCATCCCCATTCGATTACTAATTCATGAGCAGCCAGGGGGGGCTCCCCCGGCCCTTCGCCCGAGCGCCGACGGGCTCCTCAGACACACAGATAAGCCTTAACGCCTTCAGGCGAAAGGGGGAGTCTAGCCGCTCGGCGGTGGCGGCGTCAAGCGGGCCGAAATCCCTGACCGGCCGGGGCGCCGGAGACGCGAAAGCCCCCGCACGCGAGGGGGCGCGTGCGGGGGCCGGTGGCCTTTCGGCCTGTTAATGACTTACTGCTTGGTGGTCGTGTTGTTGAGCGCGCCGCCGGAGATGTCGCCGACGCCGCCGTTACCCCTGATCTTGTTGTCGCCGAAGCTGAAGACTGTCCCGCCGGCTATGACCACGCCGCCGCCGAGGTTATTAAGGATGCTCACGTCCGAGATGCGCACGGACGAGGCCCCGGCCCCGGCGTTCAGGCCGTTGCCGCCGTTGCCGAAGGCGGCCGAGTGGTCCATGTTGGCCGAGGTGTTGTTCTCGAACTGGTAGCCGTGCGAGGTGTTGAGCGTGGAGACGCAGTTGACCATGTAGACGGAGGCGTTGTTGGAGATGTGGAAGCCGACGCTGCTCTTGTCAACGCGCACGTTGTCGAACGTCGTCTTGACCTGGCCCGTCGAGGTGGTGACGAAGACGCCCTGGTTCAGGGTGTTGCTGACGATGGTGTCGCGCACGTGCACCTCGCCGCCGTTGGCGGTGTGGTTCACCCTGATGCCCTGGCCGGTGCCGCCCCTGAAGTTCGCGATGATGCAGTTCTCGATGTAGAGCGCCTTGGCCGAGACGTAGTTGACGCCGATGGTCCCGGTCGTCGCGCCGTTGATGGAGAGATTGCGGAGCCTGACGATCTCCGACATCGGGGCGGCGGTGAGGCTGTCGTTGACGACGACGCCGGTGGTGCCGGCGGCGAGGATCGAGCCGAAGCCCTGGCCGGTGGTGCCGTCAATGGTGATGGACTTGGTGATGGTCACCGTGCCGAACCCGCCCGGGTCGAGCGCGTCGATCTCGCCGTTGTCGGCCGTCTTCGAGATGGCGCCCGCGAAGGTCTTGCAGGGGGCGGTGCGGCTGCACGGGTTCACGTCGTCGCCGACGCCGGACACCCACGTGCGCGTCGCCTGTGCCTGGGCGGCCGTCGCGCAGGCGATGGTGAATACGACGAAGACAAATGTCTTCAGACCGAAACGAATCTTGTTCATGGTGTAAGTCTCCTTCAAGCGTTGGGAAGTGGGTGGCGCTCGCTAGGTGTGCCGCTAAAGTCTGGTTAAAAGCGACAGGGAAAACTCGAAGAGTTAGGCGCTTGCCGGTGTGTCAAGCCCAGAGCTACCGGGCGAGAGTTTCTGACGCGCGGGACGTTCGCCGCTGAAAGCGGAGGAAGTATTTATGCTAAATGCCGCCCGTTGTCAATGGTAAAAGTTGGCCGCCCGAAAAAAATTATATAAAGCCTTGATTATTTGCTCAGGATGAAGTATAGAAGTGCGCTCCTGCGGCACTGGTACCATTACATCGTCCCGCATTGAGCGCCCGCGGACATAATCATTCAATTCCCGGCACCGGCAATTTCTAACCGCTCGTCGCGACTTCCATCCCTAAGTCAGCCCCTCGAAAGTAAGGAGAAAGATTCCCTATGAATGCCCCGCACAGACCTGCCCCCCCCAGCCAGGGCAAAAAGGCTTTTCAAAAATCGCATGACCTGAAGGCCGCTATGCGCGTGCCGTCTCGCACGGCGCGCGCCGCACTGCTCATACTGTTTATCGCGGCCGTGAGCGCCGCCGCCGCCCTGCCCGGCTCCCGCGCGGCGACCGAGAAAGGGACGCCGGCCGCGCGGATGGCGGCACCGCACAAGACCCTGAGCCCCGGCGCTCCGGCCGCGCTTGCGCCCGCGACGTTGCCGACGGCGGTGAGGTCGCTCATCCCAACCTTATTGCAACTGGCGCCGCCGGCCATCGAGACCTTCGACGCCGACTGCACGACGCCGAAGGCCGTCTGGACGCTGGGCAACGTGGTCTGCGTCAAGGTGAACGCGCCGTCGAGCCCCGACCGCACGCTGCGCCGCTTGCAGCTAATCAACCCGGCCGGCCTTGCCGTCGGCAGCGCGGACGTGACGAGCACGATACAGACCGTGTCGTTCACGCTGCCGTCCGCGGCCACGTCAACCTTCCCCAGCCTGATGCCGGGCGGCTCCAGCATAACGCTCGACAACCGCGGCACGTGGCGCGTCAACCTCGTTGACACGTCCGACGCCTCGGTGAGCGATTCCGTCTCAATCACGGTCCGCGACGCGACGGCGACGGTCGCCGACCTCCAGATCAGCAAATTCCTGACCGGCAGCACGCAGGCGGCCGCGGGCACTAACATCAAGTCCGTCATCTGGGTCTTCAACGCCGGCCCGGACTCCGCCACCAACGCCCGCTTCACCGACGTGCCGCCGGCTAACACGACCTTCCAGTCGTTGACGCAGACCTCGGGCCCGACCTTCAACTGCACGACCCCGGCCGTGGACACCGCCGGCACGTCGCAGTGCGCGATCGCCACGCTCGCCAACGGCGAGACCGCCGGCTTCATCGCCACCTACAAGGTGAACTCGGGCGTCGCCGACTCGGTCGAGTTGGTCAACTCGGCCAGCGTCACGAGCGACACCACCGAGACGGCCGCGACCAACAACAGCACGGACGAGAACCTGACGGCCAGCAACCCGACCCCGCCGGCCTGCACCATCAGCTGCCCGTCCAACATCACGGTGGCGGCCGCCCAAGGGCAGACCGGCGCCGCCGTCACTTACGACGCGCCCGCGGCGGTCGGCAGTTGCGGCTCCGGCCCGGTGACGCTTGAGCCGGCCTCCGGCTCCTTCTTCCCCATCGGCTCGTCGGTCGTGACGGCGACGGCCCCGTCCGGCGACCACTGCAGCTTCATCGTCACGGTCGAGGCGGCGAATGACGCCGTGCCCCCGGCCATCTCCTGCCCGTCCGACATCACCGTGACCGAGAGCTCGGCCGCCGCCAACTCGGCGGTCGTCAACTACACGGTGGCGGCCACGGACGACAGCGGCGCCGTCACCGTTGACTGCAACCCGCCCTCCGGCGCGACCTTCCCGGCCGGCGTCACTCAGGTCAACTGCACCGCGACCGACCCGTCGGGCAACAGCGCCAGCTGCTCCTTCGACGTGACGGTCAACCAGATCGGCTGCAACCTCGACGCCAACTCGGCGGCGCCGGTGCCTAACGTGGCGTCGCTGCCGGCTATCACGCGCGCCTGCTCCGTGACGCTCCTGCCGGCCGACGACCCGACCGCCAAGGACGCCTGCGGCGGGACCATCAGCGGCGAGACCGCAAGCGACCGCTCCTACGAGGCGCCGGGCACCTACACGGTCGTCTGGACTTACACCGACAGCGCGGGCAACACGACGGCGCAGAACCAGACCGTCACCATCCTGCCCGACAGCTCGGCGCCGGTGCCCGACGCGCCGTCGCTCCCGACCGTCACCGGCGAGTGCTCGGCGGCCATCACGGGCGAAGCCCCGACGGCCACCGACAACTGCGGCGGCTCCGGCCTCGTGGGCGTGGCGCTCGACCCACTCAGCTACAACACGGCCGGCACGCACGTCGTCCGCTGGCAGTTCACCGACGCGGCCGGCAACTCCACCATCCAGAACCAGAACGTGGTCGTGACCGACACGCACGCCCCCGTCGTCTCGCTCAACGGCCCCTCGTCCGTCACGGTCGAGTGCCACACGAGCTACGCCGACCAGGGCGCGACCGTCGCCGACAACTGCTCGGCGACGCCGACGCTCACATCCACCAGCAACGTCAACGTGGACGTGCCCGGCACCTATCAGGTCATCTGGACGGCCACCGACGCGGGCGGCAACACGCACTCGGCCACCCGCACCGTCAACGTCGTTGACACCATCAAGC
Organism: Pyrinomonadaceae bacterium; assembly: GCA_035296285.1. Classification (GTDB taxonomy): domain Bacteria; phylum Acidobacteriota; class Blastocatellia; order Pyrinomonadales; family Pyrinomonadaceae; genus QHXN01. The sequence goes on along the minus strand of DATHBF010000590.1, from coordinate 8,409 downwards.
CGGTCATCACCATGAACGGCCCGGCCTCGCTCGACGTAATCCTCGGCTCCGTCTACACGGATGCGGGCGCGACGGCCGCTGACAGCTGCGCCGGCTCCGTGCCCGTCAGCGCGACGAGCACGGTCAACACGGCCGCGATAGGGACCTACACCGTCACCTACACCGCGACAGACCCGTCGGGCAACGCGGCCGTCCCCGTGGTGAGGACGGTGAGGGTCATCTACAACTTCACCGGCTTCTTCTCGCCGGTGGGTAACGTGCCGACCATCAACCAGGCCAACGCCGGGCGCTCCATCCCCGTCAAGTTCAGCCTCGCGGGCAACCACGGGCTCGGCATCATGGCGGCCGGCTCGCCCTTCTCGCAGCAGGTCACCTGCGGCTCGGACAACGTCGCCGACCTTCAGGAGACGGGCACGGCGGGCAGCAGCAGTCTGAGCTACGACCCGGGGTCTAACCAGTACCACTACGTCTGGAAGACCGAAGGCTCGTGGGCCGGCACCTGCCGCGTGCTCACCGTCAGGCTCATAGACGGCACCGACCACGTGGCCTACTTCAAGTTCAAGTAGGCCGGCGGCCACGCTGCCACTAACCCGGAGGAGGGGCGGGGACTCGGTTCCCCGCCCCTCCTTATTATTTGTCCGCGCGCCGGGGCCTTTCTTGACACCCCTCGAAACGGCTTCCTATACTCGGGCCTCTTATTGACAAGAACCCTTCAGACCCCATGATTAAACTCTTCGTCACCGGCGGCGCCGGTTTCATCGGCTCCTGCTTCGTCCGCCTCGCACTCTCGGAACTGCCCGAGGCCCGCGTCACCAACTTCGACGCGCTCACCTACGCCGGCAACCTCGACAACCTCGAAGGGCTGGACGCCGGGCGCCACCGCTTCGTCCGCGGCGACATCTGCGACCCCGAGGCCGTCCGCGCCGCCCTCGAAGACGGCACCGAATACCTCGTCAACTTCGCCGCCGAAAGTCACGTTGACCGCAGCATCCACTCGGCCGCCGCCTTCGTCCGCACCAACGTCCTCGGCACGCAGGTCCTCATCGACGCCGCCCGCGAGCGGGGCGTCCGCCGCTTCGTGCACGTCTCGACCGACGAGGTGATGGGCAGCCTGCCCGAGCGCGACGACGCCTTCTTCACGGAGGAGTCGCCGTTCGAGCCGAACAGCCCTTACTCGGCGTCGAAGGCCGCGGCCGAGCACCTCTGCCGCGCCGCGCACCACACGCACGGGCTCGACGTGGTGACGACGCGCTGCGGCAACAACTACGGCCCGCGCCAGTTCCCCGAAAAATTCCTGCCCCTGATGCTCGCCAACGCCATGCGGGACCAGCCCATCCCCGTCTACGGCGACGGCCTCAACGTCCGCGACTGGATTTACGTCGAGGACCACTGCCGCGCCATCCTCGCCGCGATGCGGCAGGGGCACCCCGGCCACGTCTACAACGTCGGCGCGCGCAACGAGCGCCGCAACATCGAGGTCGCCGAGTCCGTGCTCGACGCCCTGGGCAAGCCGCGCTCCTTAATCAAGTTCGTCAAGGACCGCCCCGGCCACGACCGCCGCTACGCCATCGACCCGCGGAAGGCAGAAGAGGAATTGGGCTGGCGTCCCCTTGAGACCTGGGAGTCGGGCTTGAAGAAGACCATCGGCTGGTACGCCGACAACGCGCGCTGGGTCGAGCGCGCCACCAGCGGCGCCTACCGCGAGTATTACGAGAAGCAGTACGGGGTCATCTAAACGAGTCGTCGTCAGTCATCAGTTTTCAGTCGTCGGTTTGAAGTTTTATGAAAGTTCTCATCACGGGCGCGGGCGGGATGCTGGGGCGGGCGGCGGTCGAACACTGCCGGCGGCTGGGCGACGAGGTGACGGCCTACGACCGCGCCGGGCTCGACATCACGGACTTCGCCGCGGTCCGCGAGGCGTTCGCGCGCGAGCGGCCCGCGGCGGTCGTCAACTGCGCGGCGTGGACCGACGTGGACGGCTGCGAGCTCGACCCGCAGGGCGCCTTCCTCGTCAACTCGCAGGGCGTCGAGATGCTGGCGGCCGCGGCCCGCGGCGTCTCGGCCGCGCTCGTCACCGTCTCGACCGACTACGTCTTCGACGGCCGCCGCGAAGGCTTCTACACGCAGCGCGACGACCCGCACCCCTTGAGCGCCTACGGCGCCGCCAAGCTCGAAGGCGAGCGGCGGGCGCAGTCGGCCGCGGCGCGCACCAGCGTCGTCCGCACCGGCTGGGTCTTCGGCCGCGGCGGCGCCAACTTCCTCGCCACCGTCGTCGAGCGCGCGCGCCGCGGCGAGCGCCTGAAGGCCATCCACGACGCCTACGGCACGCCGACCTACGCGCCCGACCTCGCCGCCCGCCTGCGCGAGCTGGCCGAGCTCGACCTGCCCGGCATCTATCACGTCGTGAACTCCGGCGACGGCGCCAGCTTCGAGGGCTTCGCGCGCGCGGCCCTTGAGTCGGCCGGCCTCGGCGGCTACGAGATGGAGCGCGTCAGCGTCGAGGATTTAAAACGCCCCGCCCCGCGCCCCCGCAACTCCCGCCTCCGCTGCCTGCTCTCCGAGGCCGTCGGCCTCGCGCCCTTGCGCGACTGGCGCGAGGCGCTCGCCGAGTTCGCCGCCCCGGCCTGAACGGCCGCCGCACGCGCAATTTCAGCCCGCTCTGCGGTTTGCCCCGCCGCCGCACTCTGCTATATTACGCTGGCTTCGGAATCCTTCGCGGTCTGCTGCGGATTTCGCGCCTCCACCTGTCCAGAAGTACGGAAGAAGTCAGAAGTAGAAGAATTATGATGTCGCAAGAAAATCGCCTCCTGCCGCTCTCGTCGGAACCGCTCGACCGTCCCCTGCGCGACCTGGCGCAGCCCGCCCCGTTCGCCCCCACCGGGGCCTCGAACGAGCCGGCCCACCTGCGCGAGTACCTGGCCGTCATCCTCAAGCGCAAGTGGCTCATCCTGAGCCTGGTGGTCGTCGTCACCACGCTGGCCGCCATCCAGATGTACCGCATGCCCTCGGTCTACGAGGCGCAGACCACCATCCAGATCGAGCAGCGCAGGGGCGGCGTGCTGGAGACGGGGAAGGGCGGCAACTTCGTCATCCGCGGCAGCGACCCGAACTACTGGAACACGCAGCTCAAGAAGCTGGAGACGCAGAAGCTCGCCCGGCAGGTCATCCTGCGGCTCGGCCTGCACAACAACCCGGCCTTCCTCGGCGCGCCGAAGGGGGTCAGCCTCGTCACGTCGCTGCGGCGCGTGCTCGGGCGCGGCCAGGCCGCCGCCCCGGCGCCCGCGGCCGCCGCCGGAGTCCCCGTCCTCGACGACAACGCCCTCGACGCCGCCCTCGACGTTGAGCAGCTCACGCCGGAGCTGGCGCAGAAGCTTGAGCCCTACGAGGACGCGCTGCGCGCCAACCTCCGCGTCGAGCCCGTCGAGCGCACCAACCTCATCAACATCCACTTCCAGCACACCGACGCCGACATCGCGCAGCGCGTCGCCAACGGCATCGCCATCGTCTTCCGCGAGAACGACCTCCGCGACGAGACGGCCGGCGCGCAGAAGGCCGACGAGCTGCTCGGCAAGCAGATCGTCGAGTTGCAGGCGCAGATCGAGGCCGACGAGAAGGCCCGCATCAACTTCCTCAGGGGCGCGGGCGCCCCGCTCATCAGCGACCCGGAGGCCGACCTCACCCGGCAGCGGATGAAGGCTTACAGCGCGCAGCTTCAGGAGGCCGAGGGCGCGCGCAAGACGGCCGAGGCCGACTACAACGCGGCCCTCAAGACGCGCGACACGGCCAACATCTGGTCCATCCCGCAGGTGCAGGGCGACAAGACCGTCCAGCGCCTGCGCGAGAAGATGAGCGACCTCAACGAGAAGCGGGCCGCGCTGCTCGTCAAGTACACGACCGAGCACCCCGAGGTGAAGAAGATAGACGAGCAGGTCAAGCGGCTCGAAGCCGAGTTGCAGCTGACGCCCAACGAGATCATCGCCGGCCTGAAGAACCGCCTCGACATGGCCCGCCAGAAGGAGGCGTCGCTCAAGAGCGCCTACTACGGCGAGCGGGGTCAGGCCGAGGCGGTGGGCCTCTCCGTGCAGAGCCTCGACGACCTCAAGCAGCGCAACGAGACCAACAAGCAGCTGCTCCAGACCTACCGCCAGCGCCAGCGCGAGCTGGTCGTGACCGCCAACGAGCGCTCCGGCGGCAACGTCACGCAGGTCGAGGAGGCGCGCACGCCGCGCACCCCCATCGGCCCGCCGCGCGCCCGCAACATCGTCATCGCCCTCCTGCTCTCGCTCGTCGCCGGCATCGGGTTGGCGTTCCTGCTCGACTACCTCGACGACACCCTGAAGTCGGTCGAAGACGTTGACCGCCACATCCACCTGCCGACGCTCGCGCTCATCCCGGCCCCGCGCGAGGTCCGCCGCCTGCTCGGCCGCAGCGCCCCCGCGCCGGCCGCCGGCCCCGGCGTCTCGACGGCGCTCACGCTCATCCGCGACGTGCGCTCGCCCATCGCCGAGGCGTACCGCCACCTGCGCACGTCGCTGCTCCTGTCCTCGGCCGGCCAGCCGCCGAAGACCGTGCTCGTCACCTCCAGCCAGCCCTCCGAGGGCAAGACGACGACGGTCGTCAACATCGCCACGATGCTGGCGCAGACGGGGGCGGACGTGCTCGTCCTCGACTGCGACCTTCGACGGCCCCGCGTCCACGCGCAGTTCGGGCTCGCCAACGCGCGCGGCGTGACGAACTACCTGTCGGGCGAGGCCAACGTCAGCGACCTCATCCAGACCTACGAGCCGCTGCCGAACCTGAAGGTCATCACCTCCGGCCCCGTCCCGCCCAACGCGGCCGAACTCCTCGGCTCCGACGAGATGCGCAAGCTCCTCTACGTGCTCTCGGAGAACTTCACGCACATCATCATCGACTCGCCGCCGGCCATCTCCTTCACCGACGCCTCGATCCTCTCGACGATGACCGACGGCGTGATGCTCGTCGTCCACGGCGGCCGCTCGTCGCGCTCGGTCGTGCGCCGCGCCAAGCAGCAGTTGCAGGACGTGGGCGCGCACCTGTTCGGCATCGTGCTCAACAACGTCAAGCTCGAATCGAACGACTACTACTACTATTCGAGCTACTACTCGGGCTACTACGCCGAGGAAGAGCAGCCCGAGGGCGCGGCCCACGCCGGGGCGGGCGCGAACGGGAACGGCCAGGTCTGATGGCGGCCGAGTTCTCTTCGATAGCGGCGGACGTTGTGCTCGGGCAGGGCGTCCGCGTCCACCGCTTCGTCAACCTCTACGGCTGCACCGTCGGCGACGAGACGCGCATCGGCACCTTCGTCGAAATCCAGCGCGGCGCACGCGTCGGTGCGCGCTGCAAAATCTCCAGCCACACCTTCATCTGCGAGGGCGTCACGATAGAGGACGAGGTCTTCGTCGGCCACGGCGTCATGTTCACCAACGACCGCCGGCCGCGCGCCACGCGCCCCGACGGCACGCCGCAGACGGAAGACGACTGGACGCTCGAAACGACGGTCGTCCGCCGCGGCGCCTCCATCGGCAGCAACGCCACCATCCTCTGCGGCTTAGAGATCGGCGAGCGCGCCACCGTCGGCGCCGGCTCCGTCGTCACCCGCAGCGTCCCCCCCGGCGCCACCGTCGCCGGCAACCCCGCGAGAGTCATCAAGTGACCGTTCCTTTCGTCGATTTAAAAGCGCAATACCTTTCAATCAAGCCCGAGGTTGACGAGGCGATCCGTCGCGTGCTCGACACGTCGGCCTTCATCCTCGGGCCGGCGGTCGAAGAGTTCGAGCGGGCGTTCGCCGAGTATCTGGGCGCGGCGTTCTGCGTCGGAGTCTCGAACGGGACGGCGGCCGTGCAGCTCGGGCTCGCGGCGTGCGGCGTCGGCGCGGGCGACGAGGTGATAATCCCCGCGAACACCTTCATCGCCACGGCCGAGGCCGTCTCGGCCATAGGCGCCGTGCCCGTCCTCGTTGACTGCGAGGCGGAATCGTCGAACATTGACGCGGGCAAGATCGAAGCGGTCCTGACCGAGCGCACGCGGGCCGTCGTCCCCGTCCACCTCTACGGCCAGCCGGCCGACCTCGACGCGGTGTTCGAAGTCGCGGCGCGGCACAACCTGATTGTCGTGGAGGACGCGGCGCAGGCCCACGGCGCGCGCTACAAGGGCCGCCGCGTCGGGCCTTTGGGCCGCGCGGGCTGCTTCAGCTTCTACCCCGGCAAGAACCTCGGCGCCTACGGCGAGGGCGGCGCCGTCGTCACCGACGACCCGGAGGTCGCGCGCCGCCTGCGGATGCTCCGCGACCACGGCTCCGAGCGCAAATACCATCACGACATCGTCGGCCACAACTACCGGCTCGAAGGCATCCAGGGCGCCGTCCTCTCCGTCAAGCTCCGCCGCCTCGACGCTTGGAACGCGCGCCGCCGCGGGCACGCCGCGCGCTACCGCGAGCTGCTCCGCCCGCTCGAAGAGGCGGGCGCGCTCCGGCTCCCGCGCGAGATGCCCTACGCCGAGCACGTCTACCACCTCTTCGTCATTCAAACCGACGCGCGCGACGAGCTGCAAAAGGCGCTCGCCTCGGCGGGCGTGCAGTCGGGCATCCACTACCCCGTGCCCATCCACCTCCAGCCCGCTTACCAATCGCTCGGCCACAAGGCCGGCGACTTCCCCGAGGCGGAGCGCCAGGCCGCGAGCGTGCTCTCGCTCCCGATGTTCGCGGAGCTGGCGGAAGAGCAACTGTCGCGCGTGGCGGGCGCGACGGCCGCGTGGGCCGAGGGCCGCCGCCTCGCCGCTTCAATTTAAGCGCCGCCTGCTTTATTGTCTGAGCCAGAGATGCCAATCACCGTCGGAGTCATCGGCTGCGGCTACTGGGGGCCGAACCTCGTCCGCAACTTCGCCGAGAACGATTCGGCCGAGCTGCGCTGGGTCTGCGACAGCGACCCCCGCCGCGCCGAGAAGGTCGCGCGCCGCTACCCCTCCGCGCGCCAGTCGACTGACGTGCGCGAGCTCTTCTCCGACCCGCACCTCGACGCCGTCGCCATCGCCACGCCCGTCGCCACGCACCACCCGTTCGCCCGCGCCGCGCTCGAAGCCGGCAAGCACGTCCTGCTGGAGAAGCCGATGACCGCCTCGGAGCGCGAGGCCGAGGAGTTAATAGGCTTGGCCGAGCGCGGCGGCCGCACCCTGATGGTGGACCACACCTTCGTCTACACGGGGGCCGTCCGCAAGATAAGGGAGATGGTGGCCTCGGGCGAGCTGGGCGACCTGCTCTACTTCGACTCGGTGCGCATCAACCTCGGCCTCTTCCAGCACGACGTGAACGTCGTCTGGGACCTCGCGCCGCACGACCTCTCCATCATGGACTTCGTCGTCGGCCGCCGGCCCACGTCGCTGACCGCCACGGGGAGCTGCCACATCCAGCCCGGGCTGGAGAACATCGCCTACGTCCAGCTCCGCTTCGACGACTCCTTGATCGCCAACTTCCACTTCAACTGGCTCTCGCCCGTCAAGATTCGCCGCACGCTCATCGCCGGCTCGCGCCGCATGATCGTCTACGACGACGTGGAGCCCTCCGAGAAGGTCCGCGTCTACGACACCGGCGTCGAGCGTTACCAGAAGGTCGCCGACGAGGAGGAGACCTACAAGACGCTCGTCAGCTACCGCACCGGCGACGTGTGGGTGCCCAAGCTCGACATGACCGAGGCGCTGCACTACGTCTGCGCCGAGTTCCTCGACGCCATCGAGGAGTCGCGCCCGCCCGTAACGGACGCCGAGGCGGGCCTCCGCGTCGTCCGCCTCCTCGAAGCCGCCCAGACCTCGATAGGCGCGGGCGGCCGCCGCATCAACCTCTGAGCCATGCGCGTCCCCCTCCTCGACCTTAAACAGCAACACGAGTCCCTGCGCGACGAGCTGCGCGAGGCGGTCGGGCGCGTGCTCGACTCGCAGCAGTTCATCCTCGGCGAAGACGTGCGCCTGCTCGAAGAGGAGCTGGCGCGCTACTCGCAGACGCGCCACGCCGTCGGCTGCGGCTCCGGCTCGGACGCGCTGCTCCTCGCCCTCATGGCGCTCGACGTTAAGGCCGGCGACGAGGTCGTCACCACGCCCTTCACCTTCTTCGCCACGGCCGGCGCCGTCGTCCGCACCGGCGCCCGACCCGTCTTCGTGGACATCGAGCACGACACCTACAACCTCGACCCCGCGCGCGTCGAAGACGCTATGACCGAGCGCACGCGCGCCCTCATGCCCGTCCACCTCTACGGCCAGTGCGCGGCGATGGACGACCTCCTGCGGGTCGCGGAGCGGCGCGGCCTGCCCGTCATCGAGGACGCGGCGCAGGCCGTCGGCGCCGAAGACCGCGGGCGCCGCGCCGGCTCGCTCGGCGCCGTCGGCTGCTTCAGCTTCTAC
>DATHBF010000589.1:0-6653 GCA_035296285.1 Pyrinomonadaceae bacterium | reverse complement strand
CAAACTCCTGCGGACGACGACGGTCGCGCCGCCGCGCGCGAGTTCGAGGAGCTTGCGGAGGGTTTCGACCGGCATGTAGCGGCTCGCGGGGAGGACGACGGTCTTGTACGGGAGCCCGCCCGCGCGGAGCGTGTCGCCGGTTTGAGTCACCTGGGAGAGCTGCCTGTCGGAGACGAGGTCGAAGGCGTAGCCGGCGTCGAGCAGGCCCTGCGCGTCGCCCTGCGTGATGCCTACGTCGTGGCCGCCGCCGACGTGGATGAGCGTCTCCTTGCCGCGCTCCATCCACATGTCGTGGACCGGGTAGTAGAGCAGCACGTCGTTGCGCGCGCGGCCCCCTTGCAGGAACGACTGGACGCGCGCGATGTAGCGGTTGAGCGCGGGGAAGTCCTCCCACTGCGGGTTGGTGGGTTCGAGGTGGACGGCGGCGTAGAAGAGCCGGCCGGGCCAGGGCTCGCCCTCGGGCGAGAAGGCGAGGCCGTGGTAGACGACGTGGTTGATGCCGCCGAGGAAGTTCAAATCGACGGCGCGCTTCACGTCGCCGAGCGAGGAGAGGAAGTGCTCGTCGAGCCACGTCACCGTCTCGGCCGAGGCCAGCGTCTTGCCCGTGACGTTGGCGGCCGAGGAGGCGAACTTCATGCGGACGATGTCGGTGCCTTCGGTCTCGGGGATGTCGCTGGCGGCGTAGAGGTCGAGGATGTTGGCGGGCGAGCCGTGCGACTGGTTGCGGACGATGGCGCCCTTGCCCGCAGCCCACTGCCGCCAGGTCTTCGTGAACTCGTCGAGCAGGAGGTCGGAGACGGTCTCGCGGAAGTCGTAGATGACGCGGGCGTCTCTGTCTTCCGTGTCGTCGCCGGCCAGCGCCGGCAGGTGCTCGCGCAGGTCGTAGCCGCGGCGGCGTCGGAACTCGGCGAAGAAGTTGGGCGTCCAGTTCGATTGGCCGTCGCCGTCGTCAACCTCGTAGGAGTCGTTGAAGAAGGCGCGTAGCGGGCGGATGTCGCGGCCTTTGAAGGCGTCGTCGAACTTCCTGAGGTAGTCGCGCAGGGCCTCGGCCGAGAAGTGGTCTACGACGTTGCCCTCGCCGCCGGGCGCGGCGCGCTCGACCAGCTTGCCGTGCCACCCTTGAAAGAGCGCGTAGAGCTTCCAGCGGCCGGGCGGCGCGGTCCAGTCGAGGCGGCCGTCCGGAGAGACTCTCGAAGTCAGCTCAAGCTTGTCCCCGCGTTCGGAGAAGGCCATGAGCGACTGGAGCGGGAGCGGCTTCTCGAAGCGGACCTGGTCGAGCGCGAGCTCCTGAAGGTTGGGGTTAGCGCCGATGGGCTCGCGTAAGTCCTTGATGTCGGGGCGGCGGCCGACGGCGCGCACCATCGGTTTTTGTATTAGGCGGACGGGCTCGTCGAGGCGCTGGCCGCCGCGCAGCTCGTAGGTCTTCGTGGCGAAGTTCTTGCAGGCGTCCTCGGCGTTGACCCAGGGGCCGCCGAAGGGCCAGCCCGTGCCCGTCGCCATGTCCACGCCGAGGCCCAGGCGGCTCGCTTCCTTCAGCGTGTGTTCGAGCATCTCGGCCCATGCGGGCGAGAGGTATTCGATGAAGCGGCCCTCGTCGCCGCGCACGCCGTAGATGGGCGTCAGCTCAAGGCCGCCGAGTCCCGCGCGCTCATACTTCTCCATCTCGGTCGAGAGGTCGCGGCGGTTGACGGCGCTGCCGAGCCACCACCAGCGCGTCCAGGGCTTGGACTGGCTCGTGACGCGCGGCCAGGCGAGTCCGGCCGAAGCACTCCGGGCGCCGCCGGCCGGCCCCCTGCGCCTCTGCGCGTGAACGGCGACGGGCGGCGCGAGCAGCAGGGCGGCCAGCATGAGCGAGGCGAAGGCGCGCGCCCTCGAATACTTGTTCTGCTTCGTCAAGTTCGGTCTCCTTCTCAACTGCCGGCGCGTCGGCCCGCGTGGACGAGCACGATGTTCGGGCGCGGCGGCCTGCGCATCCCCTCGCCGACGAAGAAGCTCGTGTGCGGGGGCTGGTTGTAGGCGACGTTCTGCCAGGCGATGCTCAGGCGGTACTGCGGGTCGTGCATGAAGGTGTAGAAGCGGTGCCGCGTCGGCGCGGTCGTCGTGTAGACGCGCAGCTCCCCGTTGTCCGAGGTGCGCCAGACGACCTCCTCGCGCCAGTCGCCGAGGAGGTCGGCCGAAAGGGCGGGCGTCGCCTTCGAGCCGTTGTTCCACGTGCAGCCCTCGGCCGTCAGCAGCAACGTCTCCGAGCCGTCCTGCCAGTTCCACTTCGAGATGTAGTTGCGGTCTAAAAGCTCGCTCAAGGTGTCCCCGTCCCAGAAGACGCCGAAGTTGCACGAGCGCGGCGCGCGCGGAAAAATCTTCTCGCCCTTCGCGTTGAAGACGCCTTCGATGCCGGCGCCGCGGACCCACGACTCGAAGCCGCGGTGGCGCGGGTCTATGTCTAAAGAGAGGCCGCGGCCCGGCCCTTCGTTGTCCTCTTCGGCATGAAGGGAAGGCTTCTTCCAGAGAATCTGCCCCGTGCGCGCGTCGCGGAAGTGTGCGCCCGCGTCGCCGAAACGCTCCTGGATGTCGAAGACTTCGAGGCCGGGGCGGTCGGGGTCTAAGTCGGAAAGGTGGAGGGCGTCGCCGTGGCCGAGGCCGGTCGAGTAGAGCCCGCGGCCGTCGTCGTCGATGACGGCCGCGCCGTAGACGATCTCGTCGCGGCCGTCCGAGTCCACGTCTCCGACGCTCAGGTTGTGGTTGCCCTGCCCGCTGAAAGCCTTATTGGCGGGCGTGCCGTCCTCGCTGTCGAAGGTCCAGACGCGCGAGAGTTTCCCGCCGCGCCAGTTCCAGGCGGTCAGGACGGTGCGCGTGTAGTAGCCGCGGGCCATGACGAGGCTCGGCCGCTTGCCGTCGAGGTAGGCGACGCAGGCGAGGAAGCGGTCAACGCGGTTGCCGTAGCCGTCGCCCCAGACGGCGGCGAGTTCTTCGGTCGTCGGGTCGCGCTTCGTCGGGTGGCGCGGCGGGATGAAGCCGGTCGTGGCGAGCGCCGCGCCCGTCAGCCCGTCGAAGACCGTCAGGTACTCCGGCCCCTTGAGGACGTAGCCGGCGAGGCTGCGGCGGCGGCCGTTGCCGAATGACGCGAAGGAGCCTTCGGGGCTGCGCCAGTCGGCCTCGGGGTCGCCGACGACTTTGCCGCGGCCGTCCGCGGTGCCGTCGGCGGTCTTGCAGGCGACTTCGGCGCGGCCGTCGCCGTCGAGGTCGTAGACCATGAACTGCGTGTAGTGCGCGCCCTCGCGGATGTTGCGGCCGAGGTTGATGGTCCAGAGCAGCGTGCCGTCGAGCTTGTAGGCTTGCAGGACGGGCTCGGTCGTAAAGCCGGCGCTCCCGTTGTCGCGGCCGCGCCCCGTCATGTGGACGACCAGCTCGTACTCGCCGTCGCCGTCGAGGTCGCCGGCCGAGGCGTCGCCGGGGCTGTAGCCCTGCGGCGTCTGCAAGGGGACGGACAGGTATTGACGGGCGGGCGCGTCGGCCCGAAGCGTGAAGGCCGCGCTCGCCTCCTGCTCCTTACCCTTCAAGATTGGGCGGACGAAGTAAGAGTTCGACTTCGACGCGTCCGCGCCCGCGTCCACGAAGTTCGTCACGTCGCCGACGGGCCGGTCGTTGAGTTTGACGGGCGAAGCGCCGCCGGCCGAGCGGTAGAGGTTGAAGGCCACCTCATCCGGGTCCGTGCCGAGCATCCGCCAGCCGACCCAGACCTTCCCGTCCGCTTGTCTGACCGCCACCACGCCGCGCCCCAGCCGCTCCATCTGCCGCTGCGCAACCGCCTGTGCCGGCGCGACGAGCAACAGCACGGCCGTCATCAACACACCCACCGCTTGCCTTAAACTTAAAACCATCATTTGAAGTATTTGCCCAGCGGGTTGCCCTTGAGCCCCTTCAAGCCTTCGGCGACTAGGGCGGCGTTCAGCTCGGCGCCGGCCGGGCTGGTGTGCGTGTGGTCGGGGCCGAAAAATTCCCTGGCCTTCTCCTGCCCGAGCGACTCGTAGCGGTCGGCGACGAGGTTCGTCAGGTCAACGAAGGCGACGCTTTCAGAGCGCGCAAGCTCCTCGGCCCACCCGCGGAACTTGCCGGAGCCGCGCTCCACCTTTCCGTCTTTCCAAATGTTTCGGACGGTCAGAGAAAGGATGATGGGAGTCGCGCCTTTGGCGCGCACGTCGGCGATAAAGCGGCGGTTGTACCAGCCGAAGGTGTGGACGACCTCCTTCGTGCCGTCGGGCTTCGTGATCTCCTTCGTCTCTTCGCCGAGGCCGGGCAAAGAGCCCCGCGCGCGGCCCGTGTCGAGCGGCCCGCCGTCGTTGTGCCCGAACTGGATGAGCACGAAGTCGCCGCGCTTCACGTCCTGCAAGACCCTGTCCCACAGGCCCTCGGTCAGGAACGTGCGGCTGCTGCGGCCGGCGCGGGCGCGGTTGACGACATTTATCTTCTTCGCGTCGAAGAGGCGGACGAAGGGGTCGCCCCAGCCTCTTGCGCCGTTCGCGTTGTTGTTGGCCGTCGAGTCGCCGACGACGAAGAGGCTCGGCAGCGCCGGGTCAGGCGTCGGCGTCTGCGCCTGCGCCGGGGCGTGCGTGACGCAGAAGAGAAGGAGGGCGAACGGAAGCGCGCTCGACTTGATGTGCTTACTCGTCTTCATAACGTCAACGCTTGCCGGCGGTCGGGTCGGGGAAGTTGTCCGTGCGGAAGGGGGCGGCCGGGAGCCCCGAGTCGTTCGTCAGGTTCGGGCGGCGCGGGTTGTTGTTGAAGGCGTAGCGGGCGGCGACCGGTTTAGGCACCGCGCTTGACCAGACTTCAACTTTATCTTTCCCGACGATGCGCGCCTCGGCCCAGTGCCACTTGCGGTCCGCGCCCGCGACGGCGAACTCTTCGAGCGTGTCACCGTCCCGAATCTTCAAGCCCGCCCCGACCTCTTCAAACTTGAGGACGAGCTTCGAGCCGTCGGCCTTCATGCTGTGAAACATCGGCCCCGTCCCCGTCCGTCCCCGGCCGTAGACTTCCGCCAGCGCCCAGCGCGCCATGCGGCGGCCCACGTCGAGCTTGTTCTTCGGGTGGATGTCGCGGGCCTCGCCCACGTCGATGGTGACGATGAGGCCGGCGTTCCTGGTCGAGAGTGCGGTGCGGCGCTGCGCCTCGCGGATGTGGCTCCAGGGCTCGTCCGTCGGCTCGGGCTGCGGGTTGCGGTAGTTTGGGAGCTGGACGATGCCGAAGGGGAAGTCGCCCCGGCCCCAGCGTTCGCGCCACGCGCGAATCATGACGGGGAGGAGGATGGCGTACTGCTCGGCTCGCGCCTCGTTCGACTCGCCCTGATACCAGAAGGCGCCGCGGACGGGGAAGGGGATTAAGGGCTCGACCATGCCCCTGTAGATGGAGGCGGCGACGCGGTACTCGCGCAGCGCGTCCGGCACGGGCGGCGAGGGCGAGGGGCGCGCGCCGGCCGCCTTCGCCTTGTCGGCCTCCTCGCGCCACTTCCTTATCTGCTCCTCGTACTGCGCCTTCACGCGCGGGCGTTCCTCTTCCCAAATCTTCGTGCGCTCGACCGTCGCGCGCAGGTCCGGGTGGGCGAGCAGGTATTCTTCCGGCGTCCACGCCTCGGCCTGCGAGCCGCCGTAAGAGGAGTTGATGACGCCGACGGGGACGCCGCCGAGTTCCTTCTGTATCTCGACGGCGAAGTAGTAGCCGGCGGCCGAGAAGTCCCTGACAGACTCGGGCGAGCACTCGCGCCAGACGGCGAGCGGCGGCGGCCTGTGCTTGAAGGCGACCTGGCGGCTGACGTTAAAGAGGCGTATGAGCGGGTGGCTGGCGGCGGCGATGGCCTCCGTCCCCTCGCGCGTCTCGGCCAGCGTGAACTGCATGTTCGACTGGCCCGAGACGAGCCACACCTCGCCGACGAGGACGTTCTTCAGCTCAATCCTGTTCCTGCCCTCGATTGTTAACGTGGACGGCGTCGAGCTGGCCTTGAAGGGGCCGAGGCGGAGGCTCCAGCGCCCGTCGGCCCCGGCCGTCGCCGTCCTCGACTGGCCGGCGAAGCGGACGGTGACCGACTCGCCCGGCGCGGCCTTGCCCCAGACGGGCGCGCGCGCGTCGCGCTGGAGGACCATCGAGTCCGAGAGCACGTCGGGCAGCGTCACGTCGGCGCGCGCGGCGGCGCCCGAGGCGACTACGACCGCGAGGGCGAAGAGGCGTGCGACGAAAGGCGATAGGCCCCTGACCCTTCTTAGCGAGAGCATGAGACGTTTCCCCGTAAACAGGCGGTAAAGCGGTTTTCCTTCCGGGCAAGGCGGCGCACGCTCGGGAGGCGCCGCCTCCTTCCGTCTTCAATGAATGCGGTGGGGGAAGAACTTTCTAAAGTCGGTGCCGACGATTATCTAACGGAGGGGCGCGCGGGCGCAAAGGCCGGCGCGGGATTTTTAGCGCCGCGTCAGTTGCCGAGCGGCCTGGTCTCGGTGTCGAGGGGGCTGGCCGGGACTTTGAAGCCGGCGAGCGGGTCGGGCCGCGCGGGGTCGAAGGCGGCGGCGTCCTTCGCCAGATACTTGACGAGGGCGAGCCTGTTCGACCTGATGCCTTCGACGACGCAGCGGGCCAGCTCGTAGCTGCCGTAGTTGTTGTGGTGCGTGCCG
>DATHBF010000588.1:0-1904 GCA_035296285.1 Pyrinomonadaceae bacterium | reverse complement strand
AACACAGAGGGCAAAGAGGGCACGGAGAAAACTTTCTTCTCCGTGCCCTCTTTGCCCTCTGTGTTAAATCCGGCTTTTTATTCGATCATGTCGAGCATGGAGCCGCCCTGCGGCTGGGGCTGGCGCGCGGCGGCGGGCGGGGCGCCCAGGTCGCTGAGGCGGAGGAGGAGGTTGCCGGGGTTGGTGGCGTAGGCGACGGCGTCGTCCTTCGTGATCATGCCCTGGCGGACCATCTGCTCCATCACGCCGTCGAAGGTCTGCATGCCTTCGAGGTCGCCCTGCTCCATCGCGTCCACGAGCGACTTGCCCTCCTGGTCGCCGTGCTCCATGTAGTCGCGCGTGCGGGCCGTGGACTTCAGAATCTCGATGGCGGCGACGCGCCCCTGGCGGTCGGCGCGCGGCAGGAGCCTCTGCGAGACGATGAAGCGGAAGGTCTGCGACAGTCGAGTGCGGATGGCCTTCTCCTCGTTCTTCGGGAAGACGCCGATGATGCGGTCCACGGTCTTCGAGGCGTCAATCGTGTGGAGCGTGGACAAGACGAGGTGGCCCGTCTCGGCGGCTTCGAGCGCGACCTCGATGGTCTCGCGGTCGCGCATCTCGCCGACGAGGATGACCTTCGGCGCCTGACGCAGGGCCGCGCGCAGGGCGAGCGCGAAGCTCGGCGTGTCGGAGTGCAATTCGCGCTGGTGGATGGTCGAGTTCTTGTGCGGGTGGAGGAACTCGATGGGGTCTTCGATGGTGACGATGTGGTAAGCCTTGGTCTCGTTGATGAGGTCGATGACGGCGGCGAGCGTCGTCGACTTGCCGGAGCCGGTCGGCCCCGTCACCAGGACGATGCCGTTCTTGAGGCCGATGACTTCCTTGAGGACGGGCGGCAGGTTGTAGTCGCTCCACTGCGGCGGGCGGTTCGGGATGACGCGCATGACGATGGCGTGCGTGCCGCGCTGCATGAAGACGTTGACGCGGAAGCGGGCCAGCCCCGGCGCGCTGAAGGAGAGGTCGGCCGAGCCGCTCTTCTCCAGATTCGCCGCGGCCGTCGCGTGATTGCCCATGATGATCTTCGCGAGCCCGGCCGTGTGGGTGGGCAGGAGTTTTTCCAGCCCCGGCACGGGCACGGCGATCAACTCGCCCATCAGCTCGACCTGCGGCGCGCGGCCCGGCGAGAAGATCAGGTCGCTGACCCTGTCCGAGACGGCCAGCATGCGCTGGAGGACGTTCACGAAGTTGAGCGGCGCGGGTGCTTGCGGCGCGGGGGAAGGCGTCTGCGGTGTCGTCATCAAGTCTGCTCCGGAATTAATGCTTCGGCGGTGAGAAGAAAGCGGGCCTGGTTCGGCGGAGGGCGTCAGTCGGGGGCGTCTGCCCTACAGCTAAGATGACAGAAATAGCGCCGGCTTGGCAAGTGCGACTTCCGCACCGGGGAAACTTCCGCAACGGCTCGTAACGGAAAAGACACCTGGCGTGCAAACAACCGTGCGCCCTTTGGCGTACATCACAACGGTGCGAGGCGCGGGGGCGGGGCGTTCGAGACCGTGAGCCCGCGGATTTCAAGAGTAGGGAGGCGCTGGAAGACGATGGCAACTTACAGAGACCCGGCGAGGGTTTTCGCGCCGCTGGAGATCGTCGAGCGCCTGCTGGAGATTCGCGCGGAGGCGGGCTACTCTCCCGCAATTTTCCTGCGCTCTGCGGATGACCTGGTGGCGTACTTCGACGCCTACGGATTCGACGTTTACACGTTCACCGACACCGAGGCCGATTTCGATTACGGCAAGTATCGCGCGCCGCTCGCGCCGGGCGGCGACCACGCGCACGAGTCCCTGACGGCGCACTGAACGGGAAGTTCCGGAAAGAATAAGCGGGCGGGGGAGGCGTTCTTTGCAAAGAACGCCTCCCCCGCCCGCTTATTC
>DATHBF010000587.1:0-2530 GCA_035296285.1 Pyrinomonadaceae bacterium | reverse complement strand
CTCCTGGAGGCACATGAGGCCGTAGAGGAGGGCTTCGGGTCGGGGCGGGCAGCCCGGGATGTAAACGTCCACGGGGATGACGCGGTCCACGCCCTGCATCGTCGAGTAGGAGTCGAAGGGGCCGCCCGTCGAGGCGCAGGCGCCCATCGCGATGGCCCACTTCGGCTCGGGCATCTGGTCGAAGACGCGGCGGACGACCGGCCCCATCTTGAGCGTCACGGTGCCGGCGACGATGATGAGGTCGCTCTGGCGGGGCGAGGGCCGGAAGACCCCGGCGCCGAAGCGGTCTATGTCGAAGCGGCCCGCGCCGGTCGCGATCATCTCGATGGCGCAGCAGGCGAGCCCGAACGTCATCGGCCACAGGGCGGACTTGCGGCCCCAGTTGACGAAGTCGCGGACCGGCTTCGCGTTCATCACCGGCGCGGCGACGTTTCGCCGCAGCGCGTTGAAGAGCGAGTCAACGGTCGTCAGGACGATTCCTTCCGGGTGTTCAGCCATACAGGTTCAGGCCCATTCCAGCGCGCCCTTGCGCCAAGCGTAGTAGTAGCCGACGAGGAGGATGCCGATGAAGACGAACATCTCAAGGAGCGCGAACTTGGTGAAGCTGAAGTCCTCGCCCATGAAGATGATGGCCCAGGGCAGCAGGAAGATGGTCTCCACGTCGAAGATGAGGAAGAGCATGGCGACGATGTAGTAGCGCACGGTGAAGCGGTCGTGCGCCTCGGTGACGGGCTCGATGCCGCACTCGTAGGGGGCGTTCTTCGCCTTCCCGTAGATGCTCGGGCGCAGGAGGCGGCCGAGGACGACGGGCAGGACGGGGAAGACGACGGCGAAGGCGAAGAAGATCATCACCGGCCAGTAAGCGGCCAGCGGCTCGCCCAGCTCTCTCGAAGTCTTAACGGGGTCGGCGGCTTGAATCAGGAGTAACGCGCTCAGCATCGTCAGGTCTCACCCTCTCTCGTGTGCGCGCGGGTCGAAGTGTGGAGCCGTGCGGATTCTAGGACGCGCCGTCCGGCGTTGTCAAAAGTTTTCTCGACGCCGCAGCAGAGACTCCGCCTCTTCGAGCGCGGCGTCGCGGCCCGCGCGCAGGTCCGCGAGCGTCAGCGCGACCGCCACGTCGGGCGTGACGCCGACGCCCTCCAGCTCGCGGCCCGCGGGCGTCAGGGAGGTGTGGGTGCTGAAGAGGAGCTGGCCGCCGCCCTTGATGCGGCGCGCGCCGTTGCGGCTGAGCGTCGAGCCGGCGGTCTGCCGCCCGACGACGCGCGCGCGCCCGACCTCCTGCATGAAGCCCGTGAAGGCTTCGGACGCGCTCCCCGTCGCCTCGTCCACGAGGACGACGACGGGGCCGCGATAGGGCTGTTCGGCGCGGCGCGTGTACGTTTTCTGCACCTCGCCGGAGCGAGCGCGCGAGCCGCCGATGTGCGTGGGGCGGTCGAAGAAGTTGCTGGCGATGTCGAGCAGCACGCGGGCCTGGCCGCCGCCGTTGCCGCGCAGGTCTATGACGAGTCCGGGCGCGTCGCGCAGAGACTTCAAAGCCTCCCTGAACTCGTCCTGCGCGGGCGGCGTCCACGAGCGGAACCTGACGTAGCCGAAGCCCGAGTCGAGGCGGCGCGAGGTGAGGTTGGGCGCGTCGGCGCGGGCCGGCTCCTCGGGCAGCTCGACGTTGAACTCGCGCCCGTCGAAGTCGGTCAGGCCGAGCGTGCGCGGCTTGGCGAGGAAGCCGGCGTAGAGCAGCGCCGAGAGCATCTTGAGCCTGAAGAGGCGTTCGGTTGACGAGCCCGCTATCTTCGAGCGGATGAAGGCGACGTGCTCCTCGACGGGCCGCCCGTTCACCTCGCGGAGCACATGGCCGGGGCGGACGCCGAGCCTCTCGGCCTGCGAGCCAGCCTCGACCTCGACGACGGCGACGCGGCCTTCGGCGTCGCCGAGCCTCACGCCGACGCTCCCGCGCGGCCCGCCTTCCTCGGGCCGGCGGCCCGGCCTCTCCGGCGGCACGAAGACCGTGTGGCCGTCTCGCAGCTCCGAGAGCATCTGCTCGAAGACGCCGTAGAACTCGGCGTCGCTCGGCGCCGACTCCGCCTGCGGCCTGTAGCGGTCGCGCGCCGCGCGCCAGTCCACACCGCGGAAGTTCGGGTCGTAATACTCCTCGTCAATCGTCCTCCACACCTGCTCGAAAATTTCTACGCGCTCCTGCTGGCTGAGCGTGCTTTCCGCGGGCGACGCGGCCGGCACAGGCGCGGCTTGACGACAGCCGACCAGAGACGCGACGCAGACGAGCGCGGCCGCCGAGAGGGCGACCGCGTGGAAGACTCCGGGTAGGAACTTGAGAGGCGGTTTCAAATCAATCGTGCAGGCGTTCGTCGCGTCCGCCGAGCAGCGCGACGGCGTGGGCGAGGATGGGGCGGATGACGGCGAAGCACTCGCGCACGCCCTTCGGCGAGCCGGGCAGGTTGACGACGAGCGCGCCCGAGCGCACGCCGCACACCGCGCGCGAGAGGACGGCCGTCGGCGTCTGCCTGAAAGTCTCGGC
>DATHBF010000586.1:0-6440 GCA_035296285.1 Pyrinomonadaceae bacterium | reverse complement strand
AGACCCGCGCGTCTTCAGCGTCAACGAGGAGCCCGCGCACGCCACCTTCGTCCCCTACCCGGACGAGAGGTCGGCGCGGCGCGGCGCGCTCGCCTTCGCGCCCGGCGCCCCGACGCCCGAGGGCTCGCCCTTCGTGCGGTCGCTGAACGGCGCGTGGAAGTTCCACTGGGTGAAGGAGCCTTCACTCCGGCCGGCCGATTTCTATAAGCCCGAGTACGACGTGTCCGGCTGGAAGGAGATACGCGTGCCCTCGAACTGGGAGATGGAGGGCCACGGCACGCCCATCTTCCTCAACATCATCTACCCCTTCAAGCGCGACGCGCCGGGCGTGATGGGCGAGCCGCCGAAGGACTGGACGACCTACGAGGAGCGCAACCCCGTCGGCTCCTACCGGCGCGACTTCACCGTCCCGCCGATGTGGGCCGGCCGCGAGACCTTCCTGGTGCTTCGCGGCGTCAACTCGGCGTGCTACGTGTGGGTCAACGGACGGCGCGTCGGCTACAGCGAGGACAGCCGGCTGCCGGCCGAGTTCAACGTGACGAAGTACGTGCGGCCCGGCGAGAACACGCTGGCCGTCGAGGTCTACCGCTTCTCGGACGGCAGCTACCTCGAAGACCAGGACTTCTGGCGCCTGTCGGGCATCTTCCGCGACGTGGAGCTGGTCTCGCGCGCGCGCCTGCACGTCCGCGACTTCCACGCGCGCACCCACCTCGACGCCGAGTACGCGGACGCGCGCCTCGCCTTAAACGCGAAGGTGCGAAACGCGGGAACATCCGCCGAGAAGGTCAAGCTTCAGGCGGAGCTCTACAACGCGCGCGGTCAGTTGGCCTACGCGCCGTTCGCCGTGGAGGGCACGGCGCCCGCGGGCGGCGAGGTCTCGCTCGACGTGTCGGACACTGTGGCCAACCCTCTGAAGTGGTCGGCCGAGGAGCCGAACCTCTACACGCTCCTGCTCACGCTCAGGGACTCGCGCGGCCGCGTGCTCGAATCCATCCCGTGGCGGCTCGGCTTCCGCACGAGCGAGATTAAGGACGGCCAGATTCTCGTCAACGGCCGCCCCGTCATCATCAAGGGCGTCAACCGCCACGAGCACGACCCGGACCTCGGCCACGTCACGACGCGCGAGATGATGGTCAAAGACATCCTCCTGATGAAGCGTTACAACATCAACGCCGTCCGCACGAGCCACTACCCGAACGACGAGCGTTGGTACGCGCTCTGCGACGAGTACGGCCTCTACGTGCAGGACGAGGCCAACATCGAGTCGCACGGCTACGGCGCCAACGACAGGCAGAGAATCTCCGACGGCGAGGACTTCCGCGAAGCGCACGTTGACCGCGTCCGCCGCATGGTCGAGCGCGACAAGAACCACGCCTCCATCTTCCTCTTCTCTTTGGGCAACGAGGCCGGCTGGGGTCGCAACTTCGAGGCGGCGCGCGCGTGGGTGAAGGCGAACCACCCATGGGTCGTGCTCGTCTACGAGTCCGGCGCCAGCGTCCACAGCGACGCCTTCAACCCGATGTACACGAAGCCGCAGGACATCGTGAAGCAGTGGGAGCAGAAGGGCGGGGGGAAGCCCCTCTACCTCGTCGAGTACGCGCACGCCTTAGGCAACAGCGTCGGGAACTTGCGGGAGTACTGGGACGTGCTCGAATCGCGGCGCGAGTTTCACGGCGGCTTCATCTGGGACTGGGTGGACCAGACCTTCCGCAAGAAGACGGCCGACGGCCGCGACCTCTGGGCCTACGGCGGCGACTACGGCGACCGGCCCAACGACGGCAACGGCGGCGACGGACTCGTCTTCGCCGACCGGCGCGTGCAGCCCGAACTCGAAGAGGTGAAGAAGGTCCACCAGTTCATCAAGGTCGAGCCCGTCGAACTCGAACGGGGCCGCGTCCGCGTCCGCAACAAGCACCTCTTCGCGGACCTCTCTTACGCCGTGGGCTCCTGGGAGCTTGCCGAGAACGGGGTGGTCGTCGGGCGCGGCCGGCTCCCGCGCCTGCGCACGCCGGCCGGCCGAACGGAGGAGGTCACGCTCGGCCTTCGTCGCCCGGCGGTAAAGCCCGGCGCCGAGTACTTCCTTAAAGTGACGTTCGCGCTCGCGGCCGACACGCCCTGGGCGAAGCGGGGCCACGTCGTCGCCTGGGACCAGTTCCGGGCCTTCGCGGACGGGCCGCCCGCCCCGCCCCCCGGCGCGCGGAGGCAGCCCGCGCTCGCCGTCGAAGAGACGGCCGACGCCGTGACGCTGCGCGGCCCGCGCTTCACGGCGAGGGTGGGGAAGCGGAGCGGCGCGCTCGAAGCCTACGAGTACGACGGGCGGCCGCTCGTCGCCGGCCCGCTCGTGCCCAACTACTGGCGCGCGCCCATCGACAACGACCGCGGCAACCAGATGGCGAAGCGGCTCGGCGTCTGGCGCGACGCGTCGGCCGGGCGCAAGGTCAAGAGGGTCGATGTCGTGCGCGAGGGCGCCGGGTCGGCGCGCGTCATCACGGAGGCGGACCTGGCGGCGGGCGCCTCCGGCGTGCTCACCGATCTGCACGTCTACGGCGACGGGACGATTGAGGTCACGGTCGCCTTCAGGCCGAGGGGCGACGTGCCGGAGGTGCCGAGGGTCGGGATGCAGATGTCGATACCGGGCGAGTTCGGCCGGGTCGAGTGGTACGGGCGCGGGCCGCACGAGACGTACCGGGACCGCCAGACGGGCGCGGCCGTCGGGCGCTACCGCTCGACCGTGGACGAGCTTTGGACGCCCTACGTCGAGCCGCAGGAGAACGGCAACCGCACGGACGTGCGCTGGGTGACGTTCACGAACGCCGCGGGCGCGGGGCTCCGCGCCGTCGGCCTCCCCGACATCGACTTCAGCGCCTGGCCATTCCCGATGTCGGAACTTGAGCGGGCGAAGCACTCGGCCGAGATTCGGATACGGAAGGAGATTACGGTCAACCTCGATCACCTCCAGATGGGCGTCGGCGGCGACGACAGTTGGGGCGCGCAGCCCCACGCCGAGTACCGCCTCCCCGTCAAGCATTACGACTACGGCTTCCGCCTGGAGCCGGTCGCGCCCCGCAGGTAGTTTCGTATGCCCGCACCTCGCGCCGGCCGGCCCGCACCGCGCGCGCGCCCGTCCGTCACATAGTTCAAACCCCGCGCGCGCCCCGCTCGTTTGGAGGTTACGTCTTCCCCGGACACGGACGGCAGACGAAACACACTTCCCCCGCAGGGGCGCGAAAGGAACATTCAGGATGAGAACACGGCTTCAAACAATCGCAATTGCCCTCGTAGTGTGCGCTCTGCTCGGCTCGACGGCCCTGGCCGGCGGCAAGAGCAAGAACGTGAGCTTCGACGTTGACGTGACGGTCGGCGACACGCTCGTCGAGAGAGGCGGCTATGAGGTGAGGTTCGACGACAAGTCGCAGGAACTGAGCATCCGCAAGGGCGGCAAGGTCGTGGCGAAGACGACGGCCACCCTCGGCGAGTCGAAGAGCATCGGCAAGTACAGGACGGCCTACACGACGCTGAGGGACGCGTCCGGCACGAGGCTCCTGGCGACCGTTGACATGGGGGGCAAGTACGCCATCGTCAGCGGCGAGAAGGTCGCCGCCGCCCGCTCCGCCTCGAACGAAGGAAAGACCAACTAACGAGACCCGATAACGAGCGAAGGCGGCGCGGGGACCACACAGCCCCGCGCCGCCTTCCTCTTTTTGAAGCGGACCCCCCTTCACCTGGACCCGTGCATGATACTCGTGACCATCATCGCGCCGAAGAAGGCAACCCCCAGGACGACCAGGCCGACGGTCGAGGAACTCACGACGGCTATCGCCGCCGCCCCCAGGCCGCCCATGCCCCTGCTCGCCGTGAGCCACTTCGCGAACATGGCCCCCGCGAGGCCGAGTCCGGCGCTGCTCGCCAGCGCCAGCACGATGTAGAAGAGGAGGCCCGGATTCGCGTCCCTCTCGCTGAACCCGTTCATGCCCATGATCAGGATCAGGAAGACAAAAGCGGCCGCGGCCAACTGGACGGCGGCGACGACGATGAAGACGATTATTCTCATCCCTTCAGACCCGCGCAGCCGGCGCGGCCTCCCTCCCGTTCTCGATTCATAAGCGGACGCCGAACTGCTCGCGCAGCACGTCCGCGTACTCCTCCTCGCCCGAGAGGGCGCGCTCGTGCCGCGCGCCTTCGGGGTCGGTCGTGATGAGGCGCAGCTCGCTGAGCGTCACTCGGCCGCCGCCGTCGGTGGCGCGCGTGCAGACACGGCCGCGCGTGAAGTGTGACTCGGGCGAGGTCTGGTGGTGGCGGCACATCTCGGCGTAGTCGGCGTAGGCGCGCGGCCGTAGGGTGAAGCTGTACTGCGGCTTCCACTCGCCGCCGCCGTCGCGGCGTTCGAGGACGAGGCGGTGGCCTTCGGGGCGGATGCGGTAGGCGCTCTTACCTTGCCGCTGCTCGTCGCGCTCGTCGAGCCGCAGCGGCTCGCGGAACGAGTCGCCGAAGCCCACGTCGGCGAGCCACCTCTCTTCGAGCTCGACGACGAGCGCCATGTGGTCGAACTCCGGCCCGAAGCCCCCGCCCTCGCGCGCGACGCCGGCCGAGAGCATTCGGACCTCGAAGCCGAGCGCGCGCAGCAGGGCGGCGAAGAGCCCGTTGAGTTCGTAGCAGAAGCCGCCGCGCCGGCCCGCCACTATCTTCTCGAACAGCCGCGCGTCTTCGAGCACGACGGGCTGCCCGGCGTGGATGCTCAGGTTCTCGAAGGGGACGGCGCGGAGGTGTCCGACGTGCAGGGCGCGCAGGGTCGCGGCCGTGGGCGCCGTCGGCCCGCGGTAGTCGATGCGTTCGAGGTAAGCCTTAACGTCCAACGCGCGCCCCATTCCTTTTACTGACCCGTGACCGTGACGGAGACTGCGACAAAGCCGCAACATCCGTCGCGGACTTGCCCGGACCCCGGGCGGCGTAAAAGCTCCCGCCGAGGCACAGGCAGGTGCCGAGCATGAGTAGAGACCCTTCGCCGCGGCTGTAGACGGCCGAAGGGCCGGGGCCGCCGCCGTTGAGCACCAGAGCGAGGAGCCCGGCGCCGAACAGGGCGACCACCGCGCCGACGATGCGACCTGTCATTTGACTCCGCGCTAAAGGGAAGTGAGTGGGGCGGGCTCGCCCCGAAAAAAATAACCGCGCCGCGCGCCCGAGAAGATATGCCGGGCCGTGAGTCCTGTCAACGCCGATTGCTTAAAGAATAGGCCCGCCCGCCACGGCGTCGTCGCAGCGTTCGCACTCGGCGCGTCCGCAGTGCGTGATGCGCGGCTCGGCGCGGACGGCCGCCGCGGCGAGCGACAGGGCGTCGCCGGCCGGCAGAAGTCTCCAGGCGCTTTGCCCCACGGTCGTCTGCCGCGTGACGGCGCGCAGGTGTGGCTCAAGCTTGCCGAAGCCCTCCGAGCAGCCTCCGACTTCGACCACCTCCGGCTCGCCCCGCGCGTCGTTGGCCCAGCGGCGGAAGAGCGCGCGGCCCGCCTCCTTCTCGGCCAGGTGCAGCAGGGTCATCCTCTCAAGGCCCACGCCCATCAGCAGCACGAAGCCGCCCGCGCGCCCGAGCGCCGCGAGCGGCGCGTAAGGCTCCGAAGGCGACTGCGTCAAAATCAACTCCTCGGCTAACGGGCCGGCCGCCGTGAAAGAGTCGAGCGGGTGACGGCCGCGCACGCGCCCCGGTCGGGCGAGCAGGGCGGCGGGAATGGCGCCCATGTCGCGGTCAATCTCCGCCGTCTCCGGCGCGTAGATTCTGCCCGCGCCGGGGCACGGCCCGCTCCCGCGGACGTAGTCCCAGCCGTTGCGCTCGAAGCGCAGGCGCGGCGGCGGCTCGACGGCGAAGGCGGATGAGAAGGTCGGCGCGAGCATCGTGCAGCCTTCTTCGAGGAAGGCGCGGACGACCCCGCTCGCGCCGCCCTCGACGCGGCCGAAGGAGCGCAGAGAGCTGTGGACGCAAACGGCCCGGCCGCTCAAATCGAGCGCGCGGACGGCGCGACGCAAATCCTGCTCGGTCACGTCCATGACGGGAGTGTGTGTCAGCGGCAGGCGGAGGCCGGCTCGTCGGGGACGGCCGCGAACTTGAGCGGCTCGGTCGCAACGGGCTCGGTCCAGAGCAGGCCCGCCGGGCGCCAGCGTCCGCGCAACTCTTCACCCAGCTTCTTCGACTCGTACCACGTCGAGGCGACGATTTGCAGGGTGTGCTCGCCGTGCCGGATGGAGTTGGCCGCGCGCTCGACGCCCTCCGGCGCGACGCCGACGCCGACGACCATCTCGCTCTCGTAGACGCCTCCGGGCGGCAGGACGACGAAGGCGGTGCCGGGTCTCTGGGCGTTTATCGCCTCGGCCTGCGCGTCGTTGAAGCGCGAGTTGAGGACGACGACCTCGTACTGCCCGGCGCGGATTTTCGTCTGGTAGAAGAGGTTCTT
>DATHBF010000585.1:0-19784 GCA_035296285.1 Pyrinomonadaceae bacterium | reverse complement strand
TTTGGCGGAGAGCAGGAGCGCGTCGGCGTCGTCCTCGTCGGCGAGCTTTTTGACTGCGAGCGGGACGGCCGACGGTTGATTGTCCTGAGCGAGCAGGCGCGCGGCCCGCAGCGTCGCCTCGCGGGCGCGGAGCGAGTCCGGGTAGTCGCGCGCGAGTTCTTCGAGGGCGGCGCGGGCCTCGGCGCGGCGCGAGAGCTTTTCGAGGGCGTCGGCGCGCAGCCAGAGGGCGTGGTCGGCGACCGAGGTCTGCGTCTTGAAGTCGGAGGACTGGAGGAGCGCGGCGGCCCCGGCGAAGTTGCCGGCGCCCAAACGCAGCCGCGCCTGCAAGAGAAGCGCGAGCGCGCCGGTGCGCGTGCCTTCGTATTGAGAGGCGAGCTGCGCGACCGCCTGCTCGGGCGGCGTCGCGCCGCCGCGGGTGAGTGCGCGCAGGCGCTCGAAAGCCGCGGGCTCGTCCGCCGCGGTGCGTTGCGTGCGGCAGCTCGCCACCGACAGCGGCAGCACGGTGGCCGCGAGCAGCGCCGCGCAGACCGCCGCCGCGAACGTGACGCGGTGTTTCTGAAGTCGTCCTCTCAAGCTCGTCCTCCCTCGTCCGATTTCACCGGCGGGAAATTATAACCGACGCGCCGCCGGAAAAGAGCACGGCCGCCTTCAGTATCATGATGAGAAGGCGGCCGGTGTGAGTTGGATTGTATTTCTTCTACGACGCGACGGTGGCGCCGGGGTAGTCCTGGCCGAGCTTGTGCTGGTCGCCTTCGGCGAGCATGTTGACCAGCTCGTGGTGGAAGTAGTCGTAGCGCGAGGAGACTTCGGGGCGGACGCGCTTGTCGTACATCTGGCGCGAGCGGTCTATGTCTTCGCGCAGGCGCGAGTAGAGGTCGCCCTCGTCGCGGCCGCGCCGGACCTTGTCCTCGTTGTAGAGCTTGATCTCGGAGACGAGCAGGCGGGCGAAGCGGCGGGCCTCGTTGTGATAACGCTTGTCGGCCTCGCTGACCTCGACGGGGAACTCCATGTCGGCGGCCCCGTAGCGGCGCGAGCTGCCGAGCGGCGTGGCGGGCGGCGCCGACGCCTCGGCCGCCGCCTCGGGGAAGGGGCTCTCGGGGCGCGGCAGGGTGAAGGCCGGCTCGGGCACCGCGCGTGGCGGCGTTGGCGGCTCGGGCTCGGGCGCGGGCTCGCGTCGCGGCGGCTCGGGCGGCGTAGGCGCGCCGAACCTTTCGGCCGGAGGCGCGGGCGGCGTCGGCGCGGGCGGCTCCTGAGAGCGCGCGGGCGCCTCTCGTGGGCGCGGGGGCGCTTCCTGCGGGCGCGCGGGAGCGGTCGCGGCTTCGGCCCCTGCCCCGCCGGGGCGGCGCGCGGCCAGCAGCTCGACCGACATGCCGGCGACGCGGACGATGGTTTCGAGGGCTTCGAGGTTGACGGCGTCGGCGTCCTGCTCGGCGCTGTCGGCGTAGAGGACGGCGACGGCCTTCTCGCGGGCGACGAGCGGGACGGCGACGAGGCGCTGCGGCGGCTCGCCGCCGAAGTGCCCGTAGACCTGCGTGTCCTCGGCGTGCGAACCGGCGGCGCCGCTCCAGGTCGAGCGCGTGCGCGCCACTTCGCCCAGGAGCGTGTCGGCCGAGAGCGGCAGCGACAGCTCGCGCACTGCGTCGTCGCCGACGGTGCCTTCGAGGCCGCGAGCGCGCCAGCCCGTCGCCCGCTCGTTCTTGACGACGAAGAAGGCGACGCGCGGGGCGAAGGCGGCGGCGCGGTTGACCAGTGCGTTAAGGATGTCGGCCTGCGTGTGCTGGGCTTCGAGGTCGTCCACGGCCGCCTTGATGAGCGCGATGTCGGAGGAGGCGCGGGCGCGCGAGCTCTCGGCGTTGGCGGCCTCTATCCCTTCGTTGCGCGCGTTGCGCAGGTGGTCGGAGATGGCGACCGTGAGCGGGGCGTTGCCTTCGTCGGCCGGCTCGTCGAACCGTTCGCGCAGGCGCGAGAGCGCCTCCGTGAGCTGCCCCTGAAGGCGTTCGACCTCCTCGCGCAGCGCGCCCAGCCGACCCTCTACGTAGCGCTCCACGTCTGCGCGCAAGCTCTGTTCCAAGTCTCCGCTAGGCACGGTTGAATCCTCTCTTCCGACGGGGTGTTGGTGGATCGCTTCCGAGTCGAAGCTCTGCATGACCGGGCGGTGAAGGGGGGCCTCACTCCGGCGGGCTCTCCGGTCAGGTTTGCGAGTTTAACTTCCGGCGTGACCGAAGCTTCCGCACCCGCCCCGTGGCCCCGCCGAATCGGATTATGGACGGCGCGGCTTTGGGGTGTCAAGAGACTCTTACCCGCCGGCTCCCGCGCGTTTGACTCGGCTCGGCCGCACGCGCTATAAGGTGCGCGACGCGCTCTCCCCCCCGTGTGTCCGCCGGCAGAGAGTTCCGCCGCCGGAGGGGTCCAGTTCCTTCGAGGAGCCGTTTTCGTCCCGGCCTTCTCACCCGTCTGACGCGCCACGATGCACGACAGCATACTCATCGCAGAAGACTTCGACGACAACCGGGAGTTGCTGCGCATGATTCTGGAGGCCGGGGGCTACTCCATCCGCGAGGCGCGCGACGGCCGCGAGGCGCTCGAAGCCCTGCGCGCGCAGACCCCGGCGCTCGCCATCATTGACCTCTCGATGCCGGCGCTCGACGGCTGGAGCCTGCTCCGCGAGCTCCGCTCGGACGAGCGCACGCGCTCCATCCCCTGCGTCGCGCTGACGGCCTTCGCCGGCGAGCAGGACCGCCAGCGCGCGCTCGAAGCCGGCTTCGACGCCTACATCTCCAAGCCCTACCGCGCCAAAGAACTCCTCGACCTCGTCCGCGACATGCTCACGACAAAAGCCCACGAAGACCGACGCGATGGCAACTGACGACAGGGCCGGAGACGACCTCCCGGCGGCCGGCGCCGTCCTCGTCGCCTTCGAGAAGCTGTTCGGGGGCGGCCGCGGCGTCAAACGCTTCGCGCGCTCGCGCCTGCGCCACGTCGAGCTGCCGGGCGACTTCGTCCTCATCGAGCAGAACCCGAACAAGTCGAGCGAGTGGGCCGAACTCTCCCGCTCGGGACGCCGCGTCGCCTGGCTCATGCGCGACGGCCGCTACCTCGCCCGCGTCGTTGACGGCGAAGTCATCTTCCTAGAATAGAAGTTGTCGGTAGTCAGGCTCGGCGTTCGAGCACGAGGCGGGCGATGCCGCGCAGGAGCGGGGCGGGTCGGCTGACCGAGTCGAGCGCGGCGCAGGCTTCCTCGTGAACGCGGCGCGCCCGTTCGCGTGCCGGTTCGAGCCCGTAGAGCGCCGGGTAGGTGGCCTTCAGAGCGCGCGCGTCCTTGCCCGGAGTCTTGCCGAGGTCTTCGGCCGAGGCCGTCACGTCCAGCAGGTCGTCCGTGATCTGGAAGAGCAGGCCGACGGCGTGGGCGTAGCGCGTGACCGCTTCCAACTCTTCCGGAGAGGCGCCCGCGACCAGCGCGCCCGAGCGGGCCGCGGCGGCGATGAGCGCGCCCGTCTTGCGCCTGTGGATGTGCTCAAGCTCCTCGCCCGTCACGTCCGAGCGCGCCTCGGCGGCGAGGTCGTGCGCCTGGCCGGCGACCATCCCTTCGGGCGTGCCGGCGGCGCGGGCCAACTCCGAGATGAGCCGGACGCGCAAGGATGCGTCGAGCGATTCGTCTTCGGCGAGGGTCTGGAAGGCGAGCGTCTGGAGGGCGTCGCCCGCAAGCACGGCCGTGGCCTCGCCGAACTTGACGTGGCAGGTCGGGCGGCCGCGGCGCAGGTCGTCGTCGTCCATCGCGGGCAGGTCGTCGTGGACGAGCGAGTAGGTGTGGACGAGTTCGTAGGCGCAGGCCGCGCGCAGGAGTTTTTCGGGGGCGGCGCCGAAGGTCTCGCCCGCGGCGAAGAGGAGCGCGGGCCGGAAACGCTTGGCCGGCGCGAAGAGGCTCCAGCGGATGGCCGCGTGGACGGCCGCGGGGTCGGCCCGCTCGGCAGGGACGAGGCGGTCCAGCTCATCCTCGACGAGCGCGCGGACGCGCGAGGCGTAGGCGCGCACCTCTTCGGCCGCGGCCTCGGCGGCGCGCGCGTCAGAAGACGCTCTCATCGGCGCCCTCGTCATCGTCTTCGGCCTCTAACTCGTCGCCCTCGAAGGCCCCGGCGAGCGTCGAGCCGTCGGGCGCGCGCAAGAGCACCTCGATGCGCCGCTCGGCCTCGTTCAGACGCTCCTGGCACTCGCGCGAGAGCCTGACCCCCTGCTCGAACAGTTCGAGGCTGCGCTCCAGCGGCAGGTCGCCCCGCTCAAGCTCGCGCACGATTCTCTCAAGGGAGGCGAGCTGCGATTCAAAGCTCTGCGCCTCAGTCTTAACTGTCTGCTCTCGCTTCGGCATCTCTATACTTTAATGACCGACGATCTGTTTAGCGGCCCGACCTGCGCTGCGGCCCCTGCGGCGGCGCCGTGGTCGGGAGGCTGGCGGCGAGGCGCGTGGCGAGGCGGCCGGTCAGTTCGTCGTCCTTGACGTTGACGATCTTCCAGGTGTCGCCGGCGCGCTGCATCGTAAGCTCCGTCTGCCTTTCGCCGCGGTTGACCTTGACGGTGGCGGCGTCGCCCGTCTCGCGCACGTCGGCGGCGCGCGGGATGCCGAGCGCCATGACGAAGAAGGGCGCGCGCCCGCCGCTCTGGCCGGCCACCTCCTTGACGGCCTGCGCCACCTCCTCGCGCACGGTCTCGCGGACGCGCGGCAGGAGTTGCGGCAGCGCGGCCGTCAAACGCCCGCGGACCTCCGGCGGCAGCGTCGCGCCCGCGCCCGTCAGCTTCTCGATGACCTGCGGGATGAACCCCTGGGCCACTTGGTCGCCGTCAATCATCGCCTCGACGGCGGGCAGGTCGTCGCGCTGCGCCGCGTCCACCAGCAGCGCGAGGCTGTAGGCCGGCCCCTTCTTATAACTCTGCCACCACGTGTAAGAGCCGACGAGCAGGATGAGCAAGAGCCCGCCCGCGACGAGCGCGGCTATCGAGAAGGCGCGGCGTCGCCGCCCGCCCTTTCGATTCGACTGCGCCTCGGCCTGCACGCGCGCCACGTCAACGACGATGCGGCTGCGGCTGCCCCCACCTCGATGCGCTTGCGACATCAGCTTCCCTCTCCCCCCTCGGTCTCTTCCACGCGGCAGCGCAGCGCGCCCTCAGACAGGCGGACGCTCAACACGTCGCCTTCGTCAACCTCGCGCGCCGAGCGCACGACGGCGCCTTGCGGGTCGCGCACGAGCGCGTAGCCGCGCCCGAGGACGCCGAGCGGCGACAGCGCGCCGAGCGACGCGGCGGCCACCGCGAGCCGGCCTCTGGCTTCTTCGACCGACGCGCCGGCCGCCGACTCCAGCCCCGCGCGTGCGACTTCGAGGCGCACGCGCGTGCGCGCGGCCCGCGCCGTCATCCCGGCCGGCGAGAGCCTTGCCGCGGCTTCAGTCAAACGCCTGCGCGCGCCCGACGCCAAATCCGAGGCGCGGCATTCGAGGCGGCGGCGCGCGTCGTCGGCCTCGGTGCGCGCGGAGCGCAGACGCGCCCTCACCTCGTCGAAGCCGGGCGACATGGCCGCCTCCTGCACGCGCGCCCGCTCCATGATGACGCGGTAGCGCGCGGCGTTGACGAGCGTGTGCGTCAGAGTGTCAACGTAAGAGCCGACCTCGTCCTCGCGCTCGGCGACGAGTTCGGCGGCGGCCGTCGGCGTCGCGGCGCGCACGTCGGCCGCGAAGTCGGCGATGGTGAAGTCCGTCTCGTGGCCGACGGCCGAGATGACGGGCACGGACGAGGCGCGGATGGCGCGCGCCACCTCCTCCTCGTTGAAGGCCCAGAGGTCTTCGGCCGAGCCGCCGCCGCGCCCGACGATGATGGCGTCGAGGCGGCCTTCCCACCTTCCTTCGGCGATTGATTTCAGGTGGTGTTCGTTCAAGGCGCGAAGGGCGGCGGCTATCTCGCGTCCCGCGCCCTCGCCCTGCACGCGCGTCGGCGCGAAGAGGACGCTGACGGTGCGCGTGCGCCGCTCGATGGTGCGGAGGATGTCGCGCAGCGCCGCGCCCGTCGGGCTCGTGACGACGCCGACGCGGCGCGGCAAGAGCGGCAGCTCGCGCTTCACGGATTCGTCGAAGAGCCCTTCGGCCGCGAGCCGCTCCTTCAACTGGTCGAAGGCGACGCGCAGGGCGCCCGCGCCGACGGGGTCCAGAGCCTCGACCGCCAGCTCGTACTCGCCGCGCGGCTCGTAGACCGTCAGGCGGCCGCGCGCCCTCACCAGGAGCCCGTCGGACGGGCGGAAGCGGATGCGCGAGTTGACGCCGCGGAAGCACTTGGCGCGGAGCTGCGCGCCCTCGTCCTTGACGGTGAAGTACCAGTGGCCGGAGGCGGCGGCCTTGAAGTTGGATATCTCGCCCTCGACCCAGACGGACGAGAAGCGGCCCTCAAGCGTGCCGCGCACCTCGGCCGTCAGCTCCGACACCGAGAGCGGCCGGCGCTCGGCCTCGTCGAACAGGGACATGAGAAGCGGGCGTGCCATACGTCAGCCGAAGGATGCGGGATGCGGGGGTGAAAAGGCAAGAGGCGAGTAGTCGCCTACTGGCTGCTGACTACCCTCTTCGCGTAGTAGCCCTGGCGGTAGAGGAGGCGGACGTTCTGTTTGCGCAGGTCGGGGTTGACGATTTCGACGGCGACGCGGCGTAAGCCGCCGTCCTTGGCGCGGTTGGTGGGGGTGTAGGTGATGAGGTATTGCGAGCGCAGCTCGGCCGCTATCTGGGCGAAGGCGGCGTCGAGCTGGGCGCGGTTCTTGGGGAAGAAGGCGCGGCCGCCCGTGTCCTCCGAGACTTGGCGGAGCCGGTCGCGGCGCAGCTCGCCCTGGCCGATCTCCTTGTCGCGGATGCCGATGGAGTAGACGACCACGTTCTCGCGCACGGCCTCCTCGGCGGCGCGGTAGCGCGAGACGCGGCTGTAAGAGTCGTCGCCGTCGGAGAGGAGGATGACGGCGCGTCGCGTCGTCTGCGGCGTTCGCGCCAGCACCCCGCGGGTCGCCACCAGCAGGGCGTCCCACGCCCGCGTCTCGCAGCGGATGCCGACCTCGGGCGGCGAGTCGTGCTCGCACTCGGGCGCCCCGAACTGGAACTCGGTCTTGAGCGTGGCGATGGCCGCGCGCAGCCGCGCGAGGTCGCCCGTCGGCCCCTGCTCGATGCGCGTGATGCCGGTGAAGGAGAGGACGGAGGCCGCGTCCTTGCCGGGCCGCAGCGCCGACTCGACGAAGGCGAGCGCCGCCTCGCGCTCGTCCGACATGACGCCCGACTGCGAGGCGCTGGTGTCCACGAGCAGGACGACCGAGAGCGGCAGGTCGGTCTCGCGCTGGAAGGAAGTGACCTGCTGCGCGACGCCGTCTTCGAGCACGCGCACGTCCTCCTGCCGGAGCGTCGTCACGAAGTTGCGCTTCTTGTCCACGGCCGTCAGCAGGACGTTGGCGATGTCCGTGTCGATGCGCTCGACGCCGTCCTCTTCGGTGTCGGTCTCGGGCGCGGGCGTCGGCGTCGGCGTGGGCGTCTGCACCGGGGCCGGCTCGCCCTCGGGCCGCACGCGCCCCGACTGCGCCAGCGCGGCGCCGCACAATAAGAGCGCCGCCATCACGGCCGCGAATAACCTCGGGCGGTCAGGCAAAATGTAAGAAGACAACTTCCCTTCCTCTCTTCCTTACTTCAATCTTTCGGGGGAGTGTTCTTACGGTTTGACGCCGCCCGAGGCCGCGACGTTGACGGCCGGGCTGAGGGTCACGGAAACGTCGGGCCGGGAGACGCGGACGCGGACGCGCGACTCGCGGCGCGCGCCCTGCGGCGTCTCGTAGGTGACCGTGTAAGAGGTGCGGAGCTGCGCCACCACGTCGTCGTACGCCTTCTGCAACTGTTCGAGCCGGGTGATGGGGTAGTAGGTGCCGCCCGAGGTCGCGGCCAATCTTCGCCCTTCTTCGTCGGCGCGCGAGGTCAGAGTCAGGTAGCGCGAGCGCATGGGGTCGAGCGTCGTCGCGGCCGTCGGCGCGGACGCGAGGGAGGCCGGCATCAGCCCTGAGGGGACGTAGAGCGGGAAGACGACGGCGCCGGATTCGACGACGGCTTCGAGCACGGAGGGGAAGGCGAGGAAGGAGCGGTTGTCGTCGCCGTCCGAGAGGATGACGAGGCCCGTGCGCTGCCCGCGCAGGGGGCGCAGCGTGTGGACGAGCGAGTAGGCGGCCGCGTCGTACAGGGCGGTCGCGCCGCCGGCCTGTATGTCCTTGATCCTCTCGGTGAGCAACTGCCGGTCGGCCGTGAAGTCCGAGACGAGCTGGATGTCGTCGCGGAAGGAGACGATGGCGATGCGGTCCTGCGGGCCGGCCGTCTCAAGGAAGTTGAGCGCGGCCTTGCGGATGAAGTCGAGCCTCTCTTCGACGCTGCCGGAAACGTCCAGAAGGAGGACGAGGTTAAAAGGCGCGGTCGCCGGCTCGACGGAGCGGATGGTGCGCTCGGCGCCGTCCTCGACGACGCTGAAGTCGGCGGCCGTGAGGCCCGCGACGGCGCGGCCGTTGCGGTCGGTGACGCGCGCCTGGACGCTCGCGAAGCCCCCGGCCGTCACCGTCTTCACGTCGAAGGGGTCGCGGCGCGCGGCGAAGGTCGGCTCGGCCGTGCGCTGCGGGAGGGTCTCGGCGTACTCGCCGACGAGGCGGGGCGCGACCTTGCGGATGGCGTCGATGAGCACGGTGTCGCCGCTGCGGATGATGGCGCGGGCGGCCTCGGTCAGTTCGCGCTCGCGCAGGTCGGAGGGCACCTGGCTCTCGTCCTTGACGCCGAAGAGGATGACGCCGCGGGCGGTTTCGAGGTCGAGGCGGATGCGCCCGTCCTCCTTCGCCTTCTTGTCGCCGAAGCGGCCCTTGATCTCGAAGGCGCCGCTGCGCTGCCGCTTGATTTTGGGAAGCTCGACCTCGCTGAAGAAGCGCGGCCGGCTCAGCGTCCAGCGGAAGCTGTAGCGCAAGGCGTCCAAAGGCACGTCGGCGCGGATGGTGCCCGTGTCGGTGCGGACCTCGGCCTCGGCGGGGTGGCCCAGAACGTCCACGGCGCCGGCCTCTGTCTCGACGCGGACGCGCGTGCGCGCGGGCACCCTCAGCACCACGTCTATGCGCTCGCGCTCGGCTTGCAGGAGGTTGCCGGTGAACTTGCGGCCGTCGGCGGCCCGCGCGGCCGTCCCATCGCGCTCGACTTCGACGGTGACGGAGCCGCCCGCCTGCTCGACTCTCACGTCCTTTTCGCCGAAGGGCTTGCCCGGCGAGGTGGCGCGCAGCGAGACCTTCTTCTGCTCCTCCTCGGCCAGCACCGTCACGCGGCCGAGGCGGTTTCGCACGCGCAGCTCGGCGGCCCCCGGCGCGTCCAGCTCGCGCTCATACGCCTGTTCCTGGCGCGCGCCCGCGGGCGGCGTCGCCGCGCACAAGGCGGCGAGCATCACCCCGCATAAGAAGCGTGCCGGATTGAAAGACGGGACGGCGCGCGCCGCGGAGGGGAATCGGTACTGCATACGACGAAATCTTGCCCCGCCGCCCCCGCGGGGTCAAGTGGGGAAGGGTTTTGGGTGTTAGGTGATAGGCGCCGGGTAAAGACAAGCCTCTTTACCAACACCCGGCGCCTTCTTACCCCTTCCTCTTATGTATGTACTCGGCGAGGGCGTCGCGGAGTTCTTCGACCTGCTCGTCGCCGAGCGTGCCGGTGACGGCGCGGCCGTCCTGAAGGCCGATGATGGTCAGGCGGCCGTCCATCTGGAAGTTGAAGGTGAAGGTGCTGCCGTTCTCAAGCTCGTAGGAAAGGGCCGGCGAGACGCTGGCCGCGCTGTTGGATTCGAGGGGCATCTTAAATGTCTCTCCGTATTCGTCCGGGGATTTGCTGGCGCGGCCCCCATTCTAGCAAAAGCCGGGGCGGGCGCGCCTCGCGCGGGCGGCCCGTCCCGGCTCTCGTTTCTCTCTCGCGGTGTCGGCCTGCCGGCGCCTCAGCGTGCTGTAGGGATGGGCTGAGTCGGGTACATCGCCGCGGCACCGCCGAAGGCCACGTTGATAATAATCCCTGCGATGACCAGTGCCGTCCAGATTAGCATGAGGTTTTTGATGTTGAGGCGGTTCGCATTTATCCAGCCCCAAATAAACGTCCAGATGCCGCACGTGATGATGCCGATAATTCCGTGCACGACACCTGCGTCCCGGAACTGTCGGATGAGCACCATAATCCAGAGGATAAAGCTTCCGATGCCAACCACTATGGCAAGTAATGGAATCATTTTTCTTTTAGTCTCCTATATCGGGTTTTAGACTTGAAGGGGGAGAAGCTTCATCCTCTCATGAGCCGGATGAACGCTTCCGGGGTGAAAATCAGGCGGGCCAGCCAGTAGCAGACGAGTCCGGCAGCCAACACGGCCGTCACGCCCGTCCGCCGCTCGACCCTCTCGACGCCCGCCAGCAACGCGAGCCTCCGCCCTTCGGGCAGCAGCGCCGCGCAGCCGACGATACCTAGCGCCAGAGGCAGGACGGGCGCGAACGCGTGCAGGCTTAAGGCCGCCGCGAAGTCCCCGCGCAGCAGCGCCGCCGAAGCCCTCGACAGCCCGCAGCCCGGACACGGGACGCCGAGCGCGTGCATGAAGGGGCACGGCCACGCCGGCAGGCCCGCCCACACGAGCGCCACCTGCGCCGCCGCCACGGCCGACAGGGCCACCGCCACCGCGCGGCTCCGCAAGAGCGGCGACAGGCAGAGGCCGGGCATAGCTCGTTCCGACATCCTTTGAATTGCTGGAGTTGACAACCAGAATCCTCGGCCCGAAGGGAAGGGTCACGGCCGCCTGCGTGCGCGTGACTTTGAAAGCGGGCCGGACATTACTACAAGCCGCGGCCCGTTACAAGACAATTTTATTTACTCGACCATTCTGACCGTAAAGATTACGAACGAAGGTCTTGGCGGCACGTATGGGCATGTGAAAACGCCTGGGCGCGTCGAACCGGAGAGCCCGCTCGCGCATCTGATACACACGAAGCGGGAAGAGACCTCACCCCTTATAAACAACAGTTTCCGGGACGGGCAAGAGTTGAGCGGAATGCAAAACTACAGAACGCACCTCTTCGTGTTTTTCGTTGCCGTCGCCGCGCTCGGGGCCGCCGCGCTCCTGCTCGCCGCGCGTCCCGGCTACGGCCAGTCGCCCGACTCGCAGAACCTTTCGACCGCCGCGCCGCAGGCGGCCGAGCCCTCGCTCCAGCCGACGGCGCTCGTCCGTGAACGCCGCGCCGAGTCCGCCCCCGCTTCCGACTTCGCCAGGAACTTCGCCGAGGCCGCCACGCGCAACTCGCTTCTGCGCTACGAGCTCACCTGGGCCTTCGGCGGCAAGCAGCAGCGCGGCTGGCACCTCTACACGCCACTCATCTCGCGCCTCGTCGGCGCCGAGGTCGAGGCCACGACGAACGACTTCGCCTCGGCGCTCTCGCGCTGGCAGACGACGACCGGCCTCAAGCCTTCGGGCGTGCTCGACGACGAGACGCTCTACCAGATGGTCGCCGCCTGGCAGGGCGCACGCCTCAAAGATAAATCTTACCCGACGCCCGACCGCCTCCTGCTCGCGCCCGCTTCCGACTTCTACGACCCGTCGCGCCCCGAGCAGTTGCGCCAGGTCGAGCGCGAGACCTACGCCGCCTACAAGCGCATGGTGGCCGCCGCGCTCGCCGACCCCTCGCTCGGCCTCAAGGGCACTATGGAGGGCGGCCTCGCGCCCGAGGAGAAGTACCTGAAGATAGTCTCCTCCTTCCGCTCGCGCGAGTACCAGGAGCACCTTCGCCGCCAGTCGCCCCACTCCGGCCGCGCCGGCCTCGCCGTCCACAGCCCCCACTTCACCGGCCGAGCCCTCGACATCTACGTCGGCGGCGAGCCCGTCGAGACCAAAGACTCCAACCGCGCCCTCCAGGTCCAGACGCGCGTCTACCAATGGCTCGTCCGCAACGCCGACCGCTTCGGCTTCCGCCCCTACTACTACGAGCCCTGGCACTGGGAGTACACGGGTGAGTCAACTGCTGGAAATAAATAACTTCCCGGCGGGCGTTTTTCGAGTCTCCGCTTTTTCCTCCGCCGGTCCAGGAATTAGCAAGGTGTGTCGAGAAGGATGAGCCCGTTATACGGGTTCTGGTCGCTGGCGAAGTTGAGAGAGCGCGCTGTCTTTCGCCACACGTAATACACCTTATTCCCTTTCGCAACGACGGCGGCCAGCGCGCCGGCTACCGACAGCGACGGGGGGACGTTCACGGCTGAGAATGACGGAATGATGAGCGCGGCCGACTCGCCCGGCGGAGGCGGGTTGGCGTCGTAGTACGCGGAGGCGAGCGGCGACCGCCTGACGCCGCACATCGCGCGGCGGTTCACGGCGGGTTGATCGAGTGCGTTGCGAAATAGAAAGAGGTCCGGGTAGACGCTCACGCGCCCGTCCCAGCGAAAGACCCCCCCGCCTGTAGCCAGCTCGTAGCGCAGGAGGCGCGGCTTGAGGTACACCCGCACCTCGCCGGCCCCCGCCAGTGAGGGCGATACGGCGTCGGCCGAGTAGGAGGGCTCGGAGGTGACTTTGAAGTTCGCCCCGTCCCCCGTGTCGAACTCCTCGTAGGCGCCGACGGCGCGCGGCAGGCCGTGCTCGGAGTAGTCGCCGACGACGATGCGCAGCCTCTGCACAGAGCCCTTCACCTTCAGCACGCCCGAGCCGTGCGCGACATCGGCCGCAAGGTTCTGCCCGTTCCACTGCTCGTCGGCGTCCGCCTCCGCGGCCTCGCGCCTCTTCCACTCCGGCGCGCCCTCTGCCTCCCCCTCCTGCTCCGCCGTCTGTAGCTTATAGAGGTCATCGCCCACGCCCGCCGTCGCGTAGAGCCAGCGGCCGGCGTGAGGCAGCGGCATGCAGTTGTAGAGCTTGCGGCCGGTGACGTTGGCCTCCGTCGTCGAGAGCGGGTCGAGCGTGTCTGAAGAGCCGGGCGCGCGGCTGCCGAGTAGTCGGGCGTCGAGCGCCTGAAACTCCGCGAGCGTCGGCGTGGCGAGCTGCGCGGGCGCGGCGCGCTCGTATTCGAGTTCGACATACTCGTCGAATTTCGTGTCGTCGCGCGCGGGGGCGGTCGTCTCCGACGCGGGCCTGTAGCGGCCGCCGCTCCAGGATGCCGCGGCGACGCTTCTGAGGCGCGTGCCGAGGTCGAGGAAGATGATTGAAGGCTTGCCGCGGAAGACGTACCGGGTGGGGTTACTCTCGACGGGGATGATGCCCCGCTCGTCACGCGCGGAGGGCGCCTGCGGCCGGGCCTTCCGCCGCTTACGCCCGAGCGTGACATCGAGCGTCGAGCCGCCGGGTAGTTTGAAGTCCGTCATGGCGCGTCCGTCGCCCTCACCTCTAGCGCCATGCGCTTGACGCCCGTCACTTCGGCCGCGAGGACCTTCACGTCGAAGGTGACTTCGTCGCCGTCATAGGGCGTCAGGTCAATGGGCTCGGCCGAGATGTCAACGAAGTCGGCGCCGCTCCCCTGCACCCTCGCGAGGACTGACGCCGAAGCGTCGCCGCCGGCCGTGAGGAATTGCCCGGCGAGGGCCGGGACGGGGACCGTGAAGACGGGCGACTCCGCTTCGGACGTGAGGCTGAGTGAGAAGACCGTCGGCGCCGTCGCGGCCTCGTCCGTCTGGGTGACGCCGCGCGCCGTGAGCGTCATCGAGTAGTCGGGCGCGCCCGTGTCGAGGTTCGCTATCCGCCGCTGGTAGCCCTCGACGATGAAGAGGCCGAGACTCGCCCCGCCCCGCGCGCGCACCTCGAAGACCTTGCCCCTCCGCACCCGCCAGTCGATGTAAGGAATTGTGATGGAGACCTGGCGCGGCGGGTTGTTGAGGCGCGCGAGGTAGCGGCGGCCGTACATGATCGCGAGGTCCGCGGGCAGGTCGCCCGCGTTGATGGTGGGGACCGTGCGCCTGAGCGCGGAGGCGCTCACCCCGGCGGCCGTTATCAGCGCCTTGGTGGTTCCCTGTGACCTGCGGTTGACGGAGGTGGAGCCGGCGCGCGTCGCGGATGAAGGCGACTCAATCGTCCCTCCGTTCAGATGGTTCGCGACCTGGCGGCGCACCCTCACGGCGTCCCCCTCGCGGACGTAAGTTTCTATCTCCGTGCGGACGGCGCGGAACTCGGCCGACTGGTCGGCGTCCGGGTCTATGTAGCCCGAGTGATGCGCGTCCAGGTACGGCATCTCGTAGGGGTTGCCTAGGTATTCCTTATCGCCGTCGATGAGGACGAGCCCGGCGAGCGACTTGACGGTGCGCGCGATCTCGTCGGCGCCATGGCGCCCCGACTCGCGGTAGGTGATGGAGTAGGTCTCCTCCGAGACGGTCAAAAGGTCGAGCGCGCCGCCGGCTTCCAGGTCGGGCAAGCGCGCGCGGACGGTGAGCGTGTGGCCGCTCTGCCTGCCCAGCGCGTCGAACGAGAAGGTCTCGGTCTCGCGCCCCAGCTCGACGAACTCATGGTTGAGCGTCCGCGTCTCGACGCGCACGTCCTCCTCGCGCACTACCACGTCGGGCGCGCCCGTCTTCCTCCACCGGCGCACGCGGCGCCGCTGCTCCATCTGGGTGAAGCCCGGCGAGCCGAAGCCCCCCGGAGGAGCCTCGACGACTTCCGGGTCGAGGTCCTGCTCCGTGAAGTAGTCGCCCCGCTCCGCTTTGTATTCAACGATGATTGCCTCGACCGGCCTGCGCGGGGGCTGCTGGTCGGAGATGTCCCGCACCTGCGCCTCGGTTAGAACGTCGTGCGAGAGCCCCTCGGGCAGCGGCGCGTCCGGGTCGGTAATCCACAGCTCCTCGCCGTTGGCGTGGTAGAGAGGCTCGGGCAGCTCCAGAAAGCGCGAGGCCCCGGCGTGGTAGCCGCCGCCGAGCGTGAACTCCGCCAGGAGCACGGGGAAGTCGGGGACGTTCGTCACGACGGCGCTGAAGCCGCACCCCTCGACGTAAGCGCGCTTGAGCAGTTCGTAGAGGGTGAGCCCGGCCACGGGCACGCGCAGCGGCTCTATCGTCGCGCCGGTGACGTAATCCCTGACGAGCGTCTGCGGGTCAGGTTTGCCCGGCTCGTCCACCTCCAGCGGGTCATAGAGGATGACGGGCGCGGCCGGCCTGAGAGTCCAGCGGTCGCCCATGAAGTCGAGCGTGCTGAAGGTGACGGCGTCGGCCGGGCGGTTGTCGGCGTTCGCGTAGCGCGCCAGCAGCCCGGCGAGGCGGCCGCCCTCCATCACCGTCTGCCACTGGTAGCCGCCGCCCGCCCAGACGCCGATCTCGAATTTCAAATCTGACGAAGAGGAGACGAGCGAGCGGTCGGGCTTCGCCAGCTCGACATCGAGGGACACGCCCAGCGCGCCGCGGGGCGCCCGCTCCTCGACGCTTCTGACGGGCAGCTCGACGCCGTCGGCCAGGAGGCGCGCCGTGTAGCGGCGCACGTTCGCGCCGCCCGACAAGCCCTCGCCGAAGAGGTCAAGGAAGATGCGGAAGCTGAACGCCCCGGCCGACGCGCCGCCGATGGCGAGGGGCAGGCCGTCCTCGAAAGATGTGGGGTTGATGAAAGGCATCAGTTATGGCGCATCAGCTCGTCGCGTGAGGCAGGTTGATGTAATCCCACTGCGTCGTGTTGGGATTCCAGAAACAGATGTTGTGGCCCGTGGCGTCGAGCCTCCCCTCCGTGTAGCCCGCGGGCAGGTCAGACGGCGGGCCGGAAGGCAGGCCGCTCACCACACGCACAAGCCCCAACACCTTCATCAGACCGAAGCGGTTGTTGGCGGCGTCCACCGCGAGCGCGTACTTGTCCTTCGCCGCGAAGTCGTCGGCGCCGATGTCGGTCGTGAAGTCGTCGAAGATGCTGACGCCCGCCGCGTCGTAGTGACGGAGGTGGGCTGTGACCGAGGCGAGGGACTGGCCGAGGCCCGTGAAGGTGTGATAGAGCGTCCACGTCGCGCCGCCGTCGGTCGAGTAATGCCACTGGAAGGTGTCGGTCGAGGAGACGTGGCGCACCCGGAGGAGCATGCCGGCTGAGACCGTCACGCTCTGCGGCCCGTTCGTGACGAAGCCCGACGGCCCGTAGATGAACGGCCAGAGTGCGCCGCTGGCCCTGACGGTGAAATGGACCGTGTAAGCGCCGAAATTCCACGCCATCGTCATGGCGTCGCTGTTCGACTGCTGCACGAACTTCACCGCCGAGTAATGGTTGGTGAAGTCCTGCGCGTCGAGCGCGACCCCTGAGTAGGTGCCCGCGCAGGGCTGTAGCTCAAGCCGCCCGTTCTGTTCAAGCGCGGCGTGGCCCGCGTCGATTTGCAACCAGAGGTCGGCGTCGAGGCTGTTGTCGTCGAAGTCGTCGCCCACGGGCACGCCCGGCTCGGGAATCCCTTCGAGACTCCGCCCGCGCAGGCGCTCGACCGTCGGGTCGGGGTATTCGCCGCCGAGGTCGCCCGAGGCCGCGCCGGACGGGGCCGAGCCCGAGGCTTCGAGAGCATCGAGGCGCACGTCGAGGGCGCTGTCGGCGGCGGCCCGCGTAGTGGCCTCGGCGTCGAGTTCCGCCTGCGTCGCCATGTTGACGGCGAACGACGGGTTCGGGTAATGGCCCCCGAGCACGCCGCCCGCGCCGCCCGAGGGCGGGAGCGTCGTCGGCAGCGCCACGTCTGCGGCCGTCTTCAGCCTCACACTCCCGCCGCCGAGGTCCGTGAGGTCGCCGTTTCCGACGATGACCTGCGCGGCTAAGAGCGAAGGCGCGCCGTCCGCCTCCTTGAAGGTCACGCCGTCGGGCTGGTTATCGTCGAGCGTGAGCGAGAGGAAGATGGGGGGCGTGATGCCGCCCGTGCCCGCGAGCAAGTCGAGGTCAATCGTCACCCACCCTTTGACGAGCGGGATGTCGAGGTCGGAGAGTGTGACCGCTGACTGCCCCGAGGCGATTGTGGGCCGGTCGTCAGGGTCGGTGAAGACTGACGCGAGCCCGGCGGCCGTCGCGCCCGCGTTCACGTCGAAGGTGGCGCTGCCGCCTGAAGGCACGGGGGCGCCGATGGAGAGTTCGACCTCCCGCAGCGTAAATCCAGGGCGCGGGATGCGGATAAGAAAGATGCGCGAGGTAGTCGCCGTAAGCGCCACATCGCGGCCTTGAATCGCATATTGCAGAGCCATCTATGCGCCTCCCGGACCTGTCGAAATAAAGTTAACCCTCACAGTCTTTGCGATCCCCCCGCTGCGCGAGACCCAGGTAAAGAGCTGCTGACCCTGAAAGACGGGGAGGGCTAAAACGTCAAAATTCGTCAAAGACTCGACGACGACGCGAAGGCCGGAGCCCTCGCCCAGCGCCGTCTCCAACGCTTCGACCAGGTCGTCGAGCAGCGACTCGGGGCAGTATTCGAGCAGCACCGCGAAACCGATGCCCGTCAGGCCCCGCTCGGCGATCTGTGTATGCACCGTGAAGTCGAGCGCCTGCGTGTGGCTCACGGCGAAGGGCGAGGCGAAGGCGGCCTCGTTCTCGACGGTCGCGCGGCAGGGGTAGCCGTCGGCCGTGCCGTCGGCCGTGAGCCACAGCTCGCCGATCTTGATGCGTGCGTAGCGTTCGCTGCTCATTAGCTACTCCCGGAAGCCCGGAGCGAAGCCGGGCGTGACGGGCGCCGTCGGCGTCTCGCCGAGCTGCGCGCGGTCTACCGTCAGCCCGTCCCCGAGGTTGAAAGAGACGTTTGAAGGCGGCGCGTCCACCTTCACGCCCTGCGCCGTGATGAGCCCGTCGAGCTTCCGCAAGACGCTGTCGAGGAGCTGCGCGCGCGCCTCTCCGCGTTGCTCGCGTTCGGCGTCGGCCCGCGACGACTCGCGCAGGAAATCCGCCCGCGCCCTCCGCAGGTCCGGCGTCAGCTCGTTCAAGGAGAGCGCGCTCGTCACGGCCAGGAACTCTCTCAGCTTGGCGGCGTCGTCCGCCCCGCTGCCCCTGA
This sequence comes from Pyrinomonadaceae bacterium, assembly GCA_035296285.1. Lineage (GTDB taxonomy): Bacteria > Acidobacteriota > Blastocatellia > Pyrinomonadales > Pyrinomonadaceae > QHXN01. The sequence goes on along the minus strand of DATHBF010000585.1, from coordinate 1,810 downwards.
TGGCCGCCAGCAGCTCCCGCGCGTCGGTCTGAATGAGGTTGCCGGCCCTCTCGCGCTCGATGGCGTCGCGCACGTTCTCGGCGAGCGCGTCGCGCTGCACCTGATAGGCGTCAATGCCCGCGGCCCTCAACTGGCGGAAGAAAGGCAGTGAGGACGTGGCGACGAGACGCGGGTCGAATTGCCCGAGCAGGTTGAGGACGGCCGCGGCCTGCGCTTCCCTCCCGCCTCGACCGGCGCCGGATACGTCGAGGGCGAGGAGGTTGTTAAGCAGGTCCCGATTCTGCCGCTCCGCGTCGAGCTGCAAAAGAGCGGGCGACCGAAACGGCTGCTCAAGAGCGCGCTGCCGCCGCTCCAGGTCGCCGCCCTGCTGAAGCCCGGCGAACTGCGCCGCGAGAACGTCCAGGTTGCGCTGCTGCGGCCCCGTGAGGCCGACGAGGGGCAGGTCGAGCCTGCGTGCCTCCTGCTCGCTCCTGAGCGCCTGGAGGCCCGTCTGGAGGCGCAGGACGCCCGTCTCGGCGTCGAGCGAGGCTTTCTTCACCTGCACCATCGTCTCGGCGAAGTCGGCGCCGAAGATGCGGAATTTCTGCCGCGTCTCCTCGACCTCCGTGCGCGCCCGGACGAAGAGCGCGGTGAAAGGGTTGTCCCGGTCTGACTGAGAGACCGCCTCGCCGATGAAATCGCGCACCGCGCCGCGCGCAGTCCGCACGGCCTCCGCGATCTGCTTCGAGGTCTCGCGGATGGCGTCGTCTATTTTCTTCGCCTGCTTCACGGCCTCCGAAGCGTCAAGCACGCCGGGCAGTTCGCGCAGATCATCCTTCAGCTCACGGAGCTTTCCGAGGCGCGCGTCGAGCCGCTCTTCCTTCGTAGCGTCTTCGAGGGCGGAGGCGAATCGAGCCTGGAGGGCGCCGCGCTCAGCCGCAACAGCCGCGCGCGCGCTGGCGGCGCCGGCCTGCGACCGCGCCTCCTCCCCCTGCCGCCTGATGGCCTCCTGTAAGGCCCGGAGCTGCTCGACGCGCGCCTCATACTGGCGCTGGCCGGGATTGAAGACCGCCTCCTCGTAAGCGTCGCCCCGCGCGATGGCCTCCTCGCGGGTGATCTGCCCCGTGAGCCCGAGGTAGGTGTCGTAAAGGGCGGCGGCGCCCGCGAAGGGGATCGTGGCCGCGCCCTTGAAGGCGTTGAAGATTTGCCGCCCCGTGCTGTCGCGCTCCTCCTGCGCTATCTGCTCGGGACTCTTCAGGCCCAGCGCCAGTTCCCGGCGCGCCTGGGCGTGCGAAGTGACGAGCGAGCCCAGCGCGTCGGAGAGGGTGCCGAGCAGGTCTCGAAACTCAATCGAGGTCGTGATTGACTCGCCGATCTGCGCCGTGAGGTTCGCCTGCGCCGCGGCGGTCGAGTCAAGCTGCCCGGCCGTGCTGCGCAGCCGATCCTCGGCCTGCCCCTCGGCCTCTGCGGCTTGCGCAAGCAGGGGGTTCAGGCGTGCCTGCGCCTTCTCCACCTCGGAGAGTGATTCGGCCGTCTTCCCTGCCGCCGCCGCGTAGTCCTGGTAAAGCTTGCCGGGGTCTGCCAGCCCGAGCTTATTCAGGGCTTCATCGGACGTTCCCGCCGCGATCTGCTGCGCGATGGTCGAGAGTTCGCGGGCGGGGATGCCGCGCGCCGCGGCGAGGTCCGCAAACCTGCGCGTGATGAGGTCAACTTGTTCGGGCTGGCCCGCCTTCTCGGCGAGCCGGATAAGCTCGGCCAGCGTGCGCGCGGCCTCCGTGTTCGACTGCCCGACCCTCCTGCCGAAGTCTTCGGCCTGCTCGGCGGCGTCGGT
>DATHBF010000584.1:0-8174 GCA_035296285.1 Pyrinomonadaceae bacterium | reverse complement strand
GGCAGGGTCTCCGGGTCAATCTTGACGACGGGCCCGATGATGACGAACTGCCACTCGGGCCTCGCCTCGGCGAGCCCGCGGAGGAGTTCGAGGTCGAAGCGTTCGTCAACGACGCCGAAGAAGCCGAGACGCGGGTGCGCTATGGCCGCCTGGTCCTCCGGGTCGTGGTCGATTTCGCGCGCGCGCCCGAAGTGCTCGCGGTCGATGCCCGAGGGGAAGGCGTAGACGTGCGGGGCACGCCCGCGCTTCGCCTCGTAAAGGCTTTGGCCGCCGGTGAAGACGAGGTCGGCCTGGTCGAACAGCTCCGACTCGCGCTCGCGCAGTTCCGCGGGCGCGAACTTGAAGGCCGCCAGCTCGTCCATGCAGTCGTAGACGACGGCGACCGGACGCAGGTGGCGCGACCAGCCCACCGCCATCGGCGTGTAGTACCAGAGGACGTGCTCGCGAATCCTGTACTCGGCGAAGAGCCTTGAGAGCATGGCCTGCTGCAAAGACTCCTCTTCCTCGCGCCTGCCGCGCACGTGCTCGGGCAGTTGGGGCACGACGACGTGGACGCCCTCCTCGCTCTTGTTAACGTCGAGCCGCAGCTCGGCCCCGTAGACCGGCTCCTCGACGTAGAAGACGCGGCGCCCCTTCGCGCAGCGGCTCAGAAGATGTTGCGGCCTCTGGTAGACGAAGTTCCAACGGAGGTGCGAGAGGCAGACGAGGTCGGGCTCGGCCTGCGCGCCGCCCGCGTAGTCGCTCAGAAGATACGAAGGGACTTCGTACGCGTCCCCGTCATCCACACCGATACCGCGTGTCAATTCGCTCCCGCCTTCTGCGTCAAATTTTTTCATCTTCTCGCCATTTCCCTTTCCATAGAAACTTCTAACCAGTAGTGGCGCGGCTTCGCTGCCAATGCCGTACGGCGCGCCGGGTAAATTAAAGCTCTGCGCTGGTGCCACCGCCGCGCTTGAGTACATCGGTGGACGTGAACAGGATTTTCGGTCAGGCGTAAAAGCTTGCCCGCGGCGCGAGGGGGCGCGACTCGTGTGGGAGATTTAAGCTGCGCCGAATAACGGCGCGTGAGGTGGAAGGCTTCTCCCCGCCCCGACGCATTACGTGTTAACGCCTCAATGGTATACGCCCAATTGTTGGCGAAAACATTACGACAGCGCGAAGAAAATTTGCCACGCGGTCCGCAAATTACTTCTACACTAAACAGGACCAACTAATCGTCGTTGGCCACCTGCGGGGGATGCGCTTCGCAGCTACAAGACTGTCTCTGAAGCTTTAAGCTTGATGGGATTATCTCAGCCTACACTAACGCGAGTCTGCACGTAACCGTACAATTTTGGAACGCCACTGGCAGCATTCAAAAGCGAATAGTCATAACTTCCGCTTCGCACTTTCGGCTCGCTCGTCGTAGTGCTCGATGCGGTGGCAGTTTGAGCAAAGGACCGTGCACTTATTCATCTCGGCCTGTATGGTCTGAATGGATGAGCCGCTGCGGATCATGTCCGCGACGTTAGAATCCTTTCGGCCGCGCCCGGTGTGGTGGAAGTCTAAGGCCCTGTAATCGGCGAAGCCGCAACGCGCGCAGGCGAGACCTTTTTTATAATCATCGAGCCATGACCTGATGTTCTTTCGCCGTTCCTTCTTCCCGGCACGCTTGCAGGTCTTACACCTCAGGCGGCGGTAAACTTTATCGCCGACCACCTTGCACACGTCGAATGATTCGTCCAACTGCTCAAGGCCGCAGTATCTACATACTTTCATGGCGCGTGTGGTTTAGGCCCGGCCTGGCGCGGATAAAAAAAAAGCAGCAGACCGAATTGGTGGTCTGCTGCTTCTCTTCTTAAGAAAGTCGGGGCGGAAAGATTCGAACTTTCGACCTCTCGGTCCCGAACCGAGCGCTCTACCAGGCTGAGCCACGCCCCGTCACGACTTCACAAGCATTCTAAGGACCGTCGGACCTCCTGTCAAACACTCACGTCGCCGGCCTCGCGGCGCAGGCGTGCCTTCTCGCGGCGCGACCTGATGTATTCGTAGACGGGCGGCAGCAGCGAGAGGAAGACGACGACGACGACGACCTTCTCGATGTGGTCTTCGAGCTTGATGCCGAAGGCGTGCTCGACCACGCTGCCGAGGAAGTAGCCGGCGAGGATCATACTGAAGACCCAGGCGAAGCCGCCGACGACGTTGTAGACGACGAACTGCCTGTAGGACATGTTCGCCGCGCCCGCGACGATGGGCGCGAAGGTGCGGACGATGGGGACGAAGCGCGCGATGATGATGGTCTTGCCGCCGTACTTCTCGTAGAACTCGTGCGCCTTCTGGAGGTGGCTCGGGCGGAAGAGTAAAGACTTCTGGCGCGTGAAGAGGCGCGGCCCCAGCTTGAGCCCCGTGTAGTAGCCGACGGCGTCGCCGACGACCGCCGCGACGAAGAGCGTGCCGAGCAGGACGACGACGTTGAGCCGGTCGGGGTGCATGCGCGCGACGAGGCCCGCGACGACGAGCAGCGAGTCGCCCGGCAGGAAGAAGCCGACGGCGAGCCCCGTCTCCGCGAAGACGATGAGGATGAGCCCCGCGTAGGTCAGGAAGAGCCCCTTCGTCGTCAGGAAGTCAATGATGTTCTTCGGGTTGAGCAGCTCTTTGAGCTGGTGCAGGAGTTCGTAAAGCGATTCCATAAGATTATCTTGGCGTGCGCGGGGAGGGTTCTACCTGCCGGCTACTCGGGTTTGGTCGCCCAGCCGTAGCGGCCGATGAGCGGGACGAAGGCGCAGGGGCCGTGCTCCTCGCGGCGGAAGCCGTCCTCCTCGCGGACGACGCGGACGAGGCTCTGCGACTCGCGCGTCGGGCCGACGGGGATGACGAGGCGGCCGCCCGCCTTCAACTGCGCGAGCAAAGGCTCGGGCACTTCGGGCCCGCCCGCCGCGACGAGCACGGCGTCGTAGGGCGCGTGCGCGCTCCAGCCGAGCGTGCCGTCGAAGCACTTGACGGTGGCGTTGTAGATGCCGAGCGCGCGGATGCGCGACTGTGCCTGGCGCGCGAGGTCGCCGATGCGCTCGATGGAGTAGACCTGCCCGGCGACGCGCGCGAGCACGGCCGTCTGGTAGCCTGAGCCGGCGCCGATCTCAAGCACGCGGCTGTCGCGCGTGACTTCGAGCAGCTCGGTCATGCGCGCGACGATGTAGGGCTGCGAGATGGTCTGGTTGGCGTCGATGGGGAGGGCGTGGTCGCCGTAGGCGCGGCCCTGTAGGGCCTCGGGGACGAAGAGGTGGCGCGGGACCTGGCTCATCGCGTCGAGGACGCGCGGGTCTGCGATGCGGTAGTGGTCGCGCAGGCGCTCGACCATGCGCTGGCGCGGGATGCGGAAGCCACCCGCCTGCGCGGCCGACCAGTTTGAAGACAAGGAACTCAACGCTCGACCTTCCCCCGCCCGCCTCAACTCCTGCCCGCCGGCTCGTCCTGCACCTCGCGCGCGCCTTCTTCCGTCAGCTCGCTGTTCCAGCCCGAGATGCCTTCGAGCACGTCGTGGTTCGTCATGTCGCTGCGCATCGGCGTGACCGAGACGAGGCCGGCCTCGACGGCCGCGTAGTCGGTCCCGTCCTCGGCGCTCGTCCCGAAGTACTCTTCGCCTATCCAGTAGTAAGCCTTGCCGCGCGGGTCTATGTGCTCGGTGATGATGGGGCGCGCCTTCTTGATGCCCTGGCGCGTGACGCGCACGCCGCGGATTTCGCCCGGCGGGATGTTGACGTTGAGGAGCGTGCCGTCGGGCAAGCCCTCTTCGACGACCTTGCGCGCCGCGACGAGCGCGTAGCGCGCCGCCTCCGTGAAGTCGAAGTTCTCGCGGGCGACGAGGCTGAAGGCGATGCCGGGGACGCCGAGGATGGTGGATTCCAGGGCGCCCGCGACCGTGCCCGAGTAGCTGGCGTCGTCGCCGAGGTTGCCGCCGTAGTTGATGCCGGAGCAGCAGATGTCGGGGCGCTCGGACTCCTTGAAGATGTGGTTGAGGGCGAGCGTGACGCAGTCGGTCGGCGTGCCGTCCACGGTCCAGTGGCGCTCGTCAATCCGGCGGATGCGGAGCGGCCTCGAAAGCGTCAGGCTGTGCGAGGCGCCGCTCATCTCGGAGGCCGGCGCGACGACGTAAACGTCGCCCAGCTCGCGCAGCGCTTCCTCAACTTTCGTGAGTCCTTCGGAGTGGATGCCGTCGTCGTTTGTCAGAAGAATGCGAACCATAGAATTAAGCCGTCGCCCATTACACCTTATGGCCGTGAATTATTCAAGCAAGCGAAAGCCCCGCGACTTTTGAACGGCCGCGGGGCTTCCCTGTTAAGAAACGCGGGCGGGGCTTAGGCGCTCGCCGTCTCCTTGTTGCCGCGCGAGAGGCCCTTGATCTGGACGGGCTTGTTCTTCTCCACGTCGGAGCCGAGCTTGTTCTTCAAGACCATCTCCTGGTAGAGCTTGCGCATCATGGCCGCCTCTTCGGCCGCCGTCTTGGGGCCTTCCATCTGCGGCTTGTTCGGGCGCTGGAGGTCGACTTCGTTCAGGATGAGGCTGACGGGCGCGGCCTCAAGGGCGACCTCCTTGTTCCTGGCGAAGATTTCGTGGCGGCCGTGCTCCTTGTACCACTGGGCGACGGTCGCGTTCTGGTGCATCTGCTCGATGATGTTGCGCCAGCCGATGCCGGTGTTGTAGGCGCAGAACGAGATCTCGCCCTCCTGCGTGCCGTAGGGGATGATGCACATCTCGGTGCGGCGGAAGTCGTAGTTGAAGAGGTCCTGGAACCACATGCCGGCGATGAAGAGGAAGTTCCAGCGGTCGGAGCGGCGGGCCTCGATGTCCTCCTTCGAGCGGCGGCCGTCAACGCGGCCGTAGGTGCGGCCCGTCAGGCCGAACGACTTGTCGAACTTCTTGAACAGCTCGTAGAGCGAGAACTGCGAGGGCGCCTTGTACGGGTTGTAGTGCTTCAGGAGCGCGAGGCCCATCATCATGTTCGTGCGCCACTTGCCGCGGCCGGCATCCGTGATCTTCTGCATGTCGCGGACCAGGCCGGGGATGTTCAGGAACGCCGGCACCGGCGCCATCTCCTTCGTCTCCTTGTCGATCATGACGGCCGTGCCGACGCCGCAGTTCGGGTGGCAGCCGCAGGAGACCTGCCCCCACTCGGCGTCAGGCCCGTGCGCGAGGTCGGCGAAGTCGGCGAAGGCGCCCATCAGGGAGAGCGGGAACCAGTCGCGCGTCGGCTCCGTGATGCCGACCTGCGACTTCACGTCGTTGGCGAGGTGCGACAGGGTGTAACGCTGCTGCATCCGGCGCTCGTCCGTGATCTCCTCGTCGCGGCCGGTGAAGGAGACGGGCTGGAAGGAGAGGAAGGCGATCTTCTTCGGGTTGTCGAGCGCGAAGCGGATGACGGAGCCGACCTGGTCGTTGTTGATGCCGTTGACGAGCGTGATGACGAGCACGATCTCGACGCCCGCTTCATGCAGGTTGTCGATGGCGCGCAGCTTCACGTCGAAGAGGTTGCCGACCTGGCGGTGCGAGTTGGCGTCGTTGCCGATGCCGTCGAACTGCAAATACGCGTAACGCAGACCGGCTTCGGCGGCCTCGCGGCAGAACTCCTTCGACTTGGCGAACTCGATGCCGTTGGTGGCGCACTGGACGGAGTTGTAGCCGACCTTGCGCGAGTAACGGATGGCCTCGATGAAGTGGGGCGAGATGGAGGGCTCGCCGCCCGAGAACTGGACCGACATCTGGCGGCGCGGCTTGATGGAGATGGCCTTGTCGAGGATGTCCTTGACCTCGTCGAAGGAAAGCTCGTGGACGAAGCCGACCTGGTTGGCGTCCATGAAGCACGGGTCGCACATCATGTTGCAGCGGTTCGTCAGGTCAATCGTCAGCACCGAGCCGCGGCCGAACTTGATGGAGCTGGAGCCGTGCTCGTGCAGCCCCTCGTCGTTGTGGGCCTGGATGTCGCGGCCGGGGAACATGGACTCGATGTGCTTGAGGAACGTCGAGTCGATGGCCATGATGTCCTCGAAGTGGCCGTGGATGGGGCAATCCTTGACCATCCAAATCTGGCCGTCGCGCTCGATGATCTGCGCCTTGATCTCGCCGACCTTCTCCTGAATGAGGATGGAGGGGTCGATGGTGGGCGCGCTGAGAATCTTGTTGCGCGCCTCGATGACGCACTTCGGACAGAGCGAGTCGGTCGTGCGCGGGAAGCCGAGCGGCGGCTTCGACTTCTGCCAGGACTTGAGCAGCGGCTTGTCGGACCACTTCGGCGTGAACGCCTCGTTCGGCCGGAACTGGTTGAAGAACTGGGCGGTATTGAAAAGTCTGCCGGCGACGAAGGCCACACCCTTTTCCACGTGCTTAATCGGTTTCATTCTCATTCCTTTACCAAAAAGTTTGATGACTGTGAGCGCCCGGACCCTACAGGCGAGGCCGCCGCCGAGAATCAAAACTCAAAACCTTACGCGGTTTGCCGGGGGAAGACAAGGCGGGGCCGAATATTTCAACGCGCCGGATGCGAGTAAGCTTGCCCACCGCGCACCCGACGCCTTGCTGACCTTCCTGTGAATCTAACCCCGGCCAGAGCAAGGCCGGTTCAGTTCCCGTATAGCAACATCCGTGCCGCCACCCGCTTCATCTGTTAACTGACTGATTTTCAAGGGAATCGTGACTTTTCAGGGTTTTCAGGCGGGAAGGCAGGGCAGGCTTTGTGAGTCAAATTCGGTACAGTCGTCAAGTCCGGCAGGAGGTGGCGACATTTGACACATCCGGAGGGTTTCAAATCACGCCGGCCGGCTTTTTTGACACGCAGGGGCGTGGAATTTTTGTCTTACTCCGCGCGGCGGGACTCGATAATCCCCATAACTTCTTGAAAAAGAAGGCTGTTCGTGGCGACGGCGTTTCCGCCGCGGATGGTGCGTCGGCCTTGCCAGTCTGTGAAAGTCCCGCCCGCCTCCTCGATGACGGGGAGGAGCGCGGCGCAGTCCCAGACGGAGAGGACGGGGTCGAGCATTACGTCCGCGCGGCCCGTGGCGACGAGGACGTAGCCGTAGCAGTCGCCCCACGTGCGGCGCGCGGAAGCTTTCCGCTGTAGCTCGTCGGCGGCCGGCCCGAAGCCGTAGCGGGCGCAGGTGCCGAAGTCCGTGGCGAGCAGCAGCGCGTCGTCCAGCGAGCCTGTCTTAGAGACGGCCGCGCGCTCGCCGTTCCAGAAGCAGCCGAGCCCTTTGGCCGCGTAGACCATCTCGCCGAGCGCGGGGATGTTGACGACGCCGGCCGCGGGCTCGCCGTCGATTTCGAGGCCGAGGAGGACGCCGTAGAAGGGGACGCCGTGGACGAAGGAGTAGGTGCCGTCAATCGGGTCGATTATCCAGCGCCGGTTCGTCGTGCCCTCGCGCTCGCCCCACTCCTCGCCGACGATGGAGTCGCCGGGGAATCTCTCCTCGATGCGGCGGCGGACGAACTCTTCGGCCTCCAGGTCGGCCTGCGTGACGAAGTTGTCCTTGCCCTTCAGCCGCGTCTCGAATTTTTTCTTGAAGTAGCGGAGCGTGATCTCGCCCGCCTCGCGCGCGAGGCCGACGCCGAAGTCGAGAAGTTCCTGTAGCTCGCTTCCCATCATTCCTGACCCTTCTCCGCGGCGCGGCGCGCGAGTTCGGCGCCGACGGCTTCCAGCCCGACGCCGCGCTCGACCAGCATGACGAGGAGGTGGTAGACGAGGTCGGCCGTCTCGGACGTAAGCGCGGCGGCGTCTCCGTCCTTCGCGGCGATGATGGTCTCAGCCGACTCCTCGCCGACCTTCTTAAGAATCTTGTTCAGGCCCTTCTCGAACAGGTACGTCGTGTAAGAGTTCGCCGGCATCTCGCGCCGCCGCCCCGCGACGACCGAATAGAGCCTTTCGAGAACGGGGCCGATTCCCTCGCCCGGCCCGCCTTCGTCTTCATCTTTGAAACAGCTCCGCGCTCCCGTGTGGCAGGCCGGGCCGCGCGGCTCGACGAGCACGACGAGCGCGTCCGAGTCGCAGTCGGGGCGGACGGAGACGACGCGCTGCGTGTGGCCCGAGGTCGCGCCCTTGTGCCAAAGCTCGCCGCGCGAGCGCGACCAGAACCACGTCTGCCCTTCGGCGAGCGTGCGCGCAAGGCTCTCCGCGTTCATGTAGGCGAGCGTCAAGACCTCGCGCGTCC
>DATHBF010000583.1:0-8316 GCA_035296285.1 Pyrinomonadaceae bacterium | reverse complement strand
ACGGCCGCTCTCGCGGCCTGCCCCAAAGCTTCACTCATTCTCAAAAGGAACGCCCGTTAGGTGAGACGGATAGTAGCCTCCGTGCGGGCCGGCTTGGTTGCGACTTCGTTGTGAGATGGAGGTAATTCGCAGGAGAGTCTTCTTGAAGACGATTCTGTAAAAACGAGGGGCTTAACTTCCGCATTGCATACACACCTTATAAACCCCACGCGGCTCGGGCGGTCAATCAATCTGCGAAAACAGTCCGTCCCCTTTCAGGCCGCCGTGTAGTCGGAAGATAGACGGGTTTTGATTCGCCTCCCGCCGCGCTCGTGCCGCAGTTGGGGGCATTGACGCGGCGCTTGACGGGGCGAAGTGCTGAGACGCTAAGGGTTTACAAGGCGCGGCCTTCTCTTCGTCGGCGCCGTGGCACGGGCGTTGTTATTAAACCCGGCAGGTGCTTGTGAGTTCAAACAATTGTGGATGAGTAACTGAGGAGGATAGCGAACATGCTTTGGACCATTCTTGTGATTCTGCTGGTTCTGTGGCTGCTGGGTCTCGTCGGCGGCGTCGGCGGCGGTCTGATCCACCTGCTGCTCGTCATCGCGGCCGTGGTTCTTGTTATCAACCTGCTGACCGGGCGCCGCACCGTCTAACGGCTGCGCGCCACGAATTAGAACGCCGGCCCTCTTCCCTTGGGCCGGCTTCTTGAGACGCCCTGGCGCCCCAAGGCGTCAGAGCATCGTCCAGAGCAGCAGCGCCCTTCGCCTAAGCGGCGGGGGGCGCTGTCTCTGTCTGTACGCACGCGTGATGCCACCTGTACGCGCGTCCCAACCTTATGGCCGGGTACGCGAAGGAGACGCTTTCATACCCATTTTAGTTTGACCGTCTTTTAAAGGCGCGTCCCCGAAGATGACGACATCTGTTAGAGACAAGTGGAGGAACGGATGAGCGAAGACCCCAAAGAGCAGGGGGCGAAGCCGCCCTTCGAGGAGCAGCCGCAGGAGACGCCCGGCATCGAAGCCGAGATGACGCCGCGCCCGGCCCCGTCTGGACGCCGCTCATCACCTCAACGATGCCGCACGAGAAGTACGGGGAGTTCGGCGCGAACACGCCGGCCGAACGCCCGGGGCAGCCCGCCGAGCTGGCCCCCGTCTACGTCTTCCTCGCCTCGCAGGAGTCGAGCTATGTCTGCGGCGGGGTCGTCGGCGTCACAGGGGGCAAGCCGCTGCCGTGACGCGCCCGGCGGTGTTGATGTGATGAAGCAGACGCCTCCAGCTCCAGGTTGTGTATCAAAAATAAGGGGGCCCGAGCCGCAAGGTCATCCCCTTTAAGGGCTGCGGTCACGTCGGCGGGCGCCTGCTCTCAGTGCGGCCGCCCGTCATCCCGAACAGGATGTATTTGCCTGCCGTTAGCCCGCGACGGCGACCGATGGGCCACGCTTTCGCCCGTGCCACCTACTGAGCAGAGCCTCCAGGGCGAGACCGAACGGCAACCAGATAAGACCGACCATCAAGCCGGACACGGCCGCGAGTGTGAGCGGGGACGGACGCGCCATGAGCTGCTGCGCGGCCCCGTGAGCGAGCGGGTACCACGTACATAAAGTTAAGAGCCCGCCGAAGGCCAGGCCCCTGTGCCGAATTTGACGCCCGTCGAGTCACGGTCCAAAATTCCCGTTGACGGCGTGCGCAGCATTGACGGGCGAGGCTCCGCGTCGCCCTCCGGCGAGGCTGATTTATACACCCGGAGGTGGACATGCGAGGGGGAGACCGTCGAGAAGCTGATGACCGTCCGCGCCAGGCTTCAGGAAGGGGACTGGTATTTCTCAGAAGCGTCGGAAACATACCGGCACGTGGACTGACAGCGTCGCACCACGGCCGCATTTCTCAAGTCTAAAGGCGCTCTCTCAGTACCACCACATCTAACAACTGCCCTTTGTCGTACGAGCCGTCCGGCTTGTATATCCTCCGAAAAAGCTGGAGCTGGCTGTTAGCTATGTAGTAGAAATCCTTGCCTACGATCACCCCGGTCGTCGGTTGATTAAACAGCGGGTTCTCAGCTTCGATAATTTCAACTTTAGTAACGGCGTTGGCCTCCGCGTCCAGGGAATATCGGACCACCTTCCGCTGGGGTGCGAAGGGCTGGATGGCAATGAGACTCCCCTTATAAAAGTACAAACCGTCTATCACTACGGGCGAAACTCCGTCAGGCAGCTTCAGTGTTCGGCTACTCCTGTCACGCAAGTTGACCACCCGCACGCCACCGTCCGCAGCCACGAACAGGTGTTTTTCGTCGCCCGATAAATCTATGCCGTTCGGATAGGCTTTCGGACCGAGGTTAACGAACAACTCCAACTCGTCCTTCTCGCGGGAGACGAGGTAAATGTCGCCGGTGACGGTATCCGTAATGAAGGCGTCCCCGCGTGAGTTGATTGCCAGGTCGTTAAGGAAGTGGGCGTTGGGCTTGTTGCTCAAGGCGTACTTCTTAATCAGTCTGCCCGCCCTCAGGTCATACTTGAAAACGGCGGAACATCCGAGACAATCTCCGCCCAGCCCCTTGCCCGGCATCGCGCCCCCCGCGTTGGAACTTACCACCCACAGCAGCCGCCTTTTAGCATCGACCCTCATCCCGAGCGCGCCCAGGAGCCCTTCCTGCCCCTCGCCTGTAAAGTCCCGCACGACGCCTTTTGCATCTACGCTAACTATCTTGCGCTGATACGTGCTGCCGACATAAAAAACTTTCGCGCGAGGGTCATAAGCGATGCCTTCAGGAATCAACTCCCTCTCCCCGATTTTGAAGGCGACCCGGCTCTGCTCCTGCGCCGAAGCGAAGAAGCACACCGAGTGAAGCAGTAACCCTGCGAGTGCGACCTTTATGGCGGTGAGTTTCACGTCCGTCAACCTTTAGAGATTTAAGTAAATCTTTGAAGCCCCGACCGGGCGGCTGGCGTCATTGAACACCATTTGAATCGGCGGGCCAAGGACGAACGCCGCCCCAACTGGTGATGAGTAGGCTAAGCGATGACGCGGCCGAGCAGAGAGAGATTGTCGGCCGAAGGAAAAGACATTGAAGAGGGGATTATCTGATGAGCTTCATGAAAGGGTCGCTCAGGCGTCCGCACCGCCGTCGCGCGCCTCGTCAAGCTCTTCGGGGTCGTCCGATTCGTCCCCGTCATCTGCGTCTCCCAGTAGTCTGGAAAGAATGTCCAGCTTGCTCTCGTCGAGCGTGACGAGTTCAAAGCTCCCGGGCGTGTAGTCGTCAGCGCCTTGCGTAAGTTCGGCTGCGGCGGGCGGCGGCTGACCGGTCGCGGCGGCCAGCTCAGCGATGGTCGGGTGATTGAAAAGGGCCTGCGGGCTCAGTTGGAGTCCCGTTTGATTGGCGCGGGCGATGACGTGGATGGCGACGACGGAATCCCCGCCCAGCTCGAAGAAGTTGTCGCCGACGCCGACCTCGGCGATGCCGAGGAGTTCCTGCCAGATGCCGGCCAGCGTCCGCTCCAGCTCGTTGCGGGGGGCGAGGTAGGGCGTTTGCATCTCGGGGCGCGGGTGCGTCGGGGGCGGCGCGGGCGGCGGTAGCAGCTCGGCCTGCCCCAGCAGGCCCGACGGCGTAGAAGCATTCGCCTGCTCGATGACGGCGTGAATGTCGGCGGTCGAAACTATCACCTGCGACAGCGTGTGTGCCGTGAGCAAGCGACCGAATACCTCAAGGCCCTCCCCGGTCAGCATTGAGCGCACGGCCTCCGCTGGCGGCATGTTCCTCTCCGCGGGAGGTTCTTGCGCGACGTGGGCCGCTGCCCCTGCCTGCTCCGCCTGTCCGCTCAAGGCCATGGTCATCCGCGCCGAGTCGCCGATTCTCTTGGCGCTAAATTCCTCGACCTCGACCAGCTCCACCCCACGCTCGTCCATCAGGACGAGGTCGAAGGTCAACACCTCGTCCTGAAGTCGGTTGCCCTCCTTCGAACGCGCGTAACAATAGAGCCTGCCTTGCAGCGGCTGATGTACACGGACGCGCCTGTAAGAGAGGGGCAGGTACGAGCCGCCGCCGCCGAGGTACTGTTTGGCCGCGCCCGCCGCCACGTCGAGGAGCGCGGGATGGAGTTCATATCTCTCCAGATCGGCGGCGAACTCTTCCGGCAGTTCGAGCACCGCCAGCAGTTCCGCCTCCCCGATGTGGACGGCCCGCAAGCTGTCCCAACGCGGCCCGAGCCCATCGCCCTTAAAAGGCTCTTCGGCGAGGTCAATCTCCTTCGGGCATCTGCTCAGAATCTCGGCGAGGTCGCGCTTTTGCGGGGGCGCGGCGGCCGTATACTCCAGGCGGCCGATGGCATGTTCCTGCCAGCGGGCCTGCCCGTTCGAGCCGTCGGCGCTTCTGACCGTGAACCTGAAGCCGTCGCCGTTCTCCTCGACCACCGTCTGCGCCTCTCTCCGCTCGTCCTCTCCCAGGCGCATGATGTTGAGAAAGAACACGTCGCACAGCTCGACGACGGCGTCCCGCGGATGCTCGCCGGATACCGCGCGACCTATCTCAAGGAAAGCAGTTCCCGGCAGCAGGGCGTGGCCGCCGATCCGATGCTCGTCAAGAATCCAGTCGCCGGCCACGCTGAACTCGTGCGAGTAGGTCTCGCGCCGCGGGGCGGACTCCACGCGGCGCCCGAGCAACGGGTGGCGCGGCGCGGGGACGTGGGACGAAGGGCGCGCGGGGTTAAGCCGCGAGGCGTCGGCCCTCAGAGCGGCCATACCGACCTCCCGCCACGCGTCCCAGTTGACCGAGATGGTGGCGCGCCCCCGTTCGGCGACATCGTAACGGGCGAAGGCGTCGAGGAAGAGGTTGGCCGCGGCGTAGTCCGCCTGGCCGACGCCGCCGAGAATCGAATTGAGAGACGAACAGAGCAGAAGGAAATCCAGGTCTTCGCCGTCGAGCAGGTCTTCCAGCACACGCGCGCCTCGGACCTTGGGCGCGAGCACGTCGGCGGCGCTCTCGGCCGTCCTGAGCTGAATCAACCCCCCGCCCGCGACCCCCGCCGCATGAATGACGCCGTTGACGCGGCCGAAACGCGCGCGGGCGTGCGAGAAAGCCTCCCGCATCTGCCCCCGGTCGGTCACGTCAGCCCGCAGCACCAGAACCTCGCCCCCCTGTTCTTCCACCGACTGCAACTTCCTTATCTTGCGGCTGACCTCATCCGTCTCGTCGTGGGCCGCCAGCCACCGTTGCCACTCGCCGCGGCCGGGGAACTCGGAGCGCCCGACGAGGACCAATCTGGCGCGGACGAGGCGGGCCAGATGCTCGCCCATTTCCAGCGCCATGCCGCCGAGGCCGCCCGTTATCAAGTAGACGCCTTGTTCACGCAGACGCGCCGGGGCACCCGCCGGGTGTTCGAGCCTGACGGGTTCGAGCACCTGCGTCCAACGTGCGTTATTGCGGAAGGCGACCGCCGCCTCTTCGGCCTCCGCCTTCATCTCCGCCAGGAGTTGCTCTACAAGATTGCTCTCGTGGCGCGACGCAGGTCGAGGCAGCACGAGGTCAATGCTGCGGCAGGCGAGGTTCGGATACTCCTGCGGGATGACCTTGCACGCCCCGAGCAGCGTCGCTTTCTCCGGGCACAGCCACGGCTCGCCGGTCACGCCCTGCATGTTGTTCGAGAGGGCGAAGAGGCGGGCCGTCGGCGCGAGCTTCTGTCCGCCGAACGCTTGCGCGAGGTGGAGCAGACTGTAGAAGCCCAGTTGTTCAAACTCCGCGAAGGAATCGCTTCCGGTCTGCCCGTCCGGCGTGACACTGAAGAGGTGAACAATCTTGTCGGGCAGCCTCCCCGCGTCGGCGAGCCCTTCGAGCAGGAGTTGATAATCGCCGGGCCGCCGGGGGTTGATGGTGTAGGCCGCGTGGCCGCGGACGCTGAAGTGCTCTCCCGCCGTCACGACCGTGACCTCCCGGCCTTCCTCTTCGAGCCGCGCGACGAGCAGCCGCCCGATGCCGCACTCGTCGAGCAGGAAGAGCCAGCGCAGCCCCTCCCCGTCTGCCCCTGACGTGGGCGGCGCGACGGATTGTTTCCAGAGAGGGGTGTAGAACCAAGTGCCGAGGTCTGTTCTCTTATGGAGTTTCGGCGGTTGAGCCGGTGCGTCCGAATCGTCGGCCGCCGGCTGCGGCTCGATCCAGTGGCGGCTCCGCTCGAAGGGGTAGGTGGGCAACGGCACGCGACGACGACGACGCCCCCCGTGTAGTCCTTCCCAGTCCACGCGCCCGCCCGCGGCCCAGAGTTTCCCGATTGCTTCGAGCAACACTTCGAGGGCCGTGCGCCCGTCCTGCGCGCCCGGCAGGCAGGGGAGCGCCAACTGCCCGGCTGCTTTCGCGGGGTGATGTCTGGTCAGGGACGATAAAGCTTGCCCGGGGCCGACTTCGAGCAGGATGGCGTCATCTATCTTCAACAGCTCATGCATGCCGGCGGCGAAGCGGACGGTATGACGCAGATGGCGCGTCCAATAGTTGACATCCGTCACCTCCTCGGCCGTCGCCCACGCGCCCGAGAGGTTCGAGACGTAGGGAATCTGCGGGGCGCTCAGCTTGACCGTCTCCCACTCCTCGGCGAACCGCGCGAGGATGGGCTCCATCATCCGCGAGTGAAAGGCGTGAGAGGCGCGCAGCCGGCGACAGCTCACCCCGCGCCCGGCGAGTTGCAGCTCCAAACGGCTCACGGCCTCCGTCTCGCCCGAGACGACGCAGAAGGAAGGACCGTTGACGGCCGCCAGCGAGAGGCCGTCGGTCAGGAAAGGCTCGACCTCCCTCTCGGGGAGAGAGACGCTGAGCAGCGCGCCGCGCGGAAGCTCCTGCATCAAACGCCCCCTCGCCGCCACCAGCCTCAGCACGTCCTCCGGCGAGAAGACGCCGGCCAGACAGGCTGCGACGTATTCGCCGATGCTGTGACCTATCATCGCCCGCGGGCGCACGCCGTAACGCATCAGCGTCGTGGCCAGCGCGTACTCAACTACGAAAAGAGCGGGCTGCGTGATGAAGGTTTCATCCAGACGCGCCGCGGCCTCCGCCTCCTGCCCTTCGGCCGGGTAGAGTAGCCGGCGAAGGTCGCAGCCGAGCCGGGGGAGTAACTGTTCGGAGCAGAGATCGACCTGCTCGCGGAACGCCGGCTCGGCCTCGTAGAGCCCCGCCGCCATCCGCACATACTGCGCACCCTGGCCGGGAAACATAAAGAGCACGGGCCGCTCGTCGGCCTCCGCTGCGGAAGTGTGAAGGCGTCGCGGGTCGCGTGTTTCGAGCGCCTTGAGGGCGTCGTCGAGGTCGCGGCAGACGAGGGCGGCGCGGTGCTCGAACTGTTTGCGCCCGAGTTGCAGCGTGTAGGCCACGTCGGCCGGATTCAACTCCGGGTGCTTCTGCAAGTGAGTGTGAAGATTGGCGAGCGCACTTTCGAGGGCGGTGCGCGTCCGGGCGGAGAGTACGAGCAGGTGGTAGGGCGGCGCGGCGTCGTCGGGCGCCGGAGGCGGGGCCTCCTCGACGACGACGTGAGCATTCGTGCCGCCGATGCCGAAGGAGCTGACGCCGGCTCGACGCGGCCTCCCGTCGGTCTCCCACGCGGAGAGCGCGACGTTGACGTAAAACGGGCTGCTCTCGAAATCTATCTCGGGGTTGGCTTCGACGAAGTGGAGGCTGGGCGGGATGGACCTGTTCTCCAGCGCGAGGACGGTCTTGATCAAGCCCGCCACTCCGGCTGCCGTGTCCAGATGCCCGATGTTTGTTTTGACGGAGCCGACGGCGCAGAACCGTGCGGCCTGAGACGTGGCGCGGAATGCCTGGGTCAGCGCCGCGATTTCGATGGGGTCGCCCATTACCGTCCCCGTGCCGTGGGCCTCGACGTAGCTGATGTCCCCGGCTTCGAGGCCGGCCATGCTGAGCGCCTCGCCGATGACGGCGGCCTGCCCTTCGACGCTCGGCGCGGTGTAGCCGACCTTGAGCGAGCCGTCGTTGTTGACGGCCGAGCCCTTGATGACGGCGTGGACGTGGTCGCCGTCCGAGAGCGCGTCCTCCAGCCGCTTGAGGACCACGACGCCCGCGCCGCTCGCGCTGACGGTCCCCCGCGCCCCCGCGTCGAAGGCGCGGCAATGCCCGTCGGGCGAGAGGATTCCTCCCTCCTCGAACCTGTAGCCGACCTTCTGCGGGACGAGCAGCGTGATGCCGCCGGCCAGCGCCATGCCGCATTCGCCGTTCAGTAGACTCTGGCAGGCCAGGTGAACGGCGACCAGCGAAGTTGAGCAGGCGGTCTGGACGCTGACGCTCGGCCCCTTGAGATTCAACTTGTAGGAGACGCGCGTCGAGAGGAAGTCTTTATCGTTCCCC